>CAZBDA010000082.1:0-18580 GCA_964490445.1 uncultured Rickettsiales bacterium | reverse complement strand
GTGGGGGTGGGGGGTCGTGGGGCTCACCCTGGGGGGGGGGCCCCCCCCCGCGGCCGACGACGACGCGGCCGACGACGACGACTCGGCGGGCGACGACGACGACGACACTGGCGACGACGACACCGGCGATGACGACACCGGCGATGACGACACCGGCGATGACGACACCGGCGATGACGACTCTTCGGGCGACGATGATGACTCAGCAGGACAGCCCGACGAGGACGCCGATGGCGACGGCTACCCGGACGACATCGACTGCAATGACCAGGACGCTGCCGTGCATCCCGGCGCCAGCGAACTGTGTGACAGCATCGACAACGACTGTGACGGCGCCACCGACGAGAGCGAGGCAGACGACGCCCCCACCTGGTACGAGGACAGCGACGGTGACGGCTACGGGCTCGACAGCAGCAGCCAGAGATCCTGCGGCCAGCCACACGGCTTCACCGCACACTCTGGCGACTGCGACGACAGCAATCCCAGCTACCATCCCGGCGCCGCCGAGGCCGACTGCACCGATCCGAACGACTACAACTGCGATGGTTCGGTTGGCTATGCCGACGTGGACGGCGACGGCGAGGCCGCCTGCGAAGACTGCAACGACGCCGACATTGCGGTGAACTCAGCAGCGACCGAGTCCTGCAACGGTAGCGACGACGACTGCGACGGCCAGGTCGACGAGGCGGGCGCCACCGGCGAGGCGACCTGGTATCTCGATGCGGACAGTGACGGCTACGGCCGAGCGGCCACCAGTACGCTCGCCTGCACCGCTCCCCCGGGCTACGTCGCCGACAGCAACGACTGCGACGACCTCGAACCCCTCGCCTATCCCGGCAACGGCGAGGTCTGTGACGAGATCGACAACAACTGCGATGGCAGCATCGACGAGGGGGCTGCGGCTCCGGGCACCTGGTACGCCGATGCGGACGGCGATGGCTTTGGCAACGCAACAAGCAGCGTCAGCGCCTGCAGCGCTCCCTTTGGAACCGTCGCCGATTTCAGCGACTGCGACGACCTCGACGCCAGCGCCTTCCCCGGAGGTACGGAGATCTGTGATGGCGCCGACAACAACTGCGACACGCAGGTTGATGAAGGGGTCCTGACCAGCTTCTACGCGGACCTGGACGGGGACGGCTACGGAGACCCCGGAACGCCGATCACAGCCTGCCTCGAGCCCGCGGGAGCGAGCCCCAACGACCTGGACTGCGATGACGGCCAGAGTTCTGTGCATCCCGGAGCCGTCGAGGTCTGTGATGGGCTCGACAACGACTGCAACAGCAGCGTGGACGTCGGCGCGCTTGATGCCACTACCTGGTACCTGGATGACGATGGTGACGGCTACGGCGCGCCCCTGACGGGGAGCCCCTCGTGCGCAGCGCCCAGCGGTACCGTCAGCAACGATTCCGACTGTGATGACTCGGACAGCGGCAACTTCCCTGGCAATGCCGAGACCTGTGATGGCGAAGACGACGACTGCGATGGCGCCATCGACGAAGGCTACGACCACGACGGGGATGGGGTGACCACCTGCGGAGTCGATGGCACGACCGGGAGCAGCGACGACGACTGCGACGACGGGGATGGGGCCAACTTCCCCGGCAATGCCGAAAGCTGCGACAGCCAGGACAATGACTGCGACGGGGTCGCGGACAATGGCTGCCTTGCCACCGCGGCGCTCGAGCTTCACCTGGATGCCTCGGACCCGGCCAGCTACTCGGGGAGTGGCGGCACCTGGCTCGACACCAGTGGCGGAAACCACGACGCAAACATGTGGGGCAACGTGAACTACAGCAGCGATGGCGGTGGCTCCTTCAGCTTTGATGGAGGAGCATTTGACGTCCCGAGCTGGAGCGGCTTTCAGAGCGCAGGCGAGATCACCCTGGAAGTCTGGGCGAAGCTACGCAGCCACCGCAGCTACAACAACGGCATCATCACCAACTATGCCGGTGGCTCTGGAAAGATGAACTGGATGTGGTCCGACGCCAGCGGGGGGCAGAGCCTGCACAACAACGGCATGAAGGGTTCGACCTACAGTTCCGGGGGGCTGTACCAGCCCAACCAGTGGTATCACTTCGCCCTGCGCTACCGAGACAACGTCGGCTACGAGTTCTTCATCAACGGCGCTCTTGTTCACACGCAGGCTGCGGGCGGCAACCTGGGCGGCTCCCCTGCCAACAACATCGGGATTGGCGCCCGCGAAGACCACGTCGAGGCCTGTGACGCGCTCATCTCCATCGCAAGGATCTACACCCGTGCGCTGACCGATGCCGAGTTGACAGGCAACTTCGATCTGCAGAAAGCCCGCTTCGGATATTGACCCGGAGCGCCGATTCGGCCCCTGGGTGCTGCTCGACCGGGGAGCAGAAGGACCGCGCTGAGCACGCTCGTCCAGCACCTCGTCCCCAGTGCGCCGACGGGGACACGCTACAATCGACGCAGGATGCGAGAACAGTGGCTCTGTCTTGTTGCAGCGGTTGTCGTGGTGGCCTCGGTCGGCTGCAGCGAAGGTGATGACGACAACCAGCCGGAACCCGAGGTCCACAACGGGCCAACCCCCGACTTTGATCGATTCTGCGGCGACACCTGGTGGGAAGACAGCGTCCAGGACCAGCAGATCCCAGAGCTGGACGGCAGCTACTACGGCTGGTTCGATCTGCCAGTAGGCAGCATCGTCTCGCAGAAGGTCATCCCGCAGCACCCCTTCCAGGTAGAGCAGATCCGGGTTCGCTTCAATGGACCCGCCGGCCCGGTACGGGTGCGGCTGACTACCAGCCTGGGGCGCTCCTACCCCGACGTCGATGGCGAGGGCGCCGACCTGGTCGCCCCCTTCGAGCGCACCATCGACCCGGTGGATTCGGGCGAGTGGCACAACTTCGACGTGCAGGACTCCGAGGTGTTCCTGTTACCGACGCAGCACTACCACATCGTCAGTGAACGAATGGAGGGAGGCCCTGGGGTCGTCAAGGAGACGCTGCCAGCCGACGGGAGCTCCCAGGCGCTGATGCTGATCCCCGGTGAGTTCTTCCCCTGGAGCACCGATGCCAACTTTCGGATGAAGCTGCGAGGCCGCTGGTTCTGCCAATGGGACGAAAGCGAACGTTGGTTCAGCGAGCAATTTCACTCCTTCCCGGCGGGCCACGCACCCCACGTCACCGACCTCAATGGCGACCACCACGACGACCTGGTGCTGGGCGACGGCAGCCGCCCCCACGTCTTCCTGGGCGACGGCACGGGGGCCTTCGTGGAGCAGCCCACAGCCTTCCCCGAAGACCTGATCTCGGGCACAACCTTCTTCGCAGACCTCGACAACGACGGCGATGCGGATGCCTTCTCCGCGATCTGGGCAGTAGCGGACAACGACGGCGACGGCTTCGACAAGGCCCAGGACTGCAACGATGCAGATCCGGAAATCCACCCGGAGGCTACCGAGGTCGCCGGCAACGGCAGAGACGACGACTGCGACGGCACAGCGGACGACGGCGCGGGGACCGCAGACGGCGACGGCGACGGCCAGACGATCGCAGACGGCGACTGCGACGACAGCCTCGCCGAGGTCTACCTGGGGGCCCCCGAGCTGGGCGATGGTCTCGACAACGACTGCGACGGAACGACCGACGAGACCACGCAGAACCACATCCTGCTGAACGACGGCAGCGGCGTGTTCACCGTACTCGAAGACGCCGGAGTGGAGGCCTGGGACCAGTCGACGGCTGCGGGGCTGGGGGACGGCAACGGGGACGGCGTGCTGGATCTTTACTACGGCAACTGGCTGGTCGAGTATCCCGCCCATCCCGCCTGGCCCGACCGCTACTTCGAGGGCGCAGGGAACGGCCACTTCACCGACGCCTTCGAGCCCGCCGGACTGGAACTCGACATCCCCTACTCTGCCTACGGCGTCCTGTGGAACGACTACAACGACGACGGCCACCAGGACATCTACGTCAGCAACTACCACCTCTACCCGAACCAGCTCTGGCAGAACCAGGGCGATGGCACCTTCGTGGACGTGGCCGAGGACCTGGGAGCAGCCCGTGACGACATCGCCAGCGGCTCGCCGCTGTTGACCGGCGGCCACAGCTACGGCGGCGACTTCGGTGACTTCGACAACGACGGCGACATGGACCTGTATGTCGCGAACCTGGCCCACCCGCGAGAGCACCCCTGGAGCGACCCCAGCCAGTTCCTCGTCAACCAGGGTCCACCCGACTACCGCTTCGAGGCCCGCACGGTCGAGCTCGGCTTCATCTACGACGAGGGGGACTTCAACGCGACCTTCGCCGACTTCGACAACGACATGGACCTCGACCTCGCAGTGGCGTCCATCTATCCCGACCACTACTCCCGGCTGTACCGCAACGACGGCGACCGCTTCGTGGACATCTCCTACGAGACCGGCTTAGCCGTGCACGACACGGTCAGCCTGGTGTGGGCCGACTTCGACGAAGACGGCGACCTCGACATCGTCATCGAGGACCACGTGTTCGAGAACCGGGTAGGCCAGGACCGCCACTGGCTGGCCCTTCTCCTCGAAGGCGTCGACTCGAACCGCGATGCGCTGGGGGCCCGCGTCTGGCTCACGGCAGGCGGCGTCACCCAGGTCCGAGACGTCAAGGGACCCGGCGGCCACGTCAACGCCCAGAGCAGCCGCATCGTCCACTTCGGCCTGGGCAGCAACACGGACATCGACGAGCTGGTCGTGCGCTGGGTGGGGGGCGAGACCGAGAGCATCTCGGGTGCGCAGGTCGACCGACGCATGAGAATCGTGGAAGGAACGGGGGCGGCCGAGGACCTGGACCCGTAGATGCTGTTCACGGTGAGGGAGGTCCCGCGGCAGGCCTCTCGTCGCAGCTGCGCGCGGGGTCAACACAGCTACCGGGGACTCAGCGGGTGACGCGGCAGTCGCTCATCTGGAAGTCTATTACGTTGCTGAGCCACTTGTCCCCGACCCGCTGTCTCTCGGCCACCACGTGCTCCGTGGGCACCAGCAGATTGTCCACAGTGTCGTACTTTGCGCTAAACACAATCTCGAAGTCGGAGCCAACCTTGGCCTCGCCAGAGGTCAACGCCAGCCCCCTTCCCGGAAAGTCCGTGTAGCCCAGGACCACGAGCATCGGCTGCTCGCCTCCGGTGATCTCGAAGCGCTTGGTCGTCCCGTCGAAGTCGACCTTTACCTGGCTATCTTCGCTCGAATAGGACGCCTGGTAGCCCTTGTTGGTCCGGCTGAGCTTGACCTCGCGGCGCTTGGCAAGAGAACTCATCTGCAAGTCATCGAAGAACCCCTCGAGCATGCCGATGGATCCATTGACCGCACCAGTGAAGCCTCCATGAAGCTGGGCCATGCCCTGCTGCATCTGCACTTCATCTTTGACCTTGGAGGGGTCGGTCACCGTCACCTCCAGCTGCGGGCGAACAAATCGCAGGCTGTCGTCGGACTTGGTGAATGTCAGGCGGAAAGCACTCAGGCTCTCCTTCACGGCCACCGGCGCTGCTCCCTCGGTGAACTGGCGTTTCAGGTTTTCGACCAGCGTGTCCAATATGTCGCAGCGGACCGCACAGGTGTAGCTGTCGAAGTCCTCCTCGCCCAGGAAGTAGAACGTCTCCAGTTCCAGGGCAATGAGCTTCTCGGCATCGTCAGCCGCCTGGGCCGGAGCTCCTCCCTTGTGAGCCTGGCAACCCGCTGTCGAAGCGAGCAGTAGCAGCAGCCCGAGTAAGGCGGCCTTGCGGAAAGAAGCGGCGACATCGTGCATGGGGTCTCCTCGAAGCTGCAGGGCACTGGGAACGAGAGCTGCTTTGAGGCCGCCGTCCGGGGTGCAGTGGACCCAGAGCCTACTGTTTTCGGCTCGCGGGCGTCACTACTGCGTCCTGAGATCTTGTACAGGCAGCAGGCCGGCGCCAGGACGCAGGGTGTTCTGCGCCCTGCCTTGGTAACCTTTGCATCGCACCATTTCTGAGGAACTCCATGGATCGAAGTCTACTGTTGCTGCTGGCCCTGGCCCTGGCCCTGCTGTTTGTTCTCCCCTCCTGCACTGACAGCCAGGACAACAACACCCCTGGCGAGCCCGGCGCGGCCGACGACGACAGCGCCGGCGACGACGACAGCGCCGGCGACGACGACGACAGCGCCGGCGACGACGACAGCGCCGGCGACGACGACAGTGCCCTCGCTGCCAGCGGAGATTGCGTGCTTCCGCCATGGCCCAAGGAGAAGGGAGTGTGGGGCAACATGCAGATTGACCGGCACAACAAGGGCATCAAGTACGTACAAAGCCACGCCGTGGTCGGCAGAATGAGGGTGGTGAAGAAGGGCTCCTCGCCCGACGAGAGGCCGTACCCTGCGTATTTCCCGATGTGCAAGAAGGACCACCCCCCCTGGAACAAGCGAAGTACGGTGATGGAGATCCTCGAAACGGCCGCCCGCAAGTTCCCACTGCCCGGACCTGGCAAGGGAATCAAGAACCCATTCAAGCGAAAGGGTGGCAAGGACTGGACCGACAAGAGGCAACTCATGGAGACCATCGAACTTATCGCCTTTACGATCCGGCATGAGAGCGGCCGCAAGTTCCGTCGCTTCGCCCTCGGCCCGATGCCCGAAATCGGCCTGGCGCAGCTCCATCCCAAGTGGATTCTCAGCCACCTCGAGCGGGCCGACGTGTCCGACCCCTTCAATCCCCAGCACAGCACCAATGCGTGCGCGGCGATCCTGCAGCGCCGCGTGAAGCGCTTTGTTCGCTCCAAGTCGGAGTACTGGCGGATGGACAAGAACAACGAGGTCTACTCGTACTGGGAATGCGCACGAGCCGCGTACAACAAGGGCAGCCGCGCGGTCACTACGAACCTCAAGTACACCGGCAACCGGTTCCCGGGCGTAGAGGACTATCGACCCCGGCGCCTGACTGCTGAGTACGGCAAGGGCTTTGTGGGAGGAGATTACGTCCGGCATACCTCCAGGACCCGGGCGAGGATCTGGACGCCCAACAACAAGAGAACCCACAAGCCGGTCAAGGGCTCAGTAATTGACTTCCCCGAGTACCCCAACGAGTACCCCTTTTATTGACCGCAATCGGCCAGGAGCATCCGAGATGAGTTATCGACAGCGACCGTCAGGAAACCGCACCTTGCCCCGGCTCGTTAGCCTGTTCAGTGCTCTTTCCCTGTTGCTGGCTCTCGGCTCCAGCTGCAACCCGACGCTCAACCTGTCGACTGGCGACGACGACACCGCGAGCCCCGACGACGCCGCCACCCCCCCCCGCGACGCCCACGACCGAAACCCCCGCCACGCCCCCGCCCGAACGCCAACCGACGCCGCCGCCGACCCCCCGCCCACGGACTCCGACGACCTCCCGCCCACCCCCGACGACGACCTACCCCCCAGGGACGACGACGACGACGACACACCCGAGCCCCAGGGCGCCGACCCAAGCCTGGCAGACGGCCCCACAGGTTCGATCTCCTGCGACGAGTTCAGCTTCGACATCTACTCCTTCGAGGGCAGCGGAGACGACGTATTCGAAGTCGACACGGTGTCCACGGAAGGTACCTTCGACCCCTGGGCATTCACCTCCAGCACGCTGATGACTGCCGAGTTCGACGACAAACTCACCATCAATTCGGGCGATGATGACTTCGCCTGTACCTTCCCGCCTCCCCAATACGAGTGTCCGAGGATCGAGTCCCACACCACAGCCACCACCTATCTGTATGTCGGTGCCTATGGCGAATCCGACGGCAACTGCAACTCCTCGCGAACCGGCGACTACGCCATCCACAGCAACACCGCCCTGAGTCTCGAATTAGACAACCAGGTGCTGATCGACCTGGGCGGAGACGACGATGACGATGACGATGACGACGATGACGACGACGACAGCGCCAGTCAGTCTGCTGGGCCGGCGGGGCTTCCTGTCTTGAAGTAGTGGGCCTAGCCCTTGCCTGTCCGGGGCCCGTGACCTGCGGAGGAGCCATCGAAGATCGCGATGGTGTCGGCCTCGACCATGGCTACGACAGCAGCGTGCTCGGCTGCCTTGTCGTGAATCGTGCCGTCCTTGTTCGGGCCCAGGCGTAGGGACTTGCCTCCAGGCAGGGGAACCTTGATGGGCTTGCGGGTCAGGTTGCGGATCGTCTTCATGGCTACCTCATAGCAGGAAACCCGCACTTACAGAGCGAACGAAGCCCCTCTTGTCGGGCCGATCGGCTCCCTTGTTCCCCTTTGGGTCCAGCTACTGGGGCTGGATCTGGTGACTACCGAGGTCCCACTGCAAGGCGATGGACCGTTCGCAATGATGCAAATCATTTGACCTTCCGACACAAGCTGGGACCCGCTACGCCGAATCGGCCGGCACTGCAGCGGGCTCTACATCGACGAAATCGTGCTGACTGAATGGCCCCCACTGCTGGCCGGCGGCGACGCGGACCACCGGTAGCAACGCCAGGCAACCAACAGGCAGCCCAGAAACGCCAGCAGGAAACTCAGGTAGGTGCCGCGGGGGCGGTAGACGACCTCGTGGGTACCGGGCGGAACCGCGAAGGAAAAGGCTCCCTCCCTGACAAGGATACGGGTGCCCTTGAGCCGCCAACCCGGGAAGTAGTTGCGGTTGAAATAGACCGTCCCCTGGACCGAGGTCGTTATTCGAATTCGCCCCATGCCGATCTCGGCCTGCAAGTCTGCATCATCTCGACGGAACACCTCTCCACGATAGTCCTTGTCGCCACGGGCTCTGAGGGCGAGGCCCGGATGAGGAAGCGCGATGCCGTTCCACAGATCCAGCCGGCCGATGTTCTGGCGCGCACTCTCGAAGAGCGTGTCCGAACTACTGCGGACATGGACAAACGCACCCGGAGGGGCAAGCTCGGGGTGGGGCTGAGCACGCCGAAGGTCCTGCTGGGCCCTGGCAATCGCAGGCACGCTGGCAAGCAGCCCATAGACAAACAGCAAGCCGAGACCCAGTGCAAGGAAGGCAGGGGCCCGACGCCGCAAGGCCGCCAGCCGCGCGACCAGGTCGGCCACTGCCCAACCCAGGAAGGGCAGCCACATGAGGCTGAAGCGGCCCGCCTTGTGCATCTTGTCGTAGCCCGGCAACCAGGTAACAAGATCGAGCAGGTTGGTAGCCAGGCTGCCACTCCAACTGAAGGACCAGAACACGACCCCCAGCGCTGCCAGGCCCGGCCGGAACCAGCCGAGAGCGACGACCGCAATGCCACCAATGACGAGAGGCAGCGGTGAGGCAAAGGAAGGCGGTGGGATGAGATGAGCGATGGCACGGTCGGGATCAACCAGCAGCGCCCAGGCCGTGCCTGCCGAATAAACTTCGTGCAGCAGGTGGGAGATTGGGTCCTGGTTGAAGCGAGCGCTCGCTTCGCCAACCTCGATGAACAGGACCAGCTTTGGCGCAGCCACGAGCGCGGCAACCCCTGCGGCTCCGAACAGGTGCCGCAAGCCTTTCGCAAGCACGGTAGAGCCCGCAGGGCCACCGGGCTGCTCGGCTCCACGAGGGCGCTGCACAGCCAGCGCCGCCGCGAGCAGCACGAACATCGGGATCCTCGCCTCCGGAATTCCGAACGAGAGACCGTTGACGCCGAGAGCGAGCACCAGCCAGCGCAGCCTGGCTGGCTGCAAGCTCCGCAACAGGTAGTCCAGGAAGAGCAACACACCGGCGAACAGGACGAGGTTGTGTCCTCCGGCCCAGCAGAGCATTCCGAGGCAGAGCCCTGACAGTTCCCAGCGCCCGCGACGCAAGGCAACCCAGGCCAGGAAGACCCAGCCCAACCCGAGAAAGACGATGTGGCCCTTCACAATCGTGCCGGCGAGATAGGACGACAACGCCAGGACAATGCCAGCTCCGTGGGCGGCCACCGGTCCGAGCCCTATTTCCCTGCCCGCAAGCCAGGCGCCAAACACGATCAGCCACAGGTGAGCGAGGACCAGCAGTCGCAGGCCCAGGTCCGTGCCGAACACCAGCGGCAGGACGAATCCCGGATAAAAGCATAGGCCCTCAGGGTGGCCGAGCAGCGGCATGCCGCCCTGTACGAACGGGTCCCAGGTCGGCAGTTCGTGGTGGACGAGCAGGGCCTGGCGGCAGGACTCATAGAGTGCAAATTGCCAGTCCCAGTCGGACCCCGCCTGGTAGGCAATCCCGTGCTCGGCGAGCAACCAGGGAGAACACTGCAGCAGGAACAGGCCACAGAGAACGACGCTAAGCGCCACGGCCACAGCCATTTCGCCAGAAAGCCTTCGGGGCAGGAGTCTTGCCATTGTCCGAGAGTCTAGCGGGCACACAATGCGCCCAAATCGCCATTGTCTTCAGGGCAGCGCTTCTCGCGGACTCCCTCGCTGCGCTAGGCTTGTCGGCCGAGGAAGCAAGGAAGCCTGCAAACTGTGGGATGGTTGCCTTCCTGACGGGGCACATGGTCGCTGTGACCCTGTGCACAGACCCCAGTGCTGGCTACGTGCGGCAACAAGAGGGAGCTATGATCTTAACGAACATCGAGTCAATTCCAGGACGTTCCATCAGCGAGCACTACGGCCTCGTCCAGGGCAGCACGATTCGCGCAAAGCACTTCGGACGCGACTTCATGGCGGGCTTGAAGAACATCGTCGGCGGTGAGCTCAAGGGCTACACGGAACTGATGATGGAAGCTCGACAGGAAGCAACTGAACGCATGGTTGCACAGGCCACACAGCTGGGTGCCAACGCCATAATCAACGTGCGCTACACGACGACATCCGTGTCTCAGGGAGCAGCGGAAATGCTGGCCTACGGCACTGCCGTTCGCTGCATTTGAGAGCCTGTCATGGAATTCCTGTTCGCCCTGGCTTTGCTGGTTTTGGCCTACTTCACGGGCAAGTTCGCCGAGAAACGGCACTACCTGAGCATCCAGCAACGCGAGGAGCGCTGGCTGACCATCCCGGCGACCACGACCAAACACCTGCCTGAGCTTCCAGCCGTCGCTTCAGCGAACCTGGCCATTGGCAGCGTGGTGGTCTCCGTAGACCATTTCAAGCGCTTCCTGGCGGCCTTTCGGCAGGTGTTCGGTGGGGAGATGAAGAGCTATGCATCGGTAATTGATCGAGGCCGACGCGAAGCCATCCTACGAATGAAAGAATCCCAGCCTGACGCCGACATGTTCCTCAACTGTCGATTGGAAACCTCCAGCATCTCCAAGGGTCAGGGCAAGGCAGTGGGCTGTGCCGAAGTCGTCGCCTATTCGACTGCCGTACGTTTCAATCGCTGAGCGGGATGAAGTTCGTAGCCAAGAGACTCGGTGCTGCAGCGAACGCATCGAGCGGCAGGGAGTCCCACTCCGAGACTCTGAAGAATGTCGCCGGGGTGGCCCTTACCCTGGCCGCCCTGTACTTCGTCATCGGCTTCGTCGCCAATGCTGCGGCGATGCGGATCAGCGAAGAGACCGAAGCCAAGTACTTCGGGGCTGCCTATCAATCCATTCATAGTGAGCCCGTGCACGCGGACTTTGAACGAGTGCGCGAACTCTTTTCTACCCTCAGCCAGGACGAGCAGCTGCGGCCGCTGCCCTGGCAACTGCTCTACTCGGGTGACAAAGCTCCCAATGCCTTCGCCGTCCCAGGGGGCGGGGTGATCGTCACCCAGGGACTGCTGGACGCGGTAAAGAGTGAGCCTGCCCTGGCCTTCGTGCTTGGCCACGAGTTGGCACATCACCAGTTCCGCCACACCCTGAAAGGATTCGGGCGAAAGCTGCTGGTTGCGCTCTCTCTGGGAGTCGTCTTCGGTGCGACCGACAGCGGGCTTGTCACCGGTGCCGTCGAGTTGGCGGAGTTCAAGCACTCTCGTACTGACGAACGCCAGGCGGATGAGCTTGGATTTCGACTGGCACATTCGATGTTCGGTGATTCCGATGGCTACCTCGAGTTCTTCCTGCAACTGCAGGAGCACGACGGGAAAGGTGATTCCCCCTGGATGAACTTCACGGGCAGTCATCCACCAACCGGCGAGCGGCTCGCCCACCTGCGATCTCTGCAAAAAGAACTGTCCTCGAAGCAAGACAAGCCGCCGAACTGACAGGCTGCCGCAACCAAGAGACAGCTGCCAGGCCGGTGCCGCCCCGGGTCACTGCGAGGTGCGCTTGCCAGGGGCTCCAGCTACCTTAGGGCCCCGTAGGCCGCGCTACGCTAGGCTTTCTCCCCGGAGGTCTCTTTGAAGTCCGAGAAGCTGAGGATCCTGTCTCTCGCCTGCCTGTTGCTGGGACTGCTTGCAGGCTGTGATGAGAAGGCGCCCGTCGAAGGCGACGAAGCCGGCGAGTGCGAGGACGGCATCGACAACGACCAGGACGGCAATGCGGACTGCGACGACTCCGGCTGTGCCGGGGCGCCAGCGTGCACAGGCGACGACGACGACAGCACCTCGGGCACCGACGCAGACGGCGATGGCGTGACCGTCGAGGACGGCGACTGTGACGATTCTGACCCCACTATCACCACGACCTACCCCGGCGATTTCACTGCAAGTTCATCGTCCCAACTGGCCACCATCGCTGCCTGTAGAAGCATCGAGGGTTCGCTGACCATCCGAGATTCTTCCCTGACCGACCTGGACGCCCTGAGCAACCTGAACTCCGTAACCGGGGACCTGTACCTCTGGGACAACGCGGAGCTGAGTCACATCGACGGGCTGGCGAACCTCAGTTCGGTAGGTGGCAGCCTGTTCATCCAGGACAACGATGCCCTCGCCAACGTCGACGGATTGCTGGGCCTGACCGCCTTTCCTGGCGGCGACCTGGAGTTGGGCGACAACGATGCCCTCAGCAACGTCGCTGGGTTGGCGAACCTGGCCACCGTCAGTGGAGCGCTGAATATTGGCGTAAACGCGACCCTGAGCAGTCTGCACGGCCTGTCGAGCCTCACGACCGTGGGAGGAAGCCTGTCGGTGGTCTACAACGCCGTGACCGACCTCGCCGGCCTGGACAGCCTCCGTTCCGTGGGTGGTGACCTCTCTATCTGCTTCAACGGCCCCCTCACCAGCCTGGATGGCCTGGGCAGCCTCAACTCGCTAGCGGGGACGCTGTACCTCAACGGCAACGAGTCCCTGGCGGACATCGATGCACTAGCGAACCTCAGCACCCTGGGTGGCAGCCTGTCCATCCGGAACAACGATGCCCTCACCAGCATCGACGGACTGCTCGGCCTGACCTCCTGCCCCGGTGAACTCCTGGAACTGGACGACAACGATGCTCTCACCAACGTCGATGGACTCGCGAACATAGCTTCGGTAGGGATTTGGCTGACCCTGTTCTCCAACGATTCCCTGGCCAACATCGACGGACTGGCAAATCTGACTTCGGTGGCAGGCGACCTGTCCATCCGCGACAACGCATCCCTGGCCAACGTCGACGGACTGGTCGGCCTGAGCTCTGTCCCCAACGGGTTCGTCGAGCTGGACAACAACGCGTCCCTTGCCAACGTCGACGGATTGGCGAACCTGGCAACCGTGAGTAGCGGCCTGTGGATCAACAACAACGCGTCTCTGGCCCACGTCGATGGGCTGGCAAACCTGAATTCCGTGGGGTCGTGGCTGGGCATCACCTACAACACTGTGCTGGGCAACGTCGACGGACTGGCCAACCTCACCTCGGTGGGCGGGGACCTGTTGCTGCACGACAACCCAGGCCTCTGCCAGAGTTCCGTCGATGCCTTCATCGCGACCTGCACGGTGGCCGGCACTGTGCAGAGCATCTGTTGCAACAACAACGGCTGTTGAGACGGCGTCGCCAGGCGATGACCGACCCTTGCGCGCCCTTGGGCCCCACAGATCGCTGCGCTAGGCTCCCAGCCAGGAGGTCTTCGTGAAGCCCGACAAGCTGTTGGCTCTGTTTGCTGCCTGCCTGCTGCTCGCGGTGCAGCCCGGCTGCAATGAGCCACTCGAAGGCGATGACCCTGGCGAATGCAGCGATGCTGCAGACAACGACATCGACGGCTTGTTCGACTGCGACGACGAGGGCTGTGCCGGTGCCCCCGTCTGCGCAGGAGACGACGACGACAGCGCAGGGGACGACGACAGCGCAGGGGACGACGACGACAGCCCAACGGCCTGTCTGGGCGACTACACGGTCGATGCTGTCGACACGGCGGCGGACATGACCCTGATCGCTGATTGCACGGTCATCGAGGGAAACCTGTCCATCCTCGAGACGGGAATGCCGGGACAGCCGAACAACCCAGCGAGCCTGGCCGATCTGGACGACCTCTCGAGCCTCACTGCCGTGACCGGGGACCTGTTCATCGCCAACAACACCACGCTGACCAACCTGGATGGCCTGGCAAACCTCACTGCCCTGGGGGGCAGCGTGACCATCCGCGACAACGATGCGCTCAGCAACCTCGACGGACTGTCGGGCCTGAGCTCTTTGCCTGGTGGGTTCCTGGCAGTGAACGACAACGATGGCCTGGTCAACGTGGATGGGCTCGCCAACCTGGCGACGGTGTCGGATCGAGTCGGCCTCACCAACAACGATGGCCTGACCAACATAGATGGGCTCTCGAGCCTCACGACGGTGGGCGGCAATCTCTCGATCTGCTTCAACGACGTGCTGGCCAACATCGATGGGCTGGCCAACTTTACTTCGCTGGGGGGCAGCATGTTCTTCCAGGACAACGCTTCCCTGGCCAACCTGGATGGGCTGGCGAGCCTGACGACGCTGGGGGGCACCCTGACCATCCGCTACAACCCCGAGCTGCGCAACGTGAATGGCCTGGCGGGCCTGACCTCGTTCCCCGGCGCCTTCCTGGACATGGGCTCCAACACCTCCCTGATCGACCTGGACGGACTGGCCAACATCACTTCGGTCACTGGCGACGTGTACCTGTGGGGCAATACTGCCCTGGCCAACCTCGACGGGCTCGCCAACCTGACTTCACTAGGGGGAAACCTGGACCTGAGCGACAGCCAATCCCTGGCCAACCTGGACGGACTCGCCAACCTCACCACGGTTGGTGGCGACCTGCTCCTGTGGGGCAATGTCTCCCTGACCGACCTGGGCGGACTGGCAAACCTCAGCTCTGTGGGTGGCCTTGTCTCCCTCGTCTACAACACCCACGCCAACCTGGACGGACTGGAGGGTCTCACTTCGGTGGGCGGGCTGACCATCACCGACAACCCCACATTGAGCAATATCGACGCACTACTGAACGTCAATTCGCTAGGTGGAAGCGTGACGATCAGCAACAACTCCGTGCTGAGCAACCTCGACGGACTGGCCGGCCTGACCACGGTCCCCGCGGGCTTGATTGACCTGGGTGACAACCCTTCCCTGGCCAACCTGGACGGACTCGCCAATCTCACCACGGTGGCTGGAGGTCTTCTGATCCACGACAACCCGGTCCTTGCCAACGTCGACGGCCTGTCGAGCCTCACGTCCACCAGTGGCGACCTGACCCTGGACGACAACGATTCTCTGAGCAACCTCGATGGACTTGCCAACCTCACCACGGTGGGCGGCAACCTCGATGTCGACGACAACAATGCCCTCAGTGACGTCGACGGCCTGGCCAACCTGGCCACGGTAGGAGGCCGCCTGGGCATCACCTACCACGCTGTCCTGAGCAATGTGGACGGACTGGTCAACCTCACCGCTGTCGGTGGCGACGTGTTGATCCACAACAACCCCGGCCTCTGCCAGAGCTACGTCGACGCCTTCATTGCAGCATGCACCGTCGGTGGCTCAGTACAGGACCTGTGCTGCAACGACAGCGGTTGCTGAGCAGGCGCCGCCATGATTGAAAAGGACTCCAAGCCACCTTGGGAGCTGGCGGGGAATCACCGGCCCAGGCTCCCTGCCCGGAGCTGTCCTTGAAGGCCGAGCATCTGTGGCTGCTGCTGGCGGCCTGCCTGCTGCTGCAGCTCCTTTCCGGCTGCAGCGAAGATGCGCCTGTCGAGGGCGACGAAGCCGGCGAGTGCGAGGACGGTCTCGACAACGACCACGACGGCGAGACGGACTGCGCCGACCCCGGCTGTACGGGAGCGCCGGCTTGCTCGGGCGACGACGACGACGACGATGACATTGCAGGTACCGACGCAGACGGCGATGGCATGACCGTCGAGGACGGCGACTGTGACGACTCCAATTCTGCGATCACCACGCCCTATCCTGGCGACTTCACGGCGAGCTCGTCATTGCAGCTGGCTACCATCGCGGCCTGTGCGAGCATCGCCGGAACCTTGACCATCACCGATTCCTCCCTGACCCACCTGGACGCCCTGTCGAACCTCAGTTCGGTGACCGGGGACCTGTATATCTGGAACAACTCCTCTCTGGCCCACATCGACGGCCTCTCGAAGCTCAGCTCGCTCGGGGGCAGCCTGTTCATCCAGGGCAATGCCGCTCTGACGAACCTGGACGGCCTCGTGAGCCTGGCTTCGGTCCCTGAGGGCGACCTGGAAGTGAACGGAAACCAGACCCTGGCGAACCTCGATGGGCTCGCCAAGCTCAACTGGGTTGGTGGAGCACTGAACGTCGGGGCCAACGATTCGCTGACCAGCCTCACCGGCCTGGCGAACCTCACGGCGGTGGGAGGCAACCTGTCCATCGTCTACAACGGACTGACCCAGGTAGACGGGCTGGATAGCCTGGCTTCGGTAGGCGGCGATCTGTCCATCTGCTTCAACGACCTGCTGGCCAACATCGACGGACTTAACGGCATCACTTCGCTGGGTGGCTCGCTGTACCTGACCAGCAATCCCTCCCTGGGCAACGTCGACGGCCTCGCGAGCCTGGCTAGCGTCGGCACGGAGCTGGCCATCCGAGACAACGGTTCCCTGGCGAACGTCGACGGACTGGCCGGCCTCACCTCGATTGGGAGTTCGCTGACCATCGCCTCCAACTCATCCCTGAGCCACATCGACGGGCTCGAGAACCTCGCTACGATCGGTGGCAGCCTCTCCATTCGAGGCAATGCTTCCCTGGCCGACCTGCACGGACTGGCCAACCTGGCCTCTCTGCCGGGAGGAGCCCTCGAGGTCGACAACAACGATGCCCTGACGGACCTGGACGGGCTTTCGAACCTCGCGGCTGTGGGGAACGGGCTGAGCATCCTCTCCAACCACTCCCTGGCCCACGTAGCTGGGCTGGCCCAGCTCATCTCGGTCGGTGAAAGCCTGGTCATCCGGGACAACGACGCACTGGCGAACCTGGACGGGCTGGCCGGACTGGCCTCGTTGTCCGGCGGCGACCTCGAACTGGATGACAACGATGCCCTGGTCGAGGTCGACGGACTCGCGAACCTCACGGCGGTGGGGAATTGGCTGGGCATCTCCTCGAACGATTCTCTGATCCACATCGACGGATTGGCGAACCTCGCCACAGTCGGTGGCGACCTGTCCATCCAGGACAACGATGCCCTGGCCAACATCGACGGACTCGTCAGCCTGGCCTCTGTGCCTGGGGGTCTGCTGGACCTGAGCGGCAATGCCCTGCTGACGGATCTGGACGGACTGGCCAACCTCACCTGGGTCAGTGGCGGGCTGGGGATCCACAACAACGCTTCCCTGACCCAGATCAACGGACTGGCAAGCCTGGTGACGGTGGGCGGAGACCTTTCCATCCGGGAGAATTCGTCCCTGCTCCACGTCGACGGCCTGGTCAGCCTGAACTCGTTGACCGGTGGCTTCCTGGAGTTGGTCGAGAACCCTTCTCTGGCACAGGTCAATGGGTTGGCGAACCTGGCGACGGTGGCAGGTGACCTGTCGATCCGCGACAACGATGCGCTGACCCAGGTCGACGGACTGGTCGGCCTTAGCTCGTTGCCCAGCGGTGGTCTCGCCGTGGACGACAACGACGCCCTGACGCAGCTGGACGGACTCGCGAACCTCACGGCGGTGGGGAGTCACCTGACCGTCTTTTCTAACGATTCCCTGACCCACATCGACGGACTCGCCAACCACGCGACGATGGGAGGCAACCTGTCGATCCGTGACAACGACGCCCTGCTGCACGTCGACGGGCTGTTGGGCCTGACCGCGTTCCCCGGCGGGTTCTTGGAAGTTGGCGACAATGACGCCCTGGCCAACATCGATGGACTCGCCAACCTGGCCTCGGTGAGTGGTGGCCTGTGGATCAACAACAACGCGCTGTTGAGCAACCTGGACGGACTCGCAAACCTCGCGCAGGTGGGGGATCGCCTGGGGATTACCTACAACGCGGCGCTGGCCAACCTGGATGGGCTGGCGAACCTGACGACGGTGGATGGCGACCTGTTGATCCACGACAACCCCGGCCTGTGCCAGACCTTCGTCGATGACTTCATCGCGGCATGCACAATCGCAGGCTCGCTGCAGAACATCTGCTGCAACGACGGCGGTTGTTGAGGGATGGCCAGCAAAGCCCAGAGCCTGGCGTCAGCCTTGTAGAAGCTGTCTTGCTAGTCTCTTTCTCGTAGCAGCATTGGAGGAGTCATGAAGCTCGCGAGGTTATGGTTCCTGTGTCTTGCCTGTCTGCTGCTGTCACTGCCCCTCGGCTGTCTCACGAATGATGATGACGACACTGCCGGGGACGACGACTCCGCAGGGGACGACGACACCACAGCGGAGGACTACGACGCAGCGGATGAGAGCAT
>CAZBDA010000081.1:0-23803 GCA_964490445.1 uncultured Rickettsiales bacterium | reverse complement strand
GGGCGACGACGACACGACGCCGGGCGACGACGACACGACGCCGGGCGACGACGACACGACGCCGGGCGACGACGACGACACGGCCGGCGACGACGACGACACGGGCGGCGATGACGACGACGATACGACCGGTGGCACCTGCGATGGCATCGGCCAGTTGTGCCAGGTGCCCTCGGAGTGCGGAGCGGGCCAGACCTGCTACAACGCAAGTGGTCCCACGGGCCCGTCGGGCGTCTGCTCGCTGGACCGACCGATTTGTGGTGGATTCTCCGGCGCCCAGTGCACGGATCCCCAGGCCCAGATCTGCATGTACCTCACTGGTACCGACTACGGGATCTGTGTCAGCCCTCCGGAGTTCGACTGCGTCTGCAACGGCCCGGCCGGGGCCTTGATCGTGCCCGGCCTGTGCGTGCCGGTGATTGGCTGAGCAGCGAGACCCGGCTCAGCCAGGTGACTCGGGCAGCTTGAAGGACACAGCTACCGGCAGGCGGCAGGAAGCTTGACGCCGTGGGCCTTGTAGTCCTCTTTGGCGTCCTCGAGGGTGTCTTTCACCTCGTTGAGTTCGTTTGCGCACTCTTCCTCGTACTGAGGGGTGGTGTAGGTCTTTGCGAGCTTGCAGGTGGCCGCGTGGTCGTAGCCACCGATGGTCTTGCCCTTGCTGAGCTCGGCGATCGTGCAGACGCAGTCGATGTAGTCCTGGCAGCCGACACCGATGCCGTCGTCTGGTTGCTTGCCGGCAGCGTCGGCTGTCTCGCCGTCCTCGCCGTCCGGGCCGGGTCCCGGGGGCTTGCCAGCAGGCCAGCCCGCAGGTCCGGGCGCTTCCTCCAAGGAGGGGTCGATCGGTTGAGACCGGGCCTCCTGGTCACTTTTGGGTTCCGTGCTGGCGGTGCTGCTCGGTGAGTCTTTCCCTGGAGCAGCCTGTTCCGCCTTCTCTGTATCTGCTTCGTCCTTCTCCTTCTTATCGGCTGCCTCGTCCGCTGCGTTTTCGTCCTGCGCTACGACCGCAGGGCTCGCAACCAGGAGGCCCACGATCGCCAGCAAGGCTGTGAGCAGAGCAAAGGGTTTGTGGACTGAGCACGAAGCGACCGGAGCGGGGCGTGACACGAACGATTTCCTCCGAGAATGGATGCTGCAAAGTACCACCACTACAAGAGCAACGCACGGTGAAGCTTGTCTCGATGCAGGCTCTGACCTGTGTGCTCGTCAGCCGCCAGGGCAGGCTTCCTGCAGCACCGCGTCGGCGCTGACCGACCGGGGTGTGCTGGCGGCGGATGAGTCGTGGTCGCCGGCTTCGTCGGAGTTGCTGCCGGGCGAGTCCAGGTCCTCGCTGCCTGGCAGCCGCGGAGCCTCGAAGGACACGAGGATGCCACTGCCGGGGGGGGCAGGGGAGGGGTCTGCTTCGTCTGTTGCGTCCGCTCGGCCCCACTCCCACAACATTTCCCCATCCTCGGGCCGGAAGCACTCGGCACTGGCGAGCTGCACTTCTCCTTCTTCCTGCGATTCCCAGTGCAGCCAGATCCCAGCCGCCGTGCCGTCGAGGTAGTGACTCTCGTCGCGCCCTACCAGGACATCGGAGACCTGGTCTTCCGAGCGCCAGGGCCCGGCGTGCGCCGCGCCGCCGCCAAGCTGCAGTTCGAGGCTGGAGTGGGCCTTGAAGGTGGTGCTGGCATGCCACGCGCCGTTGCGCTTGCCGAGCTTCATGCTGCCGGTCTCTTCGCGGATCTCCCAGCCCTCGTCCTGCCAGGTGCTGGTGCGCAGGGTCCAGCTGCCGCTGCGCTGGCCGCGCTCGTATGGCCCCCACTCCACCAACGCCGACTCCTGCGGTGCGGTTGACGGTTGCACCGCGAGCCACGGGCCGCTTCGCTGCCCATCCTTCCACTGTCCGCTGGCCCAGCCGATTCCGTCACTGCCTGGCTCTCGCCGATGGCCGCCAGCGACCGGCGCCTCCTGTTGTCCCTGCCCGGGCCCGAGCCAGTCGCGCCAGCGAGGGTCTTTGGCAAGTTGTTCGCCCATGAGCCGATGTACCTCTGGATCCGGGTGGCCGTCAGACGGGTGGACCCAGTGCGCGCTCGCGTCGACTCCAGCGAGACCTTCGAGCAGATCGATGGAGGGGATTCCCCGCTTCCCCTCGACGAAGCCTCGCAGTTGCTCGTGCAGGCCATCAAATGGGTAGTTGTCGTAGCCCGTGGGGATCGGGATCAGGGCGACTGCCGTGCGAAAGCCATCGAGGAGACCCACCAGCTGCAGATCAGCCAGGCTGCGCTGGAATTGCTGCCAGCCGGGGTAGTCGGCCTCGAAGTAGCGCGGCACCTGCTGGTCGAGCAGTTGGCGGCCGATGCGGGTAAAGGCTCGGTAGTAGGCCAGTCGGACCAGGGCACTACTCTTGAGCGCCGGGGTCGAGTCCACCGTCGCCATCCAGCCGGGGAAGTACAGTTCGCGGTCTTCTTGCAGTTGGCTGTCGTTGTAGACGAAGAAGCCGACCAGCACGAGGTCTGGCTGCAGGCTGCGCCAGCGCTCCAGGAAGTGCAGCCACTGGATGTGGAAGTTGGTGTTGGGGATGCCGCTGTTGAGCACCTCGATGCAGCGTTTCGGGTGGTTCTGCAGCAAGCGCTCTTCGAGGATGGCCGGCCAGGACTCCTGTTCGCGCACACCCTTGCCGAAGGTCATGGAGTCGCCGAGCACGAGAACACGCAGACAGTCCGCAGGTGGGGTCTGCGGGTAGTCCCGCTCGTCGCGCAGGCCTAAGTTGTTGATGCGAACCGGCACGCTGCCGGTCACCCCCTGGGCCCCAGGCACGTACCAATTGAGGGTGAGGCCGGTGCCATCGGCGGCCTGTCTGCCCAACTCGCGGCTGCTGTAGGGGCTGTCGTCGTGCTCGAAGGGAGTGAAGAAGTCGCCCACGTCGTCGCTTTCGGTTGCGCGACAGAACAACTCCGCGGCAGCCAGGGACAGGGTCAACGACAGCAGCGACAGGGCCAGCCTGGGCAGCAGCCGTCGCGAACTCGGGGCTGGATTTGACACCTACAGAGGGTACACCCGATCCGTGCTTGTCCGAGTCCCGGGCAGGCGAAGGAGCTTCCCCTGGAAGATCGGCGAAGCCAGCGGTCCGGTATGCCCTGTGTCGTCAGACACGCTAGGCTTGCGTGCTGGAGGTTCCCATGTCTGCCGTGCTCGATACCGTGCTCCTGTTGGCCCTGCCCGCTTCGGGCAAGAGCGAGGTCCGTCGCTACCTCGATCACGTCGATCCCCAGGTGCGAAGCGACCAGTTCCATATGGGGCCTACCGTCCAACTCGACGACTTCCCCTACGTTCACCTGATGATGTGCATCGACGAGGCACTCGAAGCCCGGGGGAAGGCGCGGCTGTACTACCCGTCCCGCCGCGAGCCGATGCTCGATCCCCGTGACTGGGGCACGCTGGTCTGCATCCTCAACGCCGACTACGCCGAGCTGCGGGACCCGCCGCCTGCCAGCGACCAAAGTGCTGCTGCCTGGCTGTTCGCCCGCCTCGACGATGCCAGCGCCGCTGCAGGCATGCCGCGCCGCATCGAAGCGCTCGACGCGGTGACCCGCGCTGCCGTTGCCGAGCAGGTCGAAGCCGAGGCCGAACGGTTGCGGCAGGCACATCTCGGCCGCATTCCCGACAGCCTTGATGGCAAGACTGTCGTCATCGAGTTCGCAAGGGGCGGCCCCGACGGCTCGCAGATGCCACTGCCCGCGCCGTACGGCTATCTCTATGGTCTGGGCCTGTTGTCCGAGGCGCTCCTCGAGCGCGCCACCATCCTGTACATCTGGGTCAGCCCCGAGGAGTCGAGGCGCAAGAACACGGTCCGCGCCGATCCCGACGATCCCGGCTCAGAGCTACACCACGGTGTGCCCCTGTCGGTGATGCTCGGCGACTACGGCTGTGACGACATCCAGTGGCTCATGGAGACGGCGCCGGTGCCCGGCACCATCGCCATCCACGCCGGGGGCCGCAGGTTCGACCTGGCCATTGCCCGCTTCGACAACCAGCAGGATCGCACCACCTTCCTGCGCGACGAACCCCAGGACTGGGACCAGGACAAGGTGTCTGCGCTGCACGATGGGCTGGCCTCCTGCATGGAGCACCTCGTTCGCGGATCGTGACCCGCGGGGTCGGCTGCGCTGTTCAGCAGGCGATGATCCTCGTTGTTACCGCACCTTTCGGTGCGGGTCTGCTCGCCCTGACTCGGACTGCAAAGTCTGCGTTCGGGCCTCTACGCCAACTGACCTGAGTCGACATAGCGGGCCAGCCGAGCGTCTTTTTCCCGGTAGCGGGCATACAGCCACTCGGAGAGTTCTTCACTACTCTCCGGTAGTTGGTCCATCGGGAAGCGGCGAACATGCAGGTGGACCTTGTGCACGTAGCCCTGGGCCCACTGCCAGAGCGAGGGGGCCCCGTCCTGGTAGGCGATGGTGGTGTCGTACACGGCGTCGAGATGGTCGCGCAATCCCTGGACGGTGGCCACAAAGCCCTTGGTGCGGGGCAACAGGAGGTGCTCGAGCCTCGGCAAACCCCGCTCTTCAGCGAAGGCCTGGCTGCGCTTCAGCTTCTCCGGTCGCAGGCGGGTGCCCTCGACAAAGGAGACGGCCCACATGTCGATCTCCTGTTGCTTGAACTTGCCAAAGGTGCGGTCCAGGGCCTCTCTGTCGCGGCTCCAGTCGCGTTTCAGGAAGATGCAATCCAGGAAGACCATTCCCCAGCCGATGCCAGGAACGTACTTCACGACATCTTTGACGAACCACTTCAGGTCACCCAGGCGGCCTTTATGCCTCGCCAACCGAAACAGGGTGGTGATGTCGGCCATTGTGCGGTGATTTGCCACGACCAGTGCGTTCTCGCCGCTCGGGATCTCGTCACCAACGATCGCGATGTCGATCTTCCACCAATGCTCGCCCCACAGGTCGCAGGTCGCCCACCAGGCGTTGGCGATTTCACGGTTGAGTTTCCGAACCAGCCGCCTGGAGAAAGGCCAGAAGACAAGGCTGCTCATCTGCAGCACATTGCACACCAGCACCGCCAGGAAGAGCAGGGTGCCGGCTATCCACCCTTTGCACTGGCCGATGATTCGCGCGCTGAGCTCTGGCGGATCTGACAGTGGTAGCCACGACATGCCTACCTAACTACTGCACTTGTGGTTGCACGTCAGCCCGAGAACGGGGAGATGTCGCATATTTCGTCGTTTCTGATGCGGGTCGCCGCTGTCGGCGTGTGCCCGGGCCAGGCAACCTGGCTCAGCCCCACGGCACCCCGAGGATCCAGATCCAGTGCGGGTTCCACCACAGCAGCAGGTGGGCCTGCAGGCAGAGCAGCAGTTGGCTGATGACGACGAGCCCGAGGAGGCTGCCGAGCAGCGCCGGCGAGAGTCCCGCCGCGTAGCCCTCGCGCAGCCACATCACCGCCACCAGTACCAGCAGCGGATCGACCAGCACGAAGTAGTGGAAGCTGTAGGGGAAGGGCTGACCTCCAGCGAAACCCAGGGCCTGCAGGACCAGGACGCCGGCCGAGAACAGCAGGACGCCGCTGGTCAGGGCGACCGCCCCGGGTGCTCGGGCTCGCAGCTGCGAAGAGAACACGAGCGTCAGTGGCAGGAACAGCAGGGGGTTGGTCCAGCCCATGCTCAAGCCGCGCCGGGCCGCCATGCCCTCCTCCGCCTCGCCTGTCTGGGCCAGTACCTCGTACAGCCCGGGCCAGGTGGAGAGCCCAAAGAGCAGGGTCAGGGCGAGCGCGGCTCCACCCAGGGTCCGACGGCGACCAGGATGTCGCCAGAGAAGATAGAGAATCAGCCCGCACAGCAGCAGGCAGCACAGCAGGTGCAGCTCGACGGTGACCAGGGCGATGGCTGACGCGGCCAGCATCGCCCCCCGACCGCCCCCCTGGGCCAGGCGGAGCCAGGCGAGTGCCGCGCCGGTCAACAGCACCGAGGTCAGCGGATACTGCTCGAAGGGCCGCACCTGTGCCGGGAGACAGGCGACCAGCAGGAGCAGCAGCAGGGTCCACCTCGCACCCAGGTGGTGGCGACTCCAAGAGGCCAACAACAGCAGCAGACCACCCTGGAGCAGCGCCGCCTGGATCAGGACCAGCTCGTGAGGTCGGACCAGCCACTGCTGCGCCGCAGCGTCGATCCCGTTCATAAACTGGCTGTAGAGCGGGGGGTGAATGAAGGGCACCCAGGCCCAGGGTGGCTGTGGGCCGTGCACCCAGTACTCGGCGACCAGCTCATCAATGATGCCGAGTCGCAGACCACGTAGTTGAGTCCACGCGGTCCAGCCGGCCAGCAGCAGCAGCAGCAGCAACTCGACCCGCAGCAATCGCGAAGCGGACAGGCGTTTCACAACGGGTCCCCGGGCTCGGGATCGGGGCCGGGAGTGGGCTCGGGGTCCGAGTCAGAAGGAGGCATCTCCGGGTCCGGGTCGACCAGCGGGGGCGGGTGCAGCTCATCGCCGCTCAGCTGGGCGCTGGGAATGGCCGCGCTCAGGCGGAATGAGAGCTGTTCTCCTTCGGGTGGTCGTGTGAAGTTGGGGTGCAGGGCGCTGACGGGATCCCCGGCGCTCGGCAGCCCATCCCCGTCCAGGTCCAGGGCCACCGCCACATCCATGCCTTCGGGCCAGCGAACCGGCAGGCTCAGAGGCCACTGCAGGCGCACCGGCGTGCTGATCGAGAAGAAGCTCGGCACGAGCATCTTCGGCCAGCTCAGGTCCTGGCCCGAATCAGCGGCTTGTAGAGAGGGGTCCGCGGAGTCGCTGGGGAAGCCGATAACCATTACCCGTCCGCTCCGAACAGGTGCCAACCAGAACTCCGAGTCGAGACGCAGGTGCCGCTGCTCGCGCGCTGCAGATGAGCTGCCGGTGCCGCGGCGAGCTCGCAACAGCCCGGGCGGGGCCTCCTCGAGGCCGCGGTCGACCAACAACAGCAGGTGCGCAGCTGCGCCAGGGGAGCCAGGCTCCTCCTCCTGCCAGAGCACCGCCGGCCCTACCAGGTCGCCTGGGCCGACCCAGCCATCGTGGTCCCGATCCACCACGGGCAGGTAGGCACGTCCCGAATCGAGCACCAGCTCCATCTGGCTCGAGGCTGTCGCAACGGGAGCGGAATTCCACCAGTCGAGCGGCACCGCGCCATCGGCAGGCCACTCGCCCCTCAACTGCTCGGCTGCGTAGTGAAACAACAGCAGCCTGCCCTGCTCTTGGGGAGCCGCGGCCGGAGTACGCAACTCCACCGCAGCCGGGCCGTGCTGCTCCATGCCGCCGCTGCCCGGATCCGCGAGCGGCAGGTAGAAGCGTAGTCCTCCACCCTGGTCCTCTCCTCCACCACAGCCCGCGACGGCACAGGCCCCAGCCACGAACAGCAGGAGCAGGTGCCATCCTCTCCTGGGACCAGCAGGTGGGCAGAGAGTGGGAGAACTCATGGTGCAAGACTAACCCGGCTCCCGGCACCGGGCAGCCCGGACACCCCGGGCATGGCTGCGAAAACAGAGTGTCTTCGGTGGACTGACAGGGGCTGGCTGCGAGTGGGTGTTCCGAATCTTGCCTTGGTAGGCTGTTCTCCGCACCAGCAAAGGGGCCCCCATGCCCATCGCGGACGAGCTCGAAGAATTCGCTGCAGGCAAGGCTGCGGGCTCACTTTCGTCGCAGGATCTCGGCGAGCAGGGTGCCCCGCAGTGGGCCGAGGCGGGGCAGGGCCAGCAGGCAGCGAACGGTTCGAGCCGTCGCGTGTTGCTGGCGGGGCTTGCTGGACTCTGCTGCGCCGTCCTCGTTGCGGTGGCGGCAGTGTTCGTGCCCCGTTCGTCGCCGGTCAGCCCACCCTCTTCGAACAAACTCGATACCAGGACCGGCATCGAGTTTGCTCTCATTCCCGCCGGCAGCTTCCAGATGGGCTCTCCGTCCAGCGAGCAGGGGCGTAGTTTTCCCGAGGGGCCAAGGCACGAAGTCCGGATCTCTCAGGCCTTCTGGATGGCCAAGCACGAGGTCACCAACGCCCAGTACCGCCGCTTCCTTGCCGAGACTTCGCATCGCAAGCCGAAGTACTGGGACGACGCGGCCTTCATCGCCCCCGGCCAGCCCGTGGTCGGGGTCTCCTGGGATGATGCGGTGGCCTACTGCAACTGGGCCGGCATGCAGTTGCCCAGCGAGGCACAGTGGGAGTACGCAGCCCGGGCCGGTACCACGACCCGCTACTGGTCCGGAGACGCTGAGGCCGACCTGGCCCGGGTGGGCTGGTACTCGGAAAACAGTGGCATCGGCACCCAGCCAGTCGGCCAGAAGCCTGCCAACGCCTGGGGACTGTACGACATGCACGGCAATGTCTGGAACTGGACGGCGGACCGCTACGGAGCCTACCCGGCAAGCGCCCAGACCGACCCCAAAGGCTCCCCCACCGGCGACCACAGGGTGTTCCGCGGTGGCTCCTGGGTTGACCTCGCCCTGGGCGCACGTGCTGCCATCCGTATGTGGCATGAGCCTGCGGTCCGCGGCAGGGTGCTGGGCTTTCGTCCGGTTCTGCCCGCCCCCTCGATTTCCGCTGTCGCAGGGGCTGCTACGAACGAGGCCAGGCTGCTGACGAACACGACCCTTGCGCTGGACGAGAAAGGCCCGGAACGTGCCTGGGAGGGCGAGTACAGGGATGGCGAGAAGGTTGGACCGTGGATGACCTGGCACGGCAACGGACAGAAGGCCTGGGAAGGTGAATTCAAGGACGGCGAGCTGCAGCAGTCGACCAGCTGGCACGACAACGGCCAGAAGGCCTCCCAGTTCGACTACCAGGAGGGCCAACAGCACGGCAGGTCCACGAGTTGGCACCGCAACGGCCAGAAGGCGCGGGAGAGCGAGTACCAGCACGGCAGGGTCGGCAACTCGCTGTGCTGGAACGATGCCGGCCGGGAGGAGCCCTGCCCGCACTGAGCAGGTAGCCTGGGGCAAGGACTTCCTGCTGACCCCTGCCGCCCGCTCGTGCAGGATGTGGCAAGACCGGTGCCAGCAGAGCTGGCAATGGAGGTGGTGTCCTGAGAGAGCTATGGCCCAACACGCTCGTGTCGCTGCTGTTCTGCTGTCTCCTAGCGTCCTGCCAGGAGCCGCCAGCAGCGGGCTCGGCTGCACCAGCGGAGCCTGTAGCGGACTCCTTCGTGCAGGCCGGCAGCCTGCAAGCAGCACAGTCCGCTCGAATGTCGGCAGCGAATCCAGGGACGGATCCTCGCGTGCAGCAGCGCCAGTTCC
This sequence comes from uncultured Rickettsiales bacterium, assembly GCA_964490445.1. Taxonomy (GTDB): domain Bacteria; phylum Myxococcota_A; class UBA796; order UBA9615; family UBA9615; genus UBA6601. The sequence goes on along the minus strand of CAZBDA010000081.1, from coordinate 14,573 downwards.
TTGCCGCAGCCCAGGGGCTGCTGCCGTTGGATGGGAGCCCTCTGTCCATGGACCGGTACCGGGCCGTCGAGGCGAGCCTGCGCGGCCAGTTGCAGTCCAACGCTGCGGCGGACTCTGTGTACCTGGCCCTGGCCCTGCTTGACCTCTCTCATGCACCCGCAGAGGCCTTTGCCGAGGCCGATGCTGCCGCTGTACAAGGGGAGCTCGGCGATAAGAAGTCACAGACGAGGGAGCGTGCGCTTGCCGCGATCAGATCCCTGGAGCAGGCGGTGGCTGCAAATCCCGCCAACCTGTCTGCCCTGTGGCACCTGGCCTTCCTGCAAGAGAGCTTCGACGATGCTCGCGCGGTGGCCGTCTGGACACAATTGGTGGAGCAGGCCTCGCAGCATCTCCAGGCCCTGGTGCGCCTGGCAGAAGGCCTGCTTCTGTTGGGCAATCATGCCCAGGCGCAGCTGGTGGGCGAGCGCGCCCTGGCTCTTGCTGAGGATCGCGGTGCCAACGTGGAAGCGGGTCGCGCCCGCAATGTGCTCGGTCGGGCCTACCTGCACCAGGGCCACTACCAACTCGCCGAGAAGATGTTCAAGACTGTCGCAGTGCAAACGCATGGCAGCGGCTGGGGCTGCGCCTACCAGTCCCTGGGGCAGCTCTATACCACCCTGGGAGAGGTGGACCTGCCGCCGATCGACAGCGCTTCCGACTAGGGCTGGGCCTGCTTTCGCAAGTCCTGCAGTGCCACGGCGACCTGGTCGGCGAACTGCCCTGGTTTTCCTTCCACCTGCTCGAGCAGCCGCAGCGCTTCGCCCCGGTTGCCCATCATTAACTCGAGTTTGGCCAGGTTGAGCCAGATCCCCAGGAAGCCCGCGTCCACCTCCAGGTGTTCGCGGTAGACCTGCGCTGCGGCCTCCAGTCCTTCGCGTTGCTCGCGTTCGCGTGCAACCAGGTAGGTCGTCGTGCGGTAGTAGCCCTTTGCGCGCTGTAGCTCGGGAGCGAGTTGGTAGGCAGCCCGGGCATGGACCAGGGCCTCTTCGCGTTGGTCCTCGTTCATGGCAACCAGGTAGGAGGCAAAAGTGCGCGCCAGCGCGCCGCTGGTCAGTGCCTCGGGTAGGGCCCTGGAGGCCTCGCTGATGAATCCTGCCATCGGGCTGCGGCAGTGACTCGCCAGAGCCTGCACGTTCTCTTCGAACCAGGAGCCGTACATCGTGCGCGGCGCGGCGAACTCCATGAAGGGCCGCGCATCGGTCAGCAGCGGTGCATCCGCGGCGTAGGCGGCGATGTCCTCGGGGCCGACCAGCAGGGTGGAGAGCACGCTCTGGACGTCGTTGTAGTCGATGGCGGCGAGGTCGTTCACAATCTCCTCTCGGCTCATCCGAACCCGCCAATCTGCTACCTGGATGGGCGGTCCTTCGTTGCCCGCAACGATTACGAGGTCGCCGTAATCGAGGTAGATCCAGACCTTCGGGAACACGTTGGCCAGGGTCGCGACCACCGATCGCGTGATTTCTGCAGGTACGTCGTCGATGGGCATCCACTGGGTGACCACGCCGCCCGGCTGCAGGCGACTCGCCGCCAGCTGGTAGAACTCGCGCGTGTACAGGTTCACTGCGCCCGCGGACCACGGCTGTAGCGGCTCCATCATGACGATGTCGTAGCGGGCGTCCGTGCGAGCGAGGAAGCTGCGACCATCCTGGACGTAGGTAGAAACTCCCGGCTGTTCGAGCAGGCGGCCGTTGTGTTCGGCGAACCAGCGCTCTCCCGCGTCGATGACTTTCTGGTTCAGGTCCACGCAGTCCAGCCGCTCGAAGCCATGCCGCAGGGCGGCCGCGAAGGACTGGCCGGTGCCGAAGGCGATGCCGAGCCCCCGCTGTGTGCCCGGTGCGTGCAGGGCGCCCAGGTGGCCAATCATCACGTGGCCGCCGCCGCTGCCCGCCACCCAGGCGCTCTGGATCCACAAGCGGCGCACCGGCGGGTCTTCGGCGTGGTCAGCCACCATGACCGTCGAGGTCACGCCCTCCTGGACGGTCAGAATCGTGCTGCCCTCGGGAAGCTGTGCCTGGTAGAGGTCGCGGAGCTCGACGCTGCCCGCGCTCAGGGCAACCAGTACACAGGCCCCGGCCAGCGCGCCGGCGTAGCGCAGGCGCTGGGTGCTGTTCGACCTGTTGCTGGGGAATGCGGCGACCGCCCCGAGGAGCACGTTGAGCCCGGCGAGGAGGGTCACTGCGGCAAGGGAGCCTAGCTGGGGAAGTAACAGGAAGCCGGCAGTGAAGGAGCCGAGAACCGCTCCCAGGGTGTTGCACAGGTATAGGCGGCCAACCTCTCGCCCCACCGACGTGCGCCCCTGCACGACGGCGCGAGCCAGCGCCGGCCAGGTCGCGCCCATGAGCAGGGCCGGCGGGGCGGTCACAGCAACGCACAGTACGACCGAGAGCACCTGTCCGTGGGCGAAGGACTCGCCCGGGGCCCCCAACATTCCCGGTGCAAAGCGAACCAGGCCGAGCAGGATGGGGAAGATCGCCAGGGCGCTCACGCCGATGCCAAGCTGGATGTAGCCGAAGCGTCGCACGGGGTCCGGGGAGCGGTCTGTACCCGCTGCGGCGAGCAGGCTGCCCAGCCCGATGCCGCCGATCACAGTGGCCAGAATCGTGGTGTAGGCATAGGTGGTCGTCCACACGACCATGCCGATGAGGCGGGTCCAGACCACCTCGTGGGCGAGGCCGAGAAAGCCGGCCGCACACGCCAGTGCCAGCAGGGGGCCGAGGCCTGCGGGACTCTGCTCGCTGCCGTTCGGATCGGCGTTCACTCGTTGCGAGGTCATCTGTGCGGCCGCCTTGCGACTCATCCACAGCGCCAGCCCGGCTGCTGCCAGGTTGGTCGCCACCGCCAGCGAGTTGGTTACCGGAATGCCGAGGTTCTCGATGGCGAAGAAGCCGGTGAACACCGTGCCAGCCACTGCCCCCAGGGTGTTGACCGCGTACAGGGTGCCGAGGTCCCGGCCGCGGCTCTGCTCGTCTCTGGAAATCCACGCCGACAGTACCGGCAGAGTTGCTCCCATGGCAGTGGTCGGCACCAGCAGCAGGACAAAGCAGGACAGTCCCTGCACGGCCAGCACCGAGGAGAGCGAGGCGTCTGCGCCGAGCAGCCCCGCTTGCAGCTGATCCACCATCGGCACGAGCGCCGGCACAGCCAGTCCAGCGCAGGCAATGCCGGTCTCGAGCAGCGCGTAGGCACGGATCGGCGAGCGCAGGCTGTCGGCCCAGCGCCCTGCCAGCAGGCTGCCCAAACCGAGCCCGCTCATGAAGGCGGCCAGGACCAGGGCCATGGCAAAGGACGTGGCGCCGAACACCAGGTTCAGTAAGCGGATCCAGAGGACCTGGTAGACCAGCGCACAGGCGCCCGAGACAGCGAAGATGGCGAGGATCGAGGTTCGGGTGCGGGGCTGCATCACTCAGCTACCTTGCCGCAAATGTGCTCTCGTTGTTGCGGGAGCCGCGGTGGGGGATGTGCGGGTTCGGGCAAAACGGTGTTCCAGTAAGAAGATCAGTGCACGCAGGCTATCCTCGATGGGCACCTGGCCGCGGAGTGTTCGTCTGCTGCGCAGCGACAGAATGCCGGGCAAGCGAACGTGCTGCGCTAGGCTTGGGCCCTGGAGGTCTCCTTGAAGTCCGAGAAGCTGCGGCCCCTGCTGTTCACCGGTTTGCTGTTGGGGCTACTTGCCGGCTGTGCTGAGGATGTGCTCATCGAGGGCGATGATCCTGGCGAATGCAGCGATGCCGCTGACAACGACCTCGATGGCCTGTTCGACTGTGACGACGACGGCTGCGCCGGTGCGCCGGCCTGCGCAGGGGACGACGACGACAGCCAGGGCGACGACGACGACAGCCAGGGCGACGACGACGACAGCCTAGGCGACGACGACAGCGCCGCAGGCACGGACGCTGACGGCGACGGTGTGACCGTCGAGGACGGCGACTGCAACGACGAGGATCCGGCCAACCTGGGGGTCTCGACGGATGCTGACTGCGACGGGCTGGTGACCGCCAATGACTGTGACGACGCCGATCCCGCGGTGAGCACTGCCTACCCGGGAGATTACACGGCGAGTTCCTCGGCCCAGGTGGACGACATCGCAGCCTGCTCGAGCATCGACGGCTCGCTGACCATCACCGATTCTCCGTTGACCGACCTGTCTGGCCTGGCGAACCTCACCTCGGTAACTGGCGACCTGTACATCTGGAACAACCCAGAGTTGAGCCAGCTGGACGGACTCGCGAACCTCAGTTCGGTGGGGGGCAGCCTGCTCATCCGCGACAACCCGGAGTTGAGCCAGGTGGACGGCCTTTCGGGCCTGGTCTCTGTGCCTGGCGGGAACCTGGAGCTGGACGGAAATTCAGCTCTGACCGACGTCGGTGGCCTCGCAAACCTGGTGTCTGTTGGTGGGGCACTGAACATTGGCGCCAACTATTCGCTGAGCAGCCTCTCCGGCCTGTCGAGCCTGGCGACGGTGGGGGGCAACCTGTCCATCGTCTACAACACCCTGGCCAACCTGGCCGGGCTGGAGAACCTCGCTTCGGTGGGGGGGGACCTCTCCATCTGCTTCAACGATGTCCTGGCCAACGTCGACGCACTGGCAGGCCTCGGCTCCGTTGCTGGGACGCTCTACCTCACCAACAACGCTGAGCTGGCTCACGTGGACGGCCTGGCTGGCATCACCTCGCTGGCTGGCGACCTGTTTGTCCGGGACAACGATGCGCTGAGCAACCTGGACGGCCTGGCTGGCATCACCTCGTTGGGTGGCTACCTACGTATCTGGAACAACAGTGCCCTGAGCCAGCTGGATGGTCTCGCGAGCCTCACTTCGGTGGGAGACTTCGTGATCATCTCCTCGAACGCTGTGCTGGCCGACGTGGACGGGCTGGCAGGCGTCACCTCTGTAGGTGGGGATCTACGTATCTGGAACAACCTTGCCCTGACCCAGCTGGACGGCCTTGCAAACCTGGTTTCTATCGCCGGGGCAGTGAACATCGGTGTCAACAATGCCCTGACCCAGGTGGACGGCCTCGCGAACATCACCTCTGTAGTCGGTGACCTGTACCTCTGGGGCAACCCTTCCCTGGCCAACCTGGACGGCCTGTCGAACATCACCTCTGTGGGTGGTCACCTGGAACTGAACACGAACAACATGATTACCCAGGTGGACGGCCTGGCAGGCATCACCTCTGTGGCTGGGGACCTGAACCTCTGGAACCACGCTTCCCTGGCCAACCTGGACGGCCTGTCGAACCTCACCTCTGTGGGCGGCGACCTACGAATTCATGACAACCCGGGCCTCTGCCAGAGCTTCGTTTATGCCTTTATCGCGGCATGCACACTGGCCGGGTCCGTGCAGGATATCTTCGGCAACGACAGCGGTTGTTGAGCCCTGGCCGCCGGGTCGACTGCCGTGCTGACCGGCCGTGCCATACTCGCCCACTATGACCGCCGCGACTTCACTCCATCAATCCCGGCTCGTCTCTGATCTGAAGCGGAACCCCTTCCGCATCACCTTCGAGGACCCAGCCCTGGAGGCCGCCTGGGCGGAGGCACGGTTGGCCGTCTTCCAGCGGGTCAACCAGAGGGCGGCGCTGGTCTTCCTGGTCATGTCCGTAGCCTTCCTGGTGGTCGACCTGTTGCTGGTGTCCTCATCTCCGAAAATCCTCCTGACTCGCGGAGCAACTGCCCTGTTCGGTATCGGCACCTACTACGCCCTGGGCTGGATCCGCAACATTCGCCTCGGAGATTGGCTCGTCTTCCTCACCTTGGCGACCGTGCCCCAGTTGATCTGGTACCAGGTGTTCCTGGAACTCCCCATTGAATTGGTGCGCGACTACTGGATGGCCGGCAGTGCGCTGTTGACGGTGGGGGTCTTCGTCCTCTTCGAGATGCCGATTGCGGCCCGCATCGTGCTGGGCTTCGCGGGTCTGTTGCACAGCCGTCCGCCTGTGCGCTGCTTTCATTGTCCCTGCAGGACATCCTCGTGGCCGAACTGCACCTGGTTCTTATCGCAGTGATCGGTTGGTTGGCTGCCTGGCAGGTGGAGTTGGCTCGCCGGCTGGCCTTTGTTCGCCTGCTGGGGGTAGAGCAGGAGCAGGCTCGTACTGTAGGCCTGCTGCGCAACATCCTGCCCAGCCCTATTGCCGACCAGTTGCTCGGATCCCCGGACACCATCGCGGAACGACACGATGACGTCGCCGTACTGTTTGCCGACATCGTCGGATTCACGCCCCTGGCTGCTGGCCTCGAAGCCGAGCGGGTGGTGCAGGTGCTGGACCGTGTGTTTACCGAGTTCGACCAACTCTGCGATCGCCACGGCGTCGAGAAGATCAAGACCATTGGAGATGCCTACATGGCTGCCGGAGGCGTGCCCAGCGGTCAGGACGCCCAGTTGGATGCTGTCCTGGCACTTGCCCTGGACATGCTCGAGGTGGTCGACACGATTGGTAAGGATCTCGAGACGGATCTTCGACTGCGAATCGGAGTCCATGCAGGGCCCGTGGTGGCTGGTGTGATCGGACGCCGGAAGTTCATCTATGACCTCTGGGGCGACACGGTGAATACGGCTTCGCGAATGGAGGCACATGGCACGCCCGGCCGAGTCCAGGTCACCGAGGCCATCGCCCTGCGCCTCGGAGACGCCTTCCACGTGGAGCCGCGTGGCACCGTCGAGGTCAAGGGCAAAGGACCCATGGCTACCTACTTCGTGGCAAGAGCGGCACCGAGGGACACGTGAAGGCCCTCAGCGAGAGCGGGAAGTTGGCGGGTGAGGTGAGCGGCCGAGTCGCTCGTGGAGCGACTATTTGCAGGCCCGGCTCCGCACAAACCGCAAGGCTCGACCCTGCCCGGCGCGTCTCGGGCAGGATTTTTCGTGGTCGGCGGTGTCCTGGGTAGTCTAAGATCTCCATGCTCTCGTGCTGCCTTCGGCAGCTCGGGGCTGCAGAAATCTGAGCTTTGCCCTCCTGCTGCTGAGCAGTTCGCGGGCGCCCGCCTGTGCGTTGCAGCATGGCGGAGTTCAGCGAGGGAAGCCGTGCGGTCAGAACGTCTCATCGCAGTACTCGCAACCGTCGTGCTGGCCTGGTCCTGTACATCGCCGGCCTACGAGGCCGACGATCCGGGCGAGTGCTCGGATGCCGCAGACAACGATCTGGATGGGCTGTTCGACTGCATGGATCCCGATTGCTTCGGTGCCCCGGTCTGCCAGCAGGAGGGCTACGTTACCGAAGCCAACCTGTTCGACGAGCTGCCCCAGGGCGAGGCACAGATGGTCAGTCTGTGCAGCCGATTGGAGGCGGGCAACGTGCAGAGCGTGGTCCGCGACGCGTTCTGTGGGGAGACGCGGCCCGAAGTGACCGACTCCGAGCAACTGCTCGACGTGCTCGGCATTCCCTTCGATGGGCCCGGCGGCAAGAACGCCCAGATGGGCTATGACGGCGGCAATCCGGCGTGGACTGTTGCCGGACACTCCGCTTCTCTCAGCCGGCGCCTGATCAACTCGATCAACCCCCGTGTCATCGTGCACACGCCAGCCCTGAACCACCTCGATCCCGTGCCCGGCTTTGTTGCCACGGCATTCGTGCGTGGCGAAGGCTTCGCCGAGATCATCACCCATGATCCGGTCCGCGACGACCTGGACTTCTTCCTGTTCCGGTTCGACTACCGCTGCAGCGGGCCGAGCCTGTCGTTCTGGGACCCCGAGGAGAGCAGGTACTTCGAGAGGACCGACTGTACGGACGAGGAGCGCTTCAGCGAGCAGTACGAGTCCGGCTGGAGCAACTACACGGTCTATGCGGGCGAGGACCTCGAGAACACGATCCTGGACTGTCTGCCCTGCCACGAGAGCGGGCTACGCACCAGTCCCACGAAGCGTAAGTCCCTGCTGATGTTCCAGCTCAACAGCATGTGGATGCACTGGTTGTACGACAATCACCACTTCTTCAACTGGACCGAGAACCCCCTCGGGATGGGGCCGTTCCACGCCATGCTGCAACAGTATATTGCCGCCCACGCGACCGAACAGCAGCCCCTGGGAGAGACCTTCGGGGGGATCCCCAGGGGTGCCTTGTACGCCTCTCGTCCCAAGGCGTTGGAAGACCTGGTCACGGCCAATGGCTACGGCAATGGCTTCGACAACACCGCATACGACCCGAACGGCTCCGAAAACGGCCTTTTGGACGACATGCGCGCCCTGGGCATGTTCAGCGGCTACGGCTGGAAGGAGATGTACGCTCTGAACCTCAACGGGCTCATGATTACGCCGCCCGGACGCGGTGAGGTGCCCTTTGACACCCTGAAACTGGCGAAGTTGATCCAGTCTTACGGCGCGTATCGCAGGGGAGAGACGACCGAATTCCCAGACATCACCGACGTCTACGCTGAGGTGAGCCTCGCTGCGGTGGGTCTGCGGGTCCATCCGGGCCTGAGCGCACCGGAGATCCTCGTGCATGCCTGCAGCCAATGCCACCATGACGGGCTGAACCAGGAATTCTCTCGCTCGAAGTTCCAGATTGGCTCGGCCGGTTGGCGAGTCGAGGGCAGTGACCTGGGCGACTACTTCGGTACCCTGACTGCCACGCAGCTCGGCACGGTACAGGACCGAATCAACCTGCCCGAGGATCATCTCCGCGTGATGCCGCCGGGGCGCTTGCGTAGCCTCGATCCTGGCGAGCGCGCGACGGTCACTGAGTGGTTGGACACGCTCATTGCCGGCTGGGCCATGGAGGATGACCTCGAGCCGCCGTTGCCCGTGGTTGCCGAGTTCGATCTCTTGCCGTCTCCAGCGGGCTCCGATCATGGCGAGGGGGCTCTGAGCGGCGGAGTGTGGAATTCGATGATGCCCAACACCCGCACCTCGGTGGTGACCATGCGAGCCCTGCCAGGGGTCGATCCCGGTGGTTACGTGGAGTACTACTTCGAAGAGACGGGCGGAGAGCCGGGCGGAGACAGCAGTGGCTGGCAGCTCAGCCCGCGCTACCTGGACACTGATCTTGTGGCGGGCGGAACCTACAGCTACCGGGTCAAGATGCGCGACCGGCACGGCAACGAGGGAGCGTTCTCAGAGGAGGCAGTGTTTGCCATGCCGGGGAACTGGTTGGCCTGTGCCCCTGTGCCCCTGGACTCTGATTGCGACACAGTCCCTGATGTGGACGAGTACGACGGGGACACCGACGGCGACGGTATAATCGACATTCTCGATCCGGACGATGACGGCGATGACATCGCCACTCAGACCGAGGTCGAGGATGCGGCGATCTACGGCGACGACAGCGATGGGGATGGAAAGGTCAACCGGCTGGACACCAACTCCGACAACGACGTCTTTACGGACCTGGAGGAGGGTGGCGGTTATCGCCCCGACGGCAACCCGTTCCCCGGCTACATGGACCCGACCTATCCCTGTGGGAACGGCCACTGCGAGGACTCAGAAGACAGCATCCAGGAGACCTGCGCCATCTGTCCGGAAGACTGTGGTGAATGCGGGTGACCGAAAAGTCCCTCGACTCCTCCTGGCTTGCCCGTGCAGGGCGCTCCTGTAGGGCGGCACGGTTGCGCAGATCAATCCCCTGGTTGGCGTCCCTTGCCACAGGGGCACTGGTCTTCGCCTGCACAACAGCTCCCCCCGTCTACGAAGCCGACGCTCCGGGCGAGTGCAGTGACCACGCCGACAATGACCTCGACGGCCTGTTCGATTGTGATGATCCCGACTGTTTCGGAGCTCCTGCCTGCGCCGCCGCAGATGTCCTGGGGCCGTGTCGTCCGGTAGATCACCTATGGGACCCGGCCACGGAGCCGATGCGGCTGCCCTGTGAGCCGACCTACGAGGAGTGCAACGGCATCGACGACGACTTCGATGGCTTCCTTGATCCAAAGTGCGGCACGGAGTCGTGTACTGATTCGGTTGATTGTACCCACGGTGGCTTGATGCCTGATGCGGACTGCAATCAAAACAGTGCTGCCGGGCCGGTGTGTACCTGGATCGATGGAGTTCCCCCAGTCGAGTCCATTCTCGACTGCCGGGGCATGCTCTGCCCGCCAGGTCTCAAGTGCGTCCAGGGTGACTGCCTGGTTCCCGGTGACGGACCTCCCCTCAGCTCGTGTACGAGTGGAGCCGACTGCGCGATCAACTCGGGCTGCCTGTCACCGGTCGAAGAAGGGACGGTGGGCTACTGCGTGTGGTTCTGTCACGATTTCCCGTGCCCCGACGGCTTCGTGTGCAGCACAAGTTCGTTCGAGAATCCACACACGGGCACGGTGGTCACTCAGCAGACCTGCGACTACGAGAATCCCGGCAGCAGTAATGATCCGGGCGAAGGAAATGGCCCTGGTTGCACGACCACCGACTGTCCTGATTGTGCAGATTCTGTCGACAACGACGCAGATGGACTGATCGACTGCGATGACCCGGGTTGCATCGACTTTTGCGGAGCAGAAGGAAACGGGGAAGATTGCACGGCTGCTGACTGCCCTGAGTGCTCAGACCTCGCTGACAACGACGCAGATGGATTCATCGACTGCGACGACCCTGGCTGCGTTGCTTATTGCGGGCCGGAGGGGAGCGGGCCGGGTTGCACGGAGTTCGTCTGTCCCTCTTGCGAAGACAAGATTGACAACGACGGCGATGGGCTCATCGACTGCGACGACCCCGGCTGTGACGACAATTGCCCCTAGCCGCACGGATGGGTGGTTGCTGGCGCTCTGCGCCGTCCGACCTTGTTCGCTGTTGCCCGGTTTCTTTTCACCACTCGGTGCTAGGCTATGGCAAGCATCCGCTCGGTAGTAACCAGTCCACTGCACTTGCCCAACTGTCGAGGGGCTGACCCCTTGCGCACTTTCTCGGAGGAAGATCGATGAACCGCACACGCTCCCTGAGCTCTCTCCTGGTCATTGCAGTGGTGGCGTTTGCCTGGAGTTGCGGCGAGGAGGGCTGGTGTTCGAACGGCGCCTTTCTCAACGAGGAGTCCTGTGTGTTTGCTGGGCACGAGTGGACTCCGAAGCCGGAGCCGGCCAGTTGTAATGCCGGCAACACGGTCGTCGAGGGACAGAATCCCGGCGACTGCCAGGATGGCGCTGACAACGACATGGATGGCCTGTTCGACTGCGACGATGATACCTGCGCCGGCTCACCGGATTGCGCCTCGGGCGACGACGACACCTCTGGCGGCGGCGATGACGACACCTCTGGCGGCGGCGATGACGACACCTCTGGTAGCGGCGATGACGACACTTCTGGTGGCCCCGGCGATGACGATACGTCGGGCGGACCCGGTGATGACGACAGTCATGGTGGGGGCGGCAGCGAGTCTGGCCAGGACTGTCAGCCGACCAGTTGCCCCAATTGCGAGGACGGCCTGGACAACGACGGTGACGGAACCATTGACTGCGATGATCCGGATTGCAGTGACTGGTGCGGCGCATAGGTCCGCTACGAGGCTTGCTCTCCAGCCCCACGCGAGCTCGGTTCACCTGAGGTGGCAGGCACCCGAAGGGGTGTCGTTCTACAACGAGATGACGGTCCGCGAGTCGGTGCCGGGCTCGTATTTCATGGCCTGCGGGTTCTCACGGGGCTATTTCGGGATCCAGGAGTTGCCAGGCTCGAAGGCACGGGTGGCGATCTTCTCGGTGTGGGATCCAGGCACTCAGCACGACCCCGAGGCTGATTCTGCAGCCGTGCCAGAGGATCGCCGCGTCAAGGTGCACGCCAGCGGCCCCGGCGTTCGCGTCGATAGGTTCGGCAACGAGGGCACCGGTGTCCGCACCATGGTCGACTTCCCCTGGAAGAACGACGAGACGGTGCGCTTCCTCGTGCGCGCGAGCCCCGGCAAGAGGGGCACGGTGTATGCCGCCTACATCCAGCGCCAGGGAACGACCGATTGGCTGTTCATGGCGAGGCTCGAGACCGAGGCGCAAGGCCACCTACTGCGCCGGCATTACTCGTTTGTGGAGGATTTTCAACGCGACGGAAGGAGCCTCGAGCAGGCCCGCCGGGCCGACTATGGCAACGGCTGGGTGCAGTCCGAGGACGGCAGCTGGCTGCCGCTGCTGGAGGCCGCGTTTACCCGGGACAGCACGCCCAGCCGAGCCATCAGTGGCGGTGTGACTCCTGCGAGGCGGTTCTACCTGGCGACTGGCGGCGACACACAGCCCTTCGTCGAGCCCGGCAGCGAGTTCTCGATTGCAGGACCTGTGGGAGGATTGCCGACATTGCCTGCAGTGCGCCTGCCTTGAGCCACAGCCTCGTCAACAAGCGCTGTCGTTGCAGCAGATGTTCTGCACCGATCCTGCGATTGTGCATGCCGCGATGAAGGCATCCACCAGGGCCTGGCAGAGGCCTGGGTTGTCGTGGATCAACAGGTCGCCATCCAGCAAGCTGAGGTTCGCGAGTCCGGCCACGCTGACCAGGGCCGTGTTGTTGGTGATGCCAAGCCGCTCTCCTACGGAAGTGAGGGACACGAGTCCGTCCACTTGAGTCAAGGCATCATTGTCGTCGATCCACAACCCGCGGCTCACGGTCACCAGGTTGGCGAGTCCGTCGACGTTGGCCAGGGCGTCGTTGTCGCCCAGTTCGAGGAAGCCGCCGGGCAAAGAGGTCAAGCCCACCAGTCCGTCGACGTGGAGCAGCGCGTCGTTGTCACGGATGGACAGGTCACCCCCCATCGTCACCAGGATCTCGAGTACGTCCACGTTGGTCTGGGCAGGATTGGAGGTGATGGACAAAAGACCCCCTACGCTGGCCAGGTTCACCAGTCCGTCGACGTTGGCGAGGAGATCGTTCTCGGTCAGTTCCAACTCTCCGCCATGGAAAGCAGCCAGGCCGGTCAGTCCGTCCAGGTGAGTCAGGGCGTCGTTGTCGCGGATGGACAGGTCGCCACCGATCGAGGAGAGGTTCGCGAGTCCGTCGATCTGGCTCAGCGCATCGTTGGAGAACAGGGTCACAAGGTTCCCCACGCTCGCCAGGTTCGCCAGTCCATCCAGGTGGGCCAGGGCATCGTTGTCTTCGATTTACAGGTCGCCGCCAGGCAACGCGCCGAGGTTCACCAGGCCATCCACCTGGAGCAGGGCATCGTTGTCCATGATGGCCAGGCCTCCAGCGACTGTGGCCAGGCTCGCGAGCCCGTCGACGTGGGCCAGCGAAGCGTTGCCGACCAGCTCCAGGAAGCCGCCGGGCAAAGCGGCCAGGCTGAGTAGCCCGTTGATGTTGTCCAGGGCCAGGTTGTCGCGAATGGACAGGTTGCCACCCACCGAACTCAGGTTTGCCAGCCCGTCCACATGGGTCAGGACAGCGTTGCTGTTGAGATAGAGCGTTCCACCCACCGAGGTGAGGCCCGTCAGCGCGTCGACGTTGGCCAGCGAATCGTTGAAGCAGATGGACAGGTCGCCCCCCACGCTCGTGAGGTTGGCCAGGCCGGCCATGTTCGTTACGGCGTTGTAGACGATGGACAGGTTGCCCCCCACGCTCGCCAGGCTGGCCAGGCCGGCGAGGCTGCTCAGCGCATTGTGCAGGCCGATGTTCAGTGCTCCGCTGACAGAAGAGAGGTTCGTGAGCCCATCCAAGTGGGTCAGGGCAGCGTTTCCGTCCAGTTCCAGGTTGCCGCCAGGAACCGCCACCAGGCCCACCAGGCCGTCGATGTTGGCAAGCACCCCATTGTCCCGAATGGACAGGCTGCCACCAATGGAATGGAGGTTCGCCAGTCCGTCGATGTCGGCCAGAGCGGGGTTGTTGCCGATGTACAGGTTCCCGGCGACCTCGGTGAGGTTTGCCAGCTCATCAAGATCTGCCAGGGGCGAATCTGTAATGGTCAGCGAGCCATCGATGCTCGAGCAGGTCGCGATGGTGGCTGCCTGCGACGGCGAACTCACGGTGTAATCGCCAGGATAAGGAGTGGTTACAGCCGGATTGGAGTCGTCACAGTCGCCGTCTTCGGCGCTCATACCGTCGCCGTCAGCGTCCGTGCCCGAGGAGTCGTCGTCGTCTCCTGCGCAAGCGGGTGCTCCGAGACAGCCGGAGTCGGCGCAGTCAGCGCTGCCGTCCTGGTCGTTGTCCAGGCCGTCCTCGCACTCTCCTGGTTGGTCGCCCTCGAAGGGCGCTTCCTCCCCGCAGCCAGGGAGGAGTCCCAACAGCAGACAGCACCACAGCGGCAGCCACGGCTTCTCCGACGTCAAGGAGACCTCCAAGAAGGAAGCCTAGCGCAGCGGCAGATCGGGCCCAAGGGCGCCACGGGGCTGCCGCTGCTCAACAACCGCTGTCGTTGCAGCAGATGTTCTGCACCGATCCTGCGATTGTGCATGTCGAGATGAACGCATCAATTAAGGTCTGGCAGAGGCCCGGGTTGTCGTGGATCAACAGGTCGCCATCCACCGTCGCCAGGTTCCCCAATCCATCCAGGTCGCTCAGCACCTGGTTGTCGGTGATGCCCAGTCGATCTCCGACCGAACTTAGGTTGGCGAGTCCATCCAGGTTGGCCAGGATATCGTTGTTGTTGATCCACAGGCCGCCACCCACCGAGTTCAGGTTGGCGAGTCCGTCGAGGTTGGCCAGGGCGTCGTTG
>CAZBDA010000080.1:0-24509 GCA_964490445.1 uncultured Rickettsiales bacterium | reverse complement strand
GGCGTTGTCGTAGTCGACGTTTTCCTTCGCGCCAACACGCTCTGCGCCAGTGTTCTCAATGCTGTGGCAGGACACGCAGTTGCTCGAGAAGATGGCGCCGGCCTCTGCCCAGGTCACGGTGGAATCGTCGGGGCAATCGCCAAGGGAAGCAGGCAGTCCGCCGCTGCCGCAGGAGGTCAGCAGCACCAGCGTGAGCAGGGCGACGAGCGAGCAAAGGGAACGGGTCATCATCTCGGGGCTCCAGGGCTTGAATTGGCATCGGGGCTGATTTGCCTCGCCGATGTTAGCAGTCTCTTGATCCCGCCACCATCGACGGGGTCGAGGAGATTGCTTCCGACTGGGATCGGGCTGCTACAGCAGGTGGGTGGCGAGAAAGGTAGCGATGGCGTCAGAGTCGTTTGGACCGATGACGAGGTCCGCGCATTGCTGGACTCGGGGGTGGCAATTTTGCATCGCTACGCCGAGGCCGCTGGCCTGTAGCAACTCAAGGTCGTTCAGGTTGTCCCCAAAGGCGATCACGTCGCTTGCGTCGATGCCGGTGTGCGCGGTCACAGCTGCGAGGGCGGCACCCTTGCTGACCCCGGGCGGGAGCACTTCCAGGTAGGTCGACTCGGAGTGGACGAGGACGCTGCCTGCCGTCAGCGTTGGACGGATCTGCTCAGCGAGCGCCTCGATCCCACCGTCTTCATCGATGCACAGGATCTTGAGTGGATCGAGCGGCTGCTCTTCGAGGTATGCGAGGAGATCGCCGACCGTCGTGTGTGCCACTCCGTCTTTGACCTCGCTCCTGCGCGAGGTCTCGCAGGGCCGAGCGATGGCGATCTCGTCACCGACATAGACGTTGGCATGGACTCCCAGTTCGGCGACCGCCTCGAGCGCCGCGCATGCGTCCGCCCGCGGCAGCCGGTGCTCGAGCAGAGCAGAGCCGCTGGCGGTGTCCCACACCATCCCACCGTTGAGCAGGATGAGTGGAGCGTTCGGCTTGAGCTCCTTCACCCACGGTTGCACGCTGCGGCGGGAGCGACCGGTTGCGAAGCCGACCCGGATCCCGAGGGACATTGCGAAGCGTAGCGCTTGCGCGTTCGCAGCGGAGACCCGGCGCGAGGGACCCAGCAGAGTTCCATCCAGGTCGAACAGCAGCAGGCGGGCCATGTCGATCGACGCAGTCTCGGCTGCCGGCAACCGAGTTCAGTCCCGGGCGCCGAGCACGTTCTGGTCGAAGTGGACCAGTGAGCCGGTCATCAACTCTGCGTCGTCGCTGAGCAGGTAGGCGATGAGTCGGGCTACCTCGCCCGGTCGAAGGATCCGGCCAAAGGGCTGTTGCGCGTCGGCGGCTTCCAGCCAGTCGGCGGGCTTGCCCTCGGAAAGCTGCACCCGGTGCTCGTTGGGAGTCGCCATCCAGCCGACGTTGATGCCGTTGACGCGGATGTGTTCGGACTGCAGCGCGTAGGCGGCGTTCTTGGTGAGGGTGTCCAGGGCCCCCTTCGACGTGCAGTAGGCGGTCAGGAAGGACTGGCCGCCGTACGCGGAGACGCTGGAGACGTTGACGATGCTGCCGCCGCGTCCCTCACGCCGCATCACCCGCACGGCTTCCTGCATCAACAGGAAGGGTGCGCGGACGTTGAGCGCGAACATCGCATCCCATTCTTCGGCGCTGGTGCTATCGAGGCTGCCGCGTTCGGTAGAGGCGGCGACATTGGCCAGCCCATCAATCCGCCCGAAGCGCTCGTCGGTGGCGCGGACTACCGCTCGACACTCTTTTTCCTCGAGCAGATCTGCCTGCACGAACAGGGCGGGGCAGCCGGCCTCATCGAGGGCGGCTGCGACGGCGCCGCCTCGCTCGGGATTGCGGCCACACACAGTCACGCCGGCAGCTCCCCGCTGCGCGAGAATCCGTGCCGTGGCCTCGCCGAGGCCCTGTGTGCCACCGGTCACCACAAAGACCCGACCTTCGAGTGTCTTGTCACTCATCTTGGCTCCTCCGTTCGAGCCGCAGGCTGTCCCGTTCGGGCCAGATTCATTCTCCAGCACCCCTCTGCCTGCCTGCAGCGGCGGCGAGCCTAACAGCCGGGAGTTGCGGAGATGTGACGTTGCTATGTCGGTGTGGACCTTGCCGTCAACCGTCCCTGGGCTCCCGTGCACAATCGTGCTACTGAGGGCCGACCTGCGGGAGGAATGGGATGTTCTGGGACCTAGCCATCATCGTCATTTACTTCTTGGTGATCTTCGCTATCGGAGTGCGAGGGCGTGCCGAGAAAGACGTGAATGTCGAGGAGTACTTCCTCAGTTCGCGCTCTCTGAGCTGGCCTGTCATCGCCATCTCCACCCTCGCGACCAACATCTCGGCGGGGCACTTCATCAGCATCGCCGGCGCCGCCTACGTGTTTGGATTGGCGCAGGGGAACTTCGAACTCAACGCGGTGTTCGGGGTGGTGGTCGCCGCGTTCTTCTTTGTGCCGCTCTACCTGAAGAAGAAGGTCCTCACCATCACCCAGTTCTTCGAGTCGATCTTTGGCCCGGGGATCGCGGCGACCTACTCGGTCCTCATGATGACGCTGTACGCCTTCATGTACCTGGGCCTGTCCCTGTTCATGGCTGCCTACGCCATCGACGGTGTGTTCGGCGAGCTGGTGGCCTGGATCCACCCCACCGAGTGGGTGCGGCTATGTGTCCTGTCTACTGCTCTCGGTGTGTTCTCGGCTGTCTACACCTACCTGGGCGGGCTGAGCGCCGTCGTGCGCACGGACATCGCCCAGTTCGTCCTGCTCCTGAGCGGTGGCTTCATCCTCCTGTTCCTGGCCATCCAGGAACTGGGTGGTTGGGCTCAGTTGTACGCGAAGACCGGTGATTTGATGCATCTCCACCTGCCTCGGGATGCGCAGATCGAAGTGCGCGGCGAGCTGGTAAAGAACAAGATCCCGTGGACCGCAATCATCTGCATGAACCTGCTGAACCTGTACTACTGGGGTGGCAACCAGGTGATCCTGCAGCGCTCGCTGGCTGCCCGCAGCCTCCGCGATGCCCAGATTGGCCTCCTGGTTGGCGGCATCCTCAAGTACGTCATGGTGCTGATTATCGTGCTGCCGGGCATCGCCCTGGCAGGAATGCTGGACACAGGGATCCTGACCGCGGACCCGGAACTTCTCAAGGACGGCACGGGAGCCCTCAAGGACCCCGACCAGGCCTACCTGCTGTTGGTCAACGAAGTCCTTCCCAGTGGCTTGCGTGGGCTGATCCTGTGCGGTCTGTTCGCCTCTTTGATGAGCACAGTGGACTCCATCTTCAACTCGGTCTCGACGCTGTGGTCCATTGACATCTACAAGCGGCACCTGCGGCCCGACGCGACCGACCAGCAGATCGTCGCCGTGGGCAAGAAGGCGATCCTGGCAGCGCTGTGCACCGGCCTCTCTTTCGCCTTTGTCATCGTCTACTACAAGACGGTCAACCCCGACGACACGCTGTCGCATTGGTCCAAGGAGATGTCCAACTACATCAAGAACGGCTTCGTCGTGCTGGTGACTGCAGCGGTGTTCCTGGTGCGCCCGTCCCGGCGCTTGATGGCCGCCGCGCTGGTCGCCTCGGGAGCCCTGTACCTGGGCATGAAGCTGGCCCTGCCCGAGATGAACTACATGGTGCGCTCGTCCTGGGCCATCGTGCTCAGCTTCGTACTCATCGCCGCGCCGACGATGATTCAGAACGGTTGGCGAATCCCCATGGCGGACCTGGTCACCGCACCTGACAAGGGGGTTGCCCGCTTCGGCATGGTGATGTTCGCCTCTCTCATCCTGGCGCACATCATCTTCCACTAACGGGCTGGCGGAGGACCCGCTGCGTGGTCACCGCCCGCGCAGCATCGACCACCACAGGCGTAGCTTGCGGCCGAACAGGCCGAGGTAGTGGTACCCCGGGGTCGGGCTGCCTTCATCTTTGGGCTCGAATGGGCCGGTGAGGAAGGGCACGTACATCGTGCGTCGCAGGCTGGCTTCCCCGACCTGTTTGGAGCGCTGCACACGGTGCCAGAGGCGGCCATCGTGGACGGTGAGGTCGCCGGCTCTGGTCGAGACGCAGATTTCCTCGCTGTCGGCGCCGTGGGAGATGAAGTACAGCTTGCGGAAGCACATCGCCAGGAAGCCCTGGCGGTGCGTACCGGGGATCAGGCACAGGCCACCGTCGCCGTCGCCGATGTCATCGAGGTGCAGGCCGACGTTCAGCATCTGCTGCGGCATGCGCAGGTAGAACAGGTCGCGCAGACCATCGGTGTGCCAGCCCAGCCGCGGATAAATGCTGCCCTTGCCGTTGAAGTAGCGATTTAGCACCACGCCGTCCTTTTCGTCCTGGCCGATGCGAGCGTCTTCGTCGATGAGTCGGCGGATCGGCTCGAAGCGCGGCGAGGACAGGAACTCGCGCAGCCAGCTCGAGAAGTGCGAGGTGAACGCGAACCGTTGGATGAACGGACGAAGGCCCATGAAGTTGCCCATGAACAGCGGAATGCCGTTGATCCTGCGTCGTCCTTCTGCCAACAACTGCTCCTCGACGCGGTCGATCTCGCTCAGCAGGGTCTGCACTTCGTCGGGCTTTGCGACCTGCTCGAAGTGTAGGAAACCGTAGTAGTCGAGGAAGTTCTGCTGCTCGTCGGTGATCTGCTCACCCAGCGTGAAGCGGGTGTCGATGGGGGCATCGGGTTGCTGCATGGCGGGCGAGACTAGCGCGCACCCGACTCCATTGCGAGCCAGTTTGAAGCTAGGATGCGTGTCGTCTTGTCTCGTTGTCTTCCCATGCTGTTGCTCGTGCTCTCGGTCGTGTTGGCGGTGCGGCCCTGTCATGCTGGGGTAGCCGGTGGGGCGGGTATGGCCGCAGAACCCGAGGCTCCGCCCCCGGGCAGCAACTGCCTCGGAGAGCCCAGCCCCAAGCTTGTCATGCACCAGGTCCTCGGCATCAAGTGGGGGCCCTGGGGCATCGAGCACCAGCTGCGGATTGGCGGCTGCGCGCCCCTGGTTCGCAAGCCTGGCGTACTGTTTGACAACTCGTTTATCGAGGCCGGATTCCAAGCCCATACCAGCCCTATTTACGTGATGCCTGGCGCCTACCTGGACATCGCGCCCTTGTCGATCCTCAAGTTCCACTTCCAGGTGGCGCCCATTCTGTATTGGCCGGCCCGGCTGCAGGGCGCTGGCTACTACGCACTGGACGGTTACCAGTCGGACTACACCGAGACCCTGCTGCTACCCGAAGACGGCGAGACCGCCCAGGGCTGGTACCTGCGCATGGGTACAACCCTGCAGTTTGCGGTGTCTCTGGGGCCGATCCGCCTGCTTGCGAGCGATCAAGTGCTGTTCGAGTACTGGCAACTGGGCGATCAGCCGTTCTACTTCCACAACCGCAACGACATCCCCGCTGCCAGGAAGGAGTGGTTCGTCGACAACATGGCGCTGGTGCTTGCCGAGATCCCCCTTCACCGCAACCTCGACCTGCGGGTCGGTGTCAACCACCAGCTGACGATGAACTTCGGCGCTCGGCAGATGGCCAACTTCCTCGGCGGTGTCGCGTTGTTCCGTTTCAAGAAGCTCGGCCCGGCCCTGCGTGACTTCACGCCGCTGGTTCGCCTCGGTGTGCGCACTCAGCACCCCGTGCGGCAGGGCGCCTTCACCTTCATCATCGGCCTGCTCTTCGATGCCGACCTGTTGGCGCACCGCGGGAGTCGGGCACAGCCGACACAGAGCGGTGACGGCTCAGGCGTAGCTGGCGAGGACTCTCTCCAGGGCTTTCCGGTCTGGCCGTAGCGAGTCCGGCGGGAGCAGCGCCAGGGGAGTCTCGGCCAGGTTGCTCTGCTGGCGTAGGTCGGCGCGACCCGGCTCGAAGTACAGCAGACCCGTGAGGTGCTCTTGCTTGATCTCGGCTTCGCGCAGGGTGTCCAGTGCTGCCTTTCGGTCGCGCGGATCGTAGTCGCCGTCGACATCGCGAAGACGCACAGTGGAGCCATCGTGCAGAGTGATGTCGCGGCTCTCGCCCTGGTCGAGGTCTACCTCCTCGATGGGAGAGAAATGGGGGATGTAGTCGACGGTGTGCAGTTCGCTCTCGTGCTCCTTCAAGTAGGGGTACGAGCGGGTAGAGCCCTCGTTGTTGAAAAACGTCACGCACGGCGAGATGACGTCGACCAGTGCAGTGCCGTTAAATGACAGGGCGGCCTGCAGCAGCGCAGTGAGCTGCTTCGCCGAGCCCGAGAAGGAGCGGGCGACAAAGCCGCAGCCCATCTGGATGGCAAGGGCGCACAGATCAATGGGCGGCAAGTCGTTGGCCACGCCTTTTTTTGTGGTGGCGCCCTCTTCTGTCGTGGCGGAAAACTGACCCTTGGTCAGGCCGTACACGCCGTTGTTCTCGACGATGTAGACCAGCGGCACGTTTCGTCGCACTCCGTGGACGAACTGGCCGAGGCCGATGGATGCCGTGTCGCCGTCGCCGGAGACGCCCAGCACGATGAGCTCGCGGTTGGCCAGTGCTGCGCCGGTGGCAACGGACGGCATGCGCCCGTGGACGGCGTTGAAGCCGTGGCTCTTGCCGAGGAAGTAGGCCGGTGTCTTGCTGGAGCAGCCGATGCCCGACATCTTGGCGACCCGCCAGGGTTGGA
The DNA here is from genome assembly GCA_964490445.1 of uncultured Rickettsiales bacterium. Lineage (GTDB taxonomy): Bacteria > Myxococcota_A > UBA796 > UBA9615 > UBA9615 > UBA6601. The sequence goes on along the minus strand of CAZBDA010000080.1, from coordinate 17,884 downwards.
TCCCCGAGCTGTGGGCAGCCTTGATGATCTGGTTCGTGATCGAGTTGTGCCCGCATCCTGCGCACAGGGTGGTCTCGGAGCCCTTGTAGTCAATAATCGTCAGGCCAAGTCGGTTTTCGCGTGGTGCTCTTGCCATGTTCTCAAGCCTCCGCTCGGGTACGGTTTGCCGCTTCGAGGACCGCCTTTGCGATGCGGTTCGCCGCCAGCGGAAAGCCATCCGAGTATGCGTACGAGGTGGTTCGGTGGGTGAGTTCGTCCGGCAGGTCGCCGCGAATCAACTCGTGCAGCTGCCCGTCGCGATTCTGTTCGACGACCACGACGATCTCACGTTCGCTCACGAACTTCACCACTTCGGGGGACAGCGGCAGGCTGCGAATACGCAGGTAGCTGACGTCGAGGCCCGCATCGTCGAGCAGGTCGAGGGTCTCGGGCATGGAAGCATCTACCGAGCCACAGGCGATGACCCCGACCCGGGCGTCGGTCTTGCCCTGCATGATCGGCTGCGGCAACTCCGTTCGTGCGCCGTCTAGCTTGCGGGCCAGGCGGGCCATAACCCGGTCATAGGTCGTGGCGTCTTCGGTGTAGTTGGCATCTTCGTTGTGGCCGCTGCCGCGGGTGAAGTACGCGGCGATTGGATGGTCGGTGCCGGGCAGTGTGCGGTAGCCGATGCCGTCGCCGTCGACGTCCCGGTAGCGGCCCCAGTCGCCGAGGCGATCGAGGTCGTCGCGGGTCAGAACCTTGCCACGGTCCATGTCGCTGTCGGGATACTCGAAGGCTTCGGTTACCCAGGGGTTCATGCCCAGGTCGATGTCCGAGAGCACGAACACCGGGGCCTGGAAGCGCTCGGCGACGTCGAAGGAACGCCAGCCAAACTCGAAGCACTCGGCCGCGCTGCCGGGGATCAGCACCGGGTGACAGGTGTCGCCGTGACCCAGGGTGTGGGTCATCAAGATGTCGCCCTGCTGGGTGCGGGTGGGCAGGCCAGTGGACGGCCCGACCCGCTGCACATCCCAGAACACCCCGGGGATCTCGGCGTAGTAGCCCAGGCCGATGAACTCACCCATCAGGGCGATGCCGGGTCCGCTGGTGGCGGTGAGCGCCCGGGCGCCGGCCCAGCCCGCACCCAGGACCATGCCGGCGGCGGCCAGCTCATCCTCGGCTTGGACGACGGCATAGGTCGCCTTGCCGGTGTCCGGCTCATGGCGGAGGTCAGCCAGGTAGCCGGACATCGCTTCAGCTAGCGACGTGGAGGGGGTGATGGGGTACCAGGCCAGGAAGCTGGCACCACCGAAGACCGAGCCCAGCGCGCCGGCCTCGTTGCCCTCGATGATGAGTTGTCCTTCCAAAGGCGGACGCGACTCCAGGATGTAGGGGTCGGTCTTGCCCAGGTCACGAAGGGCACTGCGCCCGGCCTCGACGGCTTCGAGGTTGGTGCCGATGGCTTTCTCTTTGCCCTTGAACTGGTGCCGAATGGCGGCTTCCAGCGCCTCTTGCGGGATACTCAGAAGTTCGGCGACAGCACCGACGTAGACGACGTTCGCCAGCATCTTGGCGAGCTTTGAGTTGATGTCTTTTGCAAGGCTCGTGCAGGGGATCTCGTAGACCGAGATGTCGTCGCGGGTCACCGCCTTCTTGAGGCTGCTGTTGGCGATGGCGACCCCGCCGGGAGTGAGCGCGGCCAGGTCCTTATCCCAGGTGTCCGGGTTCATGAGAACCGCGAGGTCGGTCTGGGCGCCCGGAGCGTTGTAGCCCTGCTCGGTGATGCGCAGCAGAAACCAGCTGGGCAGGCCCGCGATGTTGGAGGGGAACAGGTTCTTGCCGGACACGGGCAGGCCCATGTTGAAGAAACTGCGGTGCAGGATGAGGTTTGCTGTCTGCGATCCGGAGCCGTTGACGGTGGCGACCGAGATGCTGATGTCGTTGACCTTCATGTCCATGGAAGGCTCGCTTTGTAGGGAGGTTTGCCGGGGCGGGGGCGGGCTTCAGGGGGCCGGATAGGGGGGCCCTGGTTGGTAAGGGACGCGATGATAGCAGGGGGACTGGCGGGGTAAAGCCGGCAGCGTCAGGCTGCTGCCAATTCACAGTCCGAAGAAGCCGCGCGCCGTCTCGCCGAGCACCGCTGCAAGGCGCTGTTCAGGGTGCTGGGCTGCCAGGATGCGCACTTCGCGGTCCCAGGCATAGGGGAGGTTGGGGAAATCGGTGCCGTACATAACCCGCTCCGGCCGCACCACAATGGGCCGATGAGGGTCGTTTACGGGGAAGTAGTCAGCCACGGCCATGGTGGTATCGAGCCACAGGTTGTCGTGCTCTTCCAGTAGGGCGGTGAAGGCGACAATCTCATCGACGCCCAGGTGGGGCACGCACAGTCTCAAATTGGGAAAACTCCGCAGCACGGCGCGGACTCGTTCCACCCCACACAGCAGGTGCGGGTGCACCGGGTACTCGGGGCTGGCTGGTTCGCGGCCGGCATGCATTACCAGCGGCAGATCCCGGGCAATGCAGGCCTCGTAGACCTCTTCGAGTTGCGGGTCATCCGGGGCGAAGGACTGCACGTGGCAGTGCAGCTTCACGCCCCTCAGGCCCAGGTCGAAAGCGTCCTCGAGGATCTGCCGCGTGCCCTGTTCTCCTGGCAGACAGGTGGCCAGGCCGGTGACCTGCGGATGTTGTGCACACAGTTCGGCCATGTAGCGATTCATCAGCCCTGCGATGCCCGGTTTGTGGGCGTAGTGCAGTGCGACGATGTGCGACACGCCGCGTGACAGCAGGAAGTCGATGACCTGCGGGCTCGGCAACTTGTAGCGAATGGGCCAGCCATAGGCTTCGAACCAGCGCCAGATGGCTTCGAAGAAGCCGTCGGGAAACAGGTGGACGTGGGCGTCCACCACCGGTGGCAGGGCTGCATCGAGCCGCTCGCCCTCGGGGTCGTTCAGCGCAGGTAGAGGCAGGGTGCGCTCGCCGAGATCCGCCGATTCCGCCAGCCACGACGGAGGCGGCGAGTCGGGTGAGGGACAGCAAGGTGCGTAGCGTGGCGAGGACATCGGATCCAGATCGTGCGGAAATGTCCGTTGACCTGTCAATGCAGAGGCGCTCTACTTCCGGTCCCATGCGTCCGGCTCTCACCCTCGTTGTACTCTGCCTGTCGCTGCTCTGTGCGGCGCCGGTACTGGCGGGCAAGCCCGACCTGCCCCAGTTGACGGACCGTCAGCAGCAGGATCTCGCCGCTGGCAAGCTCATCTTTATTACCGAGAAGCCGGCGGAGGGGTCGTCGATCGTGACGGGCATTGCCGAGATCCAGGTGAGCCATGAGCGGCTCTGGGAGCTGCTGCTGGATACCCGCGAGATCAAGCGGGCCAGCAAGTCGGTCAAGGAGCTCAACACCTACCAGGACAGCCAGGGCCCGGACGGAACCCGAACCATCAAGCTGGACTACCTGGTCAAGTCCGGGCCCATCGAACTGCGCTATTACGTCAAGCGTGAGTTTCACGCCTCACGAAACTACATGACCTGGCAGTTGGACTCTGAACGCGACAGTGAGATCCTTGATACGACGGGCAGCTACTCTACTCACGAGTCGACGCGCGCCGGTCGTGTCGTGTTCTTGTATCGAGCATCAATCGATGTCGGCAAGCGCGTGCCCGCCTGGCTCGAGGCGCGCCAAGCCCAGACCTCGTTGAAGCGGTACCTGCTGCACATCAAGGAGATCGCGGAGACGGACGCCGTCGAGAGCCCCTGAAGGGTCGACTCTCCAGCTGACCGCCTAGACCAGGGAGCGTGGCACCTTGCCGTCGACCACGAAGCGAAGCGCCTCGTGGGTGAGGCGGGCAACCCGGCGTTCCTGGATCGGTGACGCAGCGAGGCGCACCAGGGCCTGCAGCGGGCGGGTAGCGCTGGAATGCCCTGAGGCTTGCAATGCGGCGTACTCGCCAAAGGCTGCCATGCAGGTCTTGATGAGATGGCCGACCACCAGGGGCCGCGTGAGTCCATCCCGCAGCGCGAGATCCTGCGCCCAGGCACGGACAGGCGCCAGTGGTTGTGCCAGCGCGACAAAGGCTGTGAGCTCTTCGAGTGCGCCCTTTGCGTCTTGCTTGGATACTCGTGTGTCGAGGTCTTCGAGGCGACCCGAAGCACCTTTGCCGTTGCCATTGCCGAAGCGCTGGTCCTGCGGCATGTCCAGTGCCCGTGCTGCGTTGATGAGGCGGGTCGCAAAGTAGAGAAGCGGTAGCAGGTCGGGCCCCGGAAACCGCTGCAGTGCAGTGCGAAGGGCACCCACGTAGGTGAGTCCGTGAGTCACCGTGAGCCAGTTGTTCTGGATCTCGGCGCTGGCGTCGATTGCAAGGTCGAATCGCAGTATGCGTTCGCTGGCGGCGACGCTCAGAGAATCAATGATGTGGTCGACGGGGACGCCCTGCTCCAGCGAGGCCGTGACCGCATCGAAGGCCTGCTCACGTTTGCCTTCGAGCAGGCTCGCAAGCAGCTCGCCGGGTTGGCCTTTGTCTGTCGATGCTCCCTGCCTCGCCCACAGCTTGTCGTTGGATGGCAGGTCCGCGAGCCGACGGCGGAACCACAGCCACTCGGGGAGACAATCCTCGCGGGTCATTGAGCCCAGGGCCAGCAATACTCCTGGCAGCAGGTGAATGGCGTGCTTCCAGCCGGCGAGCTCGAGCAGTTCGAAGGTCTTGGTGACATAGATCAGGCCGTGGCCGAAGCCAATCCAGTGCATGGCACAGGCGCGCAGCAGCCACGGCTCGATGACATCGCGCTGCCAGCCCTTTTCGAGTGCGCCGCGCAGCAGTGCTTCGGCGTCTACCAGGTCCTCGGCCTCCAGCAGCTGTAGCAGACGTCGGCCGGCGGCTTCGGGGTCCTCGCCGGGGTCGACAGGCTCGGGTGTTGGGCGCATGGGCCGGCGGACGTGCGCAACGGCGCACAACTCGAAGGCCTGCATCAGGGGCAGGACAGCCTCGACGCCCGAGTGCCGATCAAAATAGCTGCAGACGTCGGTGGCGACTGGGGTCGCGTGAGTGGTGCCGTACTCGGCGTGCCGGGCGTCGTAGACGGCGGCAAGAGCTGCCAGTTGCACAGGCTCGACCCCGAGGCCGAGGAGCCGCACCAGGTCTCTCGCCACCTGGCCCATGCGCTGCTCGCGAACGCCCTCGTGGAGGCTGCGGGTGAAGCCAGCGATTTGCTCCTCGCGGGGCAGTTCCACCACTTCGACGCGGACGACGCCGTCGCGTTCCTCGATGCGGTGCGTGGCGACCCCCTCGTCGCCCTTGAGGCAGGAACCGTCGTCGAGGCGGAACTTGAAGTTGTGCCACGGGCAGGTCAGGACGCAGTCTTTTATCGAGCCCTTGCTGAGGGGATACCCCTCGTGGGGGCAGGCGTCGTCGACAGCGAACAGCCTGCCGTCTTCGAGTCGAAAAACTGCCAAGCGGTGGTTTCCGGCTCGCAGCAGCTTCTGGCTGCCGGGCGGGAGTTCGCTGGCGGGCAGCTCGATGGCGAGGGGTGGGGCTTCGCCCGGGCTGGTCACGGAAGGGTCTCCAGCCACGCCTCCTGAGCATCCCAGGCATCCTGGATCCCGCCGCGCATGAGCTGTCGGACAGTCGTGTCATCGAGAGTAAAGCCCAGTTCGGTCTGTGCCCAGGTTGCCGTGTATCGGAGCACCGGAAGATCGATGCTGTCCGGCTGTGAGATCCAGACTGCGACAGAGTAGGACTGCTCGAAGGAGGCGTTGCCATCGACGGCCCGTTCGGGCATCCAGGAGTGGCTCAGGATTGCCCAGCGTGGCTCGCCGGGGTTGCTAGCGTCTGTTCCCACCGCGACGGCGGATGGCGCGGGCAGGCCCAGGTCGATCCAGCGGTAGTCCACCCGGTCGTCCAGGGTGATGGTGAACAGCGCATTGGTACGGGTCAACGTGTCGTCGGCACGCAGGGCGGCACAGGAGCGGTCTCCCCAACACTGCTCGGTGCCGTCACGGAAGGCCCGGTCGTGGTGGTCGGGGGCGCTTGGATCACCAGGGGTCTGGTCGGTCTGTAGAGCTGCGCTGGCGTGGCGATTGGCGTCGTGGCGTGAGCGAGCCGTGAGCGAAGCCGCCAGGCACTCGGCAGGATCCGCATCGGGGTGCTCGAGGCCTGCCAGATCGTCGCCTACCAGCAGGTCTACCGTCGGCGATCGATCGATGAGCTCTTCGCTGCTGAAGTCCACCGTGCTCTCCAGCGAACTTTCCAGTGCGCGCAAGACAAATGCGAGGTCGGCCTCAGAGGCCTGGTCGAACTCCCGGAACAGGTAGCGGGCCGGATGGACGAAGGCCGGGTCGGTGCCGTACTCCGTCGAGGAGCTGGAATCGTCGTCGTCCCCGGCAGCGGGGCCGCAGGCCGCCAGGACGAGAATTGCTGCCAGGCAGGGAAGGAGCAGGGCTTGCTTGCCGGTGCGGGTGACGTTCATGAACCGTTGCCTCCGTTTGGTGGTGCGAGGATACCCGCTGGGCGCTCGCCAGGCTGATTATTGGAATCGCTCGGCCCGGAACAGGGCCGGGCTGGGGTCGTGGCCCGTTGCGACGGCGGTGGCCAGTAGCTCACCCAGTGCCGGCACGAGCTTGAAGCCGTGGCCACTGAGACCGGCGCCATACCAGAGGCCTGGCTGCTCGGGGTCGCCGCCGACGATGAAGTGCTCGTCGCGGCTCATTGTGTACATGCAGACGGCGTGACGAACAGGTGTCTGCCCCCGGACTTGCGGCAGGTGCTGCGCAAGGAACTGTTCGACGAGCTTGTGGTCTTGCGCATGCAGGTCTCGGTCGACGTGCAGCGGGTCATCGCAGAGCAGACCCCCCGAGTGCCGTGCTGCCTTGAGGCCGAGCTCGTTGCGGCTGGGGAAGCCGTAGAACACGCCCTCGGGTTTCTCGAACAGCCAGACCGGGAAGCTGCTGTCCTGGTGATAGACGGGCTCCGCCTCGTACCAGAGCAGCACCTTGCGCCGCACCTGCAGCGTGTCGGCCAGCCACGGCGGCAACAACTGCGGTGCCCAGGCCCCGGGGCTCAGGACCAGTTGCTCACTGCGGTGCGAGCCGGCCTCGGTCTCGACGATGAAGCTGTCTCCGTCATGCTGCCAGTCCAGCACCGCGGGGCCGATCTCCAGCCGTGCTCCCTGCTGCCGGGCGCGTGCTGCCCACAGGCGTACCGACTGCTCGGTGACGAGGTAGCCTGCGTCCTGCTCGAAGACGCCGACCAGCCCGTTCTCACCCAGGCCGGAAATTCCGGGAAAGCGGCGCACTACTTCTGCCCCGTCCAACTCCTGCACACGCAGATTATGCTCGCGAGCCGCCCGCAGCACCCCGGGAACCACCACCCCATCGGCAGGGCCTACCTCCAGCACGCCGACCGGGTGGTACAGCTGCTGTTGTCCCCAGTGTTCGAGCTCGGCCCAGCGCTCGTAGGCTCGCTTCAACAGCGGCACGTAGTCCGGGTGCTCGAAGTAGGCCTGTCTGATGACCCGGGTCGCGCCATGGGAGCTACCCCGGTTATGTCCGGGCTCGAAGCGGTCCAGGCCCAGCACGTCCAGGCCGCGCGCCGCCAGGTCGTGGGCGACGACGCTGCCGAGTGCGCCCAGTCCGACCACGATGCAATCCAACCTCGACAACCTGGTCTCACCTCCAACTGCGGCAGTCTAGACTACAGGTGGATCGCGGCGCTTCCCTGCGCTACCATCCCGCCGCTCGGCACAGATCGTCGGAGCCTCACCCCGGAGCACAAGAACATGTCCCTAGACGCCCCTCTTCGCCAGGAACTCGACGAACTCACGAGCGGCAATGCCGTGGTGCTCTTCATGAAGGGCAACCGTCGCTTTCCGCAGTGTGGTTTTTCCGCCCGAGTCGTGGGGCTGCTGGACGACGTGTTGGACGAGTACGTCACCGTCGACGTGCTGTCTCGGCCCGAGGTGCGGACCGGCATCAAGGAGTACAGCGATTGGCCCACCCTTCCGCAGTTGTATATCAAGGGGGAGTTTGTCGGCGGTTGCGACATCATCACCGAGATGGCTGGCTCGGGCGAGTTGTACACGGCCCTGGGAATCGAGCTTCCCGAGGTCAGCGAGCCGAAGATCACCGTGACCGACGCCGCAGCCAAGGCATTCGGTGAGGCAGCTCCAGACCTGGGCGACCAGGTGATTCGCCTCAGCGTCGGCAAAAACTACCAGTACGGCATGGACATCGGCCCTCGCAACCAGGGCGACTTCGTCATCGAGAGCAACGGCATCACGCTAGCCATCGACCGGTTCAGCTCGGTCCGGGCCGATGGGCTGGTGGTTGACTTTGTCTCGGTTGGCCCGCAGACGGGCTTCAAAATGGAGAACCCCAACGAGCCAGCCCGGGTCGAGGACATCACGCCCCCGCAACTGAAGAGCTGGCTCGATGCCGGCAAGGATGTGCAGTTGTTCGACGTACGGACTCCCGAGGAGCGCGCTACCGCATCCATCGCAGCCGCCCTGCACCTCGATGCCGCGGGACAGACCCTCCTCGAAGGGCTCGCCAAGGACGCCGTCATTGTCTTCCACTGCCACCACGGTGGGCGCAGCCAGGCAGCGGCAGAACAGGCCGTTGCTGCCGGCTACAGCAAGGTCTACAACCTTCGTGGCGGCATTGACATGTGGTCTCAGCAGGTCGATCCGAGCGTTCCGCGCTACTAGCCTGTCCAGCGATGCCTGATCCGAGTCCCACTGCAGGAACAAGCCTCGGTGGCCCCGTGCAGCGTTCGCTGACGGACAAGCTGCAGGCGGCATTTTCGCCGCAGCAGTTGCAGGTCATCAACGAGAGCCATATGCACTCGGTGCCACCGGGGTCTGAGAGCCACTTCAAGGTCCTCGTGGTCAGCGCGGCCTTTGCCGGTCAGAATCGGGTCGCGCGACATCGTGCAGTCAACAAGGCGGTAGCCGAGGAGCTGGCATCGGCGGTGCACGCCTTCAGCATGGACGCACTGACGCCCGAAGAATGGCAGGCCCGGGGCGGAACGACGACACCCTCGCCGGTGTGTCTCGGTGGTTCGAAGAGCGACGGCTAGCAGAGCCTTGTCCCTGCCAACTGACCTTGCCCGGCTTGCCGCTTTGCTGGCGGTCGGCCTGGTGTGCGGCTGCACGACAGACCTCGATAGTGACGGCCTCACGTGGCAGGAAGAACGCGACCTCGGCACCGATCCCAGTGAGCCCGACAGCGACGGCGACGGACTCAGCGATGGTGACGAGGTGCATGAACAGGGCACCGATCCCCTGAGTGCCGACAGCGACGGGGATGGCTACGACGACGGGGATGAAGTCGCAGCGGCAACTGATCCTGCGGATGGCTTCCACTGGCCCGAGGGTGACTGCCGCTGGCCCGACTTCTCGGACGAAGCCGCGGCGGCTGGTGTCAGTGGCACCGGGTGGGCAATCGGCGATGTCATCCCCGACTTTCCGCTGCTCGATCACCACGGCGGTGAGTTGGACCTGTACCAGTACTACGGCTTCGTGATTCTGCTCGATGTCTCCGCAGGTTGGTGCAACCCGTGCCGGGCGGTGGCGAGCGATGCCGAGGAGCTGTACCAGGAGTACAAGGATCGCGGCTTCACGCTGATCCACCTGATGCTGCACGGCAACACCGACAGCACCCCGTCCGACCAGCAGTTCCTGGGCGAGTGGGCCGCGGAGTACGGACTTACCTTCCCGGTCACGCGGGAGCCGGAGCCCGAGGTCGTTACCAACCAGCTCCGTTCCGCGGGCACCCTGGTCGGTGGGATCCCCAATTTTGTGGTGATTGACCGCCAGATGCGCATCGACTTCCAGGACTCCGGTTATCCCGATACCGCCATCCGTGCCCGGGTCGCCGAACTGGTGGAGTGAGGAGAGGGCACGGCTCCTTCCGACGGGCGCACAGGTCCACTACGGGTTGCAGTCTCGTCGGCATGGCCTCGGCTGCAGGGCCAACGCCTCGCCCATGCGGCGGATCGCCGCGAGCTTTTCGTCCAGAGCCGCCCAGTGGTCTTCCTTTGCGATGGGCTCCCAGGTCGCTTCCATCTCGTCGATCAGCAGCGAGCACGGGTCCTCGTCCTGGAAGTAGGGGTGCTCGAGGCGCGCTGTCTCGCTGGGCTGGTAGTCGCCCAGGGCTGTGCGGAAGCTCTCAAATGCATCCCCCACGTAGAACTGCGCGCCTTTCCCAGAGAGTGCCTGGTCCTTGCGGGCAAGCCCGCCATGCCAATCGAAGAAGATGCGTGCAAACGGCATCTGGGTGTCGCGTAGCAGGGTGAAGGCTGCTTTCAGCAGCTCGCCGTCTTGCCGCTCGCCGCGCGGGCTCAGGCCCATGCGTGCCAGGAACTGTTGTCGGGTCGCCTCGGCGAGATGTTCGTCGTAGCGTCCCAGGCCACGCCGCAAGGACGCTTCACTGCTGATGGGCATCAGCGCGTCGGCGAGGCGGTACAGGTTCCACTGCACCGCATCCGCCTGCTTTCCGTAGGCGTACAGTTCGCCGAAGTCGAAGTACGCCGCGGTGAAGGTCGGGTCGAGTGTCGGCAGAAAACGCCAGGGGCCGTAGTCGAAGCTCTCGCCGGTAATGTTCATGTTGTCGGTGTTGAGTACCCCGTGCACGAACCCGGCCATCATCCACGTCGCCACCAGGTGGGCCGAGCGCGCGACCACCTCGGCCAGGAACGCGCCCGCCAGGTCGTCGTGTTCGTCCTGGTCGAGGTCGGGCAGGTAGTTGTGATGGCTGAACTCGAGCAACTGCTGCAACAGGTCCTCGCGGCGCGAAAAGGCGTGCCGTTGGAAGCTACCGAAGCGGATGTGGGAGTGGCTCAGCCGCACCAGGACCCCCGCCCGGGTAGGGGACGGCTCGTCGTTGCGCTGTAGCCGTTCGCCGGTCTCGAACACCGAGAAGGTCTTGCTTGTGTAGACGCCCAGGGCCTCCAGCATCTCGGTAGCCAGCAGTTCGCGCACAGCGCCCTTGAGGGTCAGCCTGCCGTCGCCGCCTCGGGAATAGGGAGTCGTTCCGCTGCCCTTGGTGCCCAGGTCCAACAAGCGTCCCTGGTCATCGAGCAGTTGCGCATGCAGGAAGCCGCGTCCGTCGCCGAGCCAGGGGTTGTAGGACTGGAACTGGTGGCCGTGGTAGCGCAGCGCAAGAGGTTCTTCGAGGTTGCGCGGAAGCGGCTCGAGGCGGGCGAAGTGACGCTCCCACTCCGGGTCGGTCAGCGTCGATAGGCCGACAGATTCCGCAGCGCGCTGGTTCTGGTATCGCGGCGCATGACGCGGGAAGCTCGCGGCCTGTACGGGATCGAAGAACTCACCGCCCAGCGAGGGGAAGGAGGGGGCGGGCTGGTAGTTGGGGCCAAAGGGCATCGGCTCATCTTGCCCACCAGGTCGCGGGAGTCGAGCCGTTGGCTACGAATCCAGGTCGAACAGTGAGAGTTGGTGACGCCCGGTTCCGGGCACGGCGAAATGTTCGAGGCTGAGGTCTGCAGAGGGCTGGTCGAGCTCCAGCCTGCGTGCTGCAATGCGGAAGCGCTGGGCCAGGGCCTCGGCGTAGGGGCCGCTGCCTTTCATGCGAGTACCGAAGTCGCTGCGGTACAGGTCGCCGCCATGGCTTTCGCGGAGCAGGCCGAGCACCTTCTCGGCCCGGCCGGGGTAGTGGTGAAGAAGCCAGCTCTCGAACAACTCGGCGACCTCCAGCGGCAGACGCAGCAGGATGTAGCCGGCGCGGCTGGCGCCGTGGTCAGCGGCGGCGGTGAGGATGTTCTCGAGTTCACGGTCGTTGAGCGCCGGGATCATGGGCGAGGCGAGCACGCCGACCGGCACGCCGGCAGAGGACAGGCGGCGCAGCGCTCGCAGGCGTTGGGCGGGCGCCGCTGCGCGCGGCTCCATGCGGCCGGCCAGGGCGGGGTCCAGTGTGGTGATGCTGAGATAGACGCGGACCAGGTCCCGTTCGGCCATTGCGGTGAGCAGGTCGAGGTCACGGGCGACTCCGCCGGACTTGGTGATGATGCTGACGGGGTGTCCGAACTCGGAGAGGACCTCGAGGAGCCCGCGGGTGATGCCAAGGGTTCTCTCGGCGGGCTGGTAGGGATCGGTGTTGGCCCCCAGGGCGATGACTCGCGGCTGGTAGCTGCGCTTGCGCAGTTCCTTGCGCAGCAGCGCCGGCGCGTCGGGCTTGCTGAAGATTCGGGTCTCGAAGTCGAGTCCTGGCGACAGTCCCAGGTAGGCGTGAGTGGGCCGTGCGAAGCAGTACACGCAGCCGTGCTCACAGCCCTTGTAGGGATTAATGGACTGCTCGAAGGGGACGTCGGGGGAGCGGTTGCTCGAGATGATCGTGCGGGTGATCTCGGCCTGGACCACCGTCGGCATCTCTGGGGTGTCCTGCTCGAGGATTCCCCAGCCATCGTCGTCGGCGACGCAGCGCTGCGACTCGAAGCGGGAGGTCGGATTGTCGAGGGCGCCGCGTCCGCGCTGCCCGCTACCGTGTGGGCGTTCCATTACGTACCTGAATGTTTGTTCAGATTATGAAGGATAGACTACCTGCCGGCAATGCCTTTCTTGCGACTCAGCAGGAACCAGCCGATCAGAGCTGCTGTACACATTGCCAGCGAGATCCCCTGGGCGTTGGTGAGGCTCTGTCCCAACAGACCCTCCATGAAGTAGCCGCGCTGAGCATCGTCGCGAACCAGCTCGTTGAGGCTGCGCAGGATGGGATAGACCGTGAAGTAGGCAAGGAAGACCTGTCCGATGAAGCGCTTGCGACCGCGCAGCCAGATCAGGCCTCCTGCGAGCAGCAGGCAATAGCCGGTCTCGTACAACTGGGTGGGATGCAGCGCCACGTTCAGGGGCGCGACCGAGTCGGGGTTGGTGAAGGTGATGGCCCAGGGGAGGTCGGTGGGTGCGCCGTAGCAGCAGCCGGCGAACAGGCAGCCGAGGCGGCCGATGGCCTGCCCCAGGGCAAGGCAGGGGACCATCAGGTCGAGTAGTAGCAGCGGGTGAATCTTCTTGCGCCACGAGTACAGCATCAGCAGGGCAACGACGGTGATCAGGCCGCCGTAGAACACCTGGCCGCCGCTACGCAGGTCGAAGATGGCCGGCAGGTTGTCGCTGAACTGCGACCAGTTGGCTCGCACATACTCGGCGCGGGCGCCGAGGATGGTGCCGCCAAAGCACATCAGGATCAGGTCGAGCACGAAGTCCTTGGGCATGCCGTCTTGTTTGCCCCAGCGGTGGGCGAGAAACATCGGCAGGCCCAGGGCCAGAGTCGTCATCAGGCCGTAGACGTGGATTTGGAAGCCGTTCGGCAGCGTGAACAGGACTGGGTGCATTGAGCAGCGGTTTAGCACGTCCGGAGCGTTCGCGGCGCCTTCCGATCACGGCTCCGGGCCTGTTAGCCTGCAGCAGGTCCTGGAGGCAGTGATGAGCGAGCAAGAATCGGTTGCGGTCGAGGCCGGCACCGAGCACGTGGCGGAAGAACAAAACACGGGTCTGCCGGCCCGAGTCACGGGCCCCCCCGTGCGTGGCGAGGCGGGCATCTCCAGCCTGGTTCCCTTTGGCCTGGGCAGTACCAAGCCGCACCACTTCGCCGAGATGGCAGGAGTGCTGGCCGAGAATGCCGGCAGCCTCGGCTATGCCTGGAAGATCCTGCGTCACGGGGTCTGCGATGGCTGCAGCCTGGGCCCCCGTGGTCTCAGCGACGATGTCATCGATGGTGTCCACCTGTGTATGAGTCGCCTCAAGCTGCTGCGTAACAACACCATCGGCGCCTTCAGCGAAGCGGACGTCGCCGACATCAGCAGCTTGCGCCAGATGGATGGCGCACAACTTCGAGAGCTGGGCCGGGTGCCTTATCCCCTTGTCTATCGAAAGGGTGATGCAGGTTTCTCGAGGCTCAGTTGGGATGAGGCGCTGGGCCTTATCGGCGAGCGCCTGCGTGCGGTGCCAGGCGAGCGGCAGGGCTGGTTTGCGACCTCCAAGGGCCTGACCAACGAGACCTACTACGCGTTCACCAAGGCCGCTCGATTGATGGGCACCAACAACGTCGACTTCTGTGCCCGGCTCTGCCACCAGGCCACTGTTGCCGGCCTGTCTCGGACCATTGGCGTAGGCGCACCGACGGTTTCGCTGTCCGATCTGATCGGTACCGATCTGCTGCTGCTGTGGGGCACCAACATTGCCAACAACCAGCCGGTGTCCGTCAAGTACCTGCACCATGCGAAGAAGGCAGGAACGCGGATCGTGGTGGTGAACACGGCACGCGAGAAGGGGCTCGAGAACTACTGGATCCCGTCCATTGCCAGTTCCGCCGTGTTCGGCACGAAGCTGATGGACGATTTCGTCCGTGTGCGAGTTGGCGGCGACATCGCGCTGATGAACGCGTTGCTCAAGTTGCTCCTATCCTGGGGCTGTGTCGACCGTGACTTCATCGAGGCCCACACCGAGGGCTACGACGAGTTGCAGGAAGCCCTGGCCGAGCAGGACCTTGCAGAGCTCATTCGTCGCTCTGGGGTCGCCCCCGAGCAGGTGGAGTGGCTGGCCGAGCTCATCGCTCGCTCCCGCTCGATGGTTACCGTCTACTCCATGGGCCTTACCCAGCATCGCTTCGGAACCCAGAACGTCATGGGCGTGGTCAACCTGCACCTCCGCCAGGGAGCGATCGGCGAGGAGAAGAACGGGATCCTGCCAATCCGCGGACACTCGGGAGTGCAGGGTGGTGGCGAGTGTGGGGTCTGTCCCGAGAAGTACCCCGGCGGCTTTGCTGTCAACGAGGAAAACGCTGCCCGATTCGCCGAGGCCTGGGGGCACGAGGTACCGCACTGGGCGGGCAAGTCCACCGGCCCGATGATGGAAGCTGCGGCGGACGGTGGCATCGACTTTCTCTACAACCTCGGTGGCAACCTGCTGCAGACCATGCCGGACACGTCCTGGGCGGACCGCAGCCTCGGCCGGGTAGGGCTGCGTATTCACCAGGACATCAACATCAACGAGTCGACTCTCATCGAGCCGGGTGAGATGGTCATCGTGCTGCCGGCTCAGACCCGCTACGAGCAGCGTGGCGGTGGCACCTCGACCTCGACCGAGCGGCGGATCCGCTTTTCCCCGGAGATCTCCGGCCACCCGCAGGTGGGTGAGTCGAAACCGGAGTGGGAGATCCCTGGACTGATCGTCGCGGCGGCGCGTCCGGACCTGGCTGGTGCCTTTGCCTATGAAGACAGCCAGGATGTCCGCGACGAGATGGGCCGCACGATGCCGGTGTATGCGGGCATCGAGAAGTTGAACAAGGAAGGAGACTGGCTGCAGTGGGGCGGCAAAGTGCTGTGCGCCGAGGGTCGCTTCAAGGGCATGCCCGGTGAGCGCGGTCGGTTTTCGTCGCTCACCCCGCCGAACCTGGTGGTGCCGGATGGCCAGTTCATTCTCACCACCCGGCGCGGCAAGCAGTTCAACTCGATGGTGTTCGAGGCGGGCGATGCCCTGCAGGGGGGGCGGACGCGTGACGACATCTTCATCTCGCAGGAGGATGCCGACAACCTGGGCCTGTCGGCTGGCTCCCGGGTCCGTCTGACCAGCGAAATCGGAAGTTTTGAGGGGACCGCTCGTCTGCTGGATATCTCGCCGGGCTGCGTGCAGGGCTATTGGCCCGAGGTCAACTGTCTGATCCCACACTGCTGGGATCCGCTTTCCCTCGAGCCCGACTACAACTGCGTGGTTCGTCTCGAGCCTGTGTAGCAGAGCATGCGTTCGGTTCGCCCCTCCCGGTTCACTGGCTTTTCGCTGCTGGCAATTGCCCTGTTGTCGACGCAGGGTTGCCCGCCTGTCGAGGAGCCGCAGCCTGTGGTCTACGTCGAGCAGCGCGAGCCCTGCGCCGAAGTCGAGCCGCTGCGCGCAGTGCTGTGGGGGGATCTCCACGTACACACCAGCTTCTCGTTCGATGCGGTCTCCTATGGCAACCGGCTGAGCCCGGACGCCGCCCATCGCTTTGCCCGCGGAGAGCCTGTCCTGTTGCCCCCCCTGGACGACAATGGAGTCGGTACCCGCAGCGTGCAGCTGGACCGGCCGCTGGATTTTGTCGCGGTGACCGATCACGGCGAGTTTCTCGGCGAGGTGGCCATCTGCATGACCGAGGGGATGGCGGGCTACGACAGCGAGACCTGCCAGGACTTCCGTTCTGAGAGTAGCAACGGCGCCTTTGACTTCGGCATGTTGCTCGCATCGACGGCACCGAGCCGCTTTGTGGACGTCTGCGGTGAAGACGGGCAGCGCTGCGTGGAGGCGGCGCGGCCGCGCTGGCAGGCCATGCAGGAGGCCGCCGAGGCCCACTACGATCGCACGGCACAGTGTTCGTTCACCAGCTTTCCTGCCTACGAGTACACCAACACCGAGCAGGTCAGTAACCTGCACCGCAACGTCGTATTCGGCCACGAGGTGGTGCCGCCGCTGCCGCGTACCCACATGGATTCGCCGACGCCGCTGGCTCTGTGGCAGGGCCTGTCGGAGGACTGTGCCGCCGCGGGGCCCGGCTGTGACGTCATCGTCCTGCCTCACAACAGCAACCTGAGCAACGGCCGGCTGTTCGTGCCGGACTACCCAGGCGCGTTCAGCGACGAGGATCAGCGGCGCATCGCTGAACTGCGCGTCCAGATGGAGCCGGTGGCCGAGATCTTTCAGCACAAGGGCGACAGCGAGTGCAGCCCGCGCTTCAGCGAGGATCCCGCTTGTGCATTCGAGAAGCTGCGCGGGACAGGAGAGCCAGACTGCGGTGAGGACACCGGTACGGGCGGCATGCGCCTGTGGGGCTGCTCGCATCGGCTCGACTTCATGCGCTCTGTGTTGGGCGAGGGGCTGCGCGAGGAGCAGCGCCTCGGCGTCAATCCCTACGTGCTCGGCTTGATCGGCAGTACCGATACCCACAACGGTACTCCGGGCCTGGTCGACAGCTACCAGTTCCCCGGCCATGTCGGGCTGGTGGACGACACCGACAGCAAGCGTCTCGCCGAGGGCACCGTGACTCACGACGCGATCATCAACAACCCGGGCGGTCTGGCGGCAGTCTGGGCGACTGAAAACAGCCGTGAAGCGATCTTCTCTGCGCTGCGCCGGCGCGAGGTGCACGCCACCAGTGGGCCGCGGATCCAGCTGCGCCTGTTCGGCGGGCGCGGGCTGCCCGATGACCTCTGTGCCCAGGACTCACCGGTGGCCGCCGTCGATTCGTTGGCGGTTGCCATGGGCGGCAGCCTGGTGCCCTCGGCGCAGGCGCCGTCGTTGTTCGCCCAGGCGCACTGGGACCCGGGGACCTCGGACAAGCCGGGAACTCTGCTGCAGCAACTGCAGGTGGTGAAGGTCTGGCTGGACGGAGAGGGCCAGGTACAGGAACAGGTCGTTATGGTCGAAGGACAAGTGGCCGGCGATGCTGGGGTTGATCCCGTCTCGTGCGCCACCACCGGCACCGGCGCCGAGTCCCTGTGTGCCGTCTGGCACGATCCGGGCTATGACTCTTCGTTGCCCGCTTTGTACTACGCCCGTGTCCTGGAGAACCCGAGTTGTCGCTGGAGCACCCGCCAGTGCCTGCACTTCCCCGAGTCCGAGCGTCCGCCACGCTGCGACGACGGATCGGTTCCCGACACGGTGCAGCAGCGGGCCTGGAGCTCGCCCATCTGGGTGCCGGCGAACTGAATCAGGTCACCGAGACTCGATTCCAATAAAATGACTGCGGTTCGTACCCTCTGCTTGGAGTGACTTATGCCTCGATTTCTGCTGGTTCTGCTGGCGCTGCTTGTTCCGATCTTGCTGCTCGGTTGTCCGCCGGACCTGGAGCCGGTCGTGGACGCCGACGACGACGACTCCGTGCTGCCCGACGATGACGATGGCCAGACCCCGTCCGACGAAGACGCTGACGATGACGAGGACG
>CAZBDA010000079.1:12168-24741 GCA_964490445.1 uncultured Rickettsiales bacterium | reverse complement strand
GCGACGATGACACCGCAGGAGACGATGACTCCGCAGGCGACGACGACACCGCCGGCGACGACGACACGGCCGGCGACGACGACACGGCCGGCGACGATGACACGGCCGGCGACGATGACACGGCCGGCGACGATGACTCCGCAGGCGATGACGACACCGCAGGCGACGACGACAGCAGCCCCGCCCCCACCGGACTCGCAATCAACGGCGGCTACATCGACGAGTTCGGCACCACCCACGTCATCGACGACACCAGTCCCACCCCTCCGTGGAGCGGGTTCTGGATGCAGATCGGCCCCGCCCCTCAACAGCTCGTCAGCAATTACAACCTGAGCATCATCGACAATGCTCAGCGCTACGTGGTCGGCCAGAACGACGCCAACTCGGCGATGAACACCCCCAACCCGGGCATGTGGAGCCGCTTCGACTGGACCTATGTCGGGGCTGACCTGTACGTCTGCCACATCATCGACAACGCCGGCATTGCCCTGTTGGCAGTCGCCGCCACGGGCGCCGACCCCGCAGACCCGGCCCACGCCGGTTGCAATGGCTACCCCTGGCTCCTCATGACCCCCTGAGCTGATTGCGGACCCGGACCCAATGTCGCTGAAAGTAATCGGTGCCGGCTTCGGCCGGACGGGCACCGCGTCGCTGCAGCGCGCGCTTGAGATTCTTGGTTTCGGACCCTGCTACCACATGTACGAGATCCGCAGGCAGCCTGGCCGGGCCCCGGCCTGGCGCCACGCCATGCGCCGCGGAACGGCCGACTGGGACGCTGTGTTCAGCGGCTACAACTCGGCTGTCGACTGGCCAGCGTGCAGGTTCTACCGGCAATTGGCAGACACCTATCCCGAGGCTCGCATCATCCTCACGACCCGTGATCCCGACAGCTGGCATGCCAGCTGTATGCGCACCATCTACGCAATCGCCCAGGCCATGCCCTGGACGCTGGAGCTCCTACCGGTTGGCCGGCATATCCGGCGCATGCTCTTCGAAGTCATCTGGGACGGCATCTTCGAGGGACGCTTTGCAGACAAGGAGCACGCCACCGCAATCTTCGAGGCCCACAACGAAGAGGTCGTACGCAGCGTGGCGGCCGAGCGCCTGCTGGTCTTCAGGGTGGAGGAGGGCTGGCAGCCCCTATGCGAGTTCCTGGGAGTCGACGTGCCCGAGCAGGCATTCCCGCGACTCAACGACAGCGAGGAAGTGGAACAACTTGCAAAGACGATCCGACGTCGGGTCTGGGTGGGACACCTGGCAGCCGGACTCGGGGCGGTGGCAATTCTCGGCTGGGCTATTGGCCACTGGCTCGACTGAGTCGACTGTATGCCCAGCAGACTCGACCTGGGCCTGGCGGTGAGCTGACTCAGTTCCGATTCCAGAGCACTGGATTGGTAGCGGCTCCCCAGAAGCTCAGTCCCGGCTCGGACACCTGGCTCGCGGCACCGGTAGCGGCATCCACCGTGACGATGGCGCCGCCATCGGTGAAGCCGAACAGAGTCCCCGAGCCGTAGGCGACGCCGAACATCGATCCTACCCCCGTGCTGCCGGTCGAAATGATGTTGTCGAAGACAGCGTCGTAGATGACCAGAGACGACGAGCCGTCGTTCACACCTCGCATGATGCAATACAGGTAGCCGTCAGGCAGCCCCACCATGTCACCGTCCCAGCTCCGGTCGGCAAAGGTCGCCTCGAGACTGTAGCCGCCGCTGTCGAGGTCGACGCGGTACAGGTTGCTGTCCCCGCCCAGCAGCAGTGAACCGTCGGCAAGGAAGGTCATGGCGACAAAGAACTCGCCCGAGGTCTCGAGCACCTGCTCTATCTCACCCGTGACTGGCGCGATGTGCCACACCGCGTTGGTGCTGACCCCGTACATCTCTCCTTCCAGGCTCACAGCCAGGTCGGTGATGTTCGGCACCTGGCCGCCGTCACTACGGGTAAAGCTGCTGACGTAGTGCACTCCATAAGGCGGCACATCGTCGACCGAGTACAGGTCCTCGGCGGTATGGGCGTACATGCTGGCCTCGGCAAACCAGGGGCCAGCCGGGGTGCTGTCGTCATCGCCGAGTGTGTCGTCATCGCCGAGTGTGTCGTCGTCACCGAGTGTGTCGTCGTCACCGAGTGTGTCGTCGTCGCCAGCCGCCGAGTCATCATTGTCATCGTCGTCATCCCCTTGCCGCTGGGGGCCGCAGCCGACGACCAGCACGGCGAGCGCCAGGCCGGCAAGACACAAGAGCAAGAAGGTCGGCTCTCGATCAGGGCGGATGAACAGGGACATACAGGACCTCTTCGCAGGGATGTTGACGGCGTATAGCACGGCGCACCGCCACTGGGGCCGAGACTCGCCAGCAGGTCTCGCTGCTCAGTTCAGCTGCGCGGCTCGCTGCAGGAAGTCGGCATAGGCCGCGGCGATTCCTACCTCGAGGCTCACCACGGGCGACCAGCCCAAAGCAGAAACCCTCGAGATGTCCAGCAGCTTGCGGGGGGTGCCATCAGGATAGTCCGGGTTGAAGCGCAACTCGCCGCCGAAGCCGACCACACGACGAACGGCCTCGCTCAGTTCGCGGATGCTCAAGTCCTCTCCGCAACCCACGTTCACGAGAGCTTCGGCGCCTGCCGCCGTGAGCAGTCCGTCAAAGTCCGCATCACTCAGCCCCATCAGCAGCAGACAGGCCGCAGCAAGATCGTCGCTGTGCAGGAACTCCCGTCGCGGCGTGCCCGTCCCCCAGATCTCAACCTCCTGATCGCCGCGCTCCCTGGCCTCGTGCATCTTGCGAATCAGCGCCGGCAGTACGTGCGAGGTGCTCAGGTCGTAGTTGTCGCCGGGACCATAGAGGTTGGTGGGCATCACGGTCAGGAAGCGGCTTCCGTGCTGCTTGTGGAATGCGCGGCACAACTCGATGCCAGCGATCTTGGCGACGGCGTAGGGCTTGTTGGTGGGCTCCAACGGACCGCTCAGCAGGTACTCCTCGCGCATGGGCTGGGGACACTCGCGCGGGTAAATGCACGAGGAACCCAGGAACAGCAGGCGCTTTACCTGGTGACGATGGCAGGCCTCGACCACGTGGGTCGCGATCTTCATGTTGATGGTGATGAAGTCGGCGGCGCCGCGGTCGTTGGCGAGAATCCCCCCTACCCTGGCGGCAGCCATGAACACGTAGTCGGGCCGTTCTCGGGCAAAGAACTGGTCGGTTGCTGCAGCATCACACAGGTCCAGTGATGCGTGCGATGCAGTGATGAGGTCACGAAAGCCAGCATCCGCGAGCGCCCGACACAGCGCCGAGCCCACCAGCCCGCTGTGACCGGCAACGTAGATCCGCGCGTCGGAGTCCACCCGCTACTCCCGGCGGTCTGGGCTCGCGTAGCCGTGGCGTACCACCAGTGCGTCGCGTTCGGCCCCCTTGAGATCTTCCCGGACCATCTCGCGGACCAGTTCGGAAAACGAGATCTTCGGCTCCCAACCGAGTTCCTGCCGCGCCTTGCTGGCGTCACCGAGGAGCGTCTCCACCTCAGTCGGCCGGAAGTAGCGGGGGTCGACCGAGACCACCACCCGTCCCTCCTGGTCGTAACCTTTCTCATCGACACCCTCACCCTGCCAGGAGATCTGCATGTCCAGCTCGGCGGCGGCCACCTCCACGAATTCCCGCACCGAGTGCTGCTCACCGGTGGCGATGACGAAGTCGTCAGAGCGGTCGTGCTGCACGATCAGCCACTGTGCTTCGACGTAGTCGCGGGCATGCCCCCAGTCCCTGCGGGCGTTGAGGTTGCCCAGGTACAGGCACTTGTCGACCCCCAGCTTGATGCGCGCCAGGCCGCGAGTGATCTTGCGGGTCACGAAGGTCTCGCCACGCAGGGGCGATTCGTGGTTGAAGAGGATCCCGTTGCTGGCAAAGAAGCCGTAGGCCTCGCGGTAGTTGACGCAAATCCAGTAGGCATACAGCTTCGCAACACCGTAAGGAGAGCGAGGATAGAACGGGGTCTGCTCGTTCTGTGGGCTGTCTGCCACCTTGCCGAACAACTCCGAGGTAGAGGCCTGGTAGAAGCGGGTCTTGTCACCCAGGCCGAGGATGCGAATGGCCTCAAGCAGTCTGAGAGTACCCAACGAGTCAGAATTGGCGGTGTACTCGGGCGTCTCGAAAGACACCATCACGTGGCTCTGCGCAGCGAGATTGTAGATCTCGTCGGGCTGCACCTCCTGGATGATGCGGATCAGGTTGGTCGCATCGGTGAGGTCGCCGTAGTGCAGGTGGAAACGCGAGTCCACGTCGTGGGGCTCGCGCACCAGGTGGTCGATGCGATCGGTGTTGAACGACGAAGCACGGCGCTTGATCCCGTGCACGCGGTAGCCCTTCTCGAGCAGGAACTCGGCGAGGTAGGCCCCATCCTGGCCGGTAACGCCGGTAATCAGTGCGACTTTGTCATCCATAGGCTCCCCGAATCCGGCCCGCCCTGCAGCTGTGCAGATTGCGGGCGCCATATTACCCAGGTTGAGCCGTCCTGAAAGCGGCAGGAAAAGACAATGTTCTGCACCGCCTATCTCTCGGTCACCGTAATGACTTCCCGGGCCGGCAGGGAATACGCGGCGATAAGTGCCTGGTCGGGAACCACCGCCACACAGTCGCCGAGGAATACAGCCCACAGGGAGAACGTAGAGTTGGAGCAGACAACGTAAGGCGCTGCAGCCATCTCGAGCATGTCGACGAGCGCATTGACCGGAGGAAGGTAGACCAGCCCCGGCACCTGTTCCTTCACCGCGGCCACCTTGTCTGGCTCGTCGGTGAACAGGCGCACAGAGGTCACTCCTCGGCTCTCCTGCAGGTGGCGAATAGCTGAGACGTACCACTCCAGCGGCAGGCGGGTGTTCGAGGAGAAGCCCGCGGCCGAGGCTTCCTGGAAGTCACCCAGGCGAAGGTGGACGTGGATGTCACAGGCCTGGCTGCGGGGGGCGAAGCGGGACTTTGAGAGCAGGTAGCGATAAACCGGTGCCGCAGCCGTGGAGATCGGCGCAAAACGCCCCTCCATGCCCGCGACGATGACCCTACGGTCTCCCTGCAGGGAGTTGGGCTCGGCAGCGAGGAAGTCCTGCTCGGTCATCGACGGCAGCAGCAGGCGCCGCGACAGGCCGGTGGCGAATTCTCCGATTGGGCGATGCTCAAAGAGGTCGCCGTAGCTTCTCCTGTCCATCTCGCGGCGCAGGATGGGACCCACCTTGAGGGTCCTCCAGGTCGGAGGCATGAGCACCCCCTGGTGGCTGTCCACGTAGAGCAGGGAGCGGGCGAGAGGGAACAGGAGATTCCCCAGTCCCGAGCCAACCAGTCGGAACAGGTGAAAATCGAAGTCGCTGAGTCTCGGCTGGAAATACAGGGTCACCGACCAGGGCCTTTCCGGGGAAGCCCCGGAGGAATACCACAGGCTCCATCTCCGGTGCGGCAGGCAGGCCTACTGCGGGACCTCGCCCCAGGCGGCCAGGGTGCCGTCCCTGGACAGCACGACCCCGCCGAGCCCCGAAGGGGTCACGGACAATGCCTGCGGATTATCGACCGCAGCCCAGCCTTCCCAGGAGTCCTCATCGGCTCCGTCCAGGCCATGCAGGTGACCGCCACCGTCGACAAACAACAGGCCACCGTCGGGCAGCGCCACCATGTCGGCAACAGTGTGGATGGTGGAGTCGAGCATCACGGCTCGATCCGAACTGCCGAAGGGAGCGACCGCACCAAAGTCGAAGACATCCTTGCGAAGGGTCGCGATCCGGTAGCCGCCAGGTACAGAGACCAGGGCCACAGCTCGGTCACCCGCGCTGTACAGGTCATCGCCCACCGAGCCGTGGTTGGGCGCGCCATCGAATGCGTGCACTGTGCCGTCGGCCTCGAGCAGCCAGTAGCCACCGCCGGGAGCGGCCACCATGTCGACCACCGCCTGCTCACCGTGTCCCATGAGCCCTTGCTCGTTGTCCACCTCTCCAAAGGAGCAGGACATGACCCGGCCGGCACCGGTGTAGATCCAGTACCCGTCGCCGTGCGGCTGCGGCACCAGGCCCTGGGGCTCGTGGGAGTCGATCAACTCCTCGGGCATGTCGCAGTGGTGGACTGCAGAGCCGAAGGCCTCGACGCCACCGTCCTCGTCCAGGGTCCAGTAGCCCATGCCGTCGGTGCTGAACACCACGTCCCGCAACAGCAGGTTGGGCTCACCATCGTGCAGATCATCCAGAGCGTCCGAGTAGTCCGCCAGCGCCTGGTCCATGGCGCCGAGATGGTCCTGGAACCACTGCTCGCTGGTACTGGCCTGGTGGTGGGGCAGCTCCGGCAGGAAGGTCTCGGCGGTAGGCACACCCGGATCGTCATCGCCGACACAATCGCTGTCGAAGGTCAGCAGGTCCTCCAAGGGCACGCTGGTACCGAAGATGTCGTAGGGCCCCAGCCCACCGACATTCCAATTCGCGTTGACGTTCAGCGGGCCCCAGCCGAGAGAGATGCCCAGCCTTGTCTCGACGCCGTGCTGCAGAGCCAGGTCGATCTCGTCGCAGTCGGCTTTGGCAACCGCCTGCAGGTAGGGGCTGACCGAACCGACGAGATCCAGCGTCTCGTTGAAGGTCGCCGTGATCGCGTACTTGAAGCCAACCCGGGCGCGGGCGGAGATCACCTCGTCGAAACGCGGGTCCTGCAAGCGAGCGTTGGAGAACTCGACACCGCTGAGGTCCTCGACCAGGCCGGGCACGGTGCCGCCGACGCCGATCATCGCCAGCATGTCGGCCTCGACGCCGATCTGACTCACGACCTTGGCCTCGGCACGAACCTGCCAGAACAGCGACGGCTGCAGGTCCAGGCTCACCACCACCGGCAGACCGGCCAGCGGGAAGGTGGCAACCGGCACGTCGAAGGGCAAAGGATAGTCGGAACCCCAGTTGAACGCCTTGCCGAGCTCGAGAATGAGCCGCAGCTGCAGTTCAGTATCCAGGCCGACGGCAGCGCGGTAGTCGGCGCAGGGAACCGGCGGCAGCAACCAACCGGCCGAGCACAGTCGAATGTCGAAGTCGAAGTCCATGACGCCGCGCAGCACGGCGGTGCCACCCAGCTTGACCCTGTGATCCAGGCCGCCGATCTTCTGATCGTAGACGGTCCAGTTTGCGTTCACCGTGAGCTCGCGGGCGCCGGACTCAGAGGGGGGCGCCAGCGACAGCGGCTGGGCTGCCACCACCAACTGCTTGCGGAACTGGGCCACCAGGTAGATCTCATCGAGTGTGACCGGCTCGGTCTCGGCGACCAGGTCATCACCGGCCACGTGCAACTCAGCGATCCTTCGGCGGAAGCCGTCGGCGCCACCGGTGATGAGAATCACACCTTCCGCCACACCCTGGCTCTCGGGGCTGCAGGAGAAGCTGGCAAACACGCGGGACTCGCCGTCGAAGCTGGCGGTCTCGAAGCAGGGAAGACCGTCGAGCAGCAGCGCGTCGTTGCTGACCAGCACCGGCGCCTCGAGGCTGGGATCATCGACCCAGTGGCCGTCCATCACCTCGGCGGCCTGCTCCGGGGTCATGCCGAGTAGGCGGTCACTCTCGTCCCAGCCCCCGGCACCGCCGAGAAAGGCGTCGTCACCGGTCGGAACCGGCGAGGCCTCGAAGCCGCCACAGCCAGCCAGGGCAGCGGCGAGAATGCTGATGAGGGTAAGTGAACAGCGAAGCAACGGAATCTCCTCCGCACCCGGTATTTTCCCAAATGCAGCGACAGTGTCGGACGAAGATGTTGCGGAGTTGTGCGCGACTTGTGTTCGATCCGTGTTTTCCTGACATTTTCATGACAATCAGCCGCGAGGGCCCATTCGCGAGCGCGCGCGATGGCGATATTTCACCCTTGGATCTCGCCGGGGACCGCGCCTTTAGGACTCGACCCTCTCGGCCACGAAATACCGTGTCCGGAACCAGTACGGCTGCTCGGGATCGCCGCCGACCTCGGGTAGGAAGGTCGCTTCGAAGGGGTAGTCATCCACCGTGAACAGGAAGTTGTCCCGGCTGACGGGCTGCAGGACGTCCTCGTACGAATTTCCCGCGCTCTCCAGCGTCGGACAGTAGACCTCGAGGTCACCGTCGCCGCCGAGGAACACCTCGACGGTGCCGATGTTCATCGGGTCCCGGTAGCTACCGACGTAGCGGGAAAAGTCCGTGGGATCGACCTCGACGTCGGGGAAGTCTCCACCGCTGAGGCCGAGCATGTCTTCGAAGATCACCGCACGGGTCTCGCCGAACAGCGACCAGTCCGTGCTCGCGAGGGTAACGATGACGGTGTCGTGTTCTGGAAGGGTGATGAGCTCGGCGGCGTAGCCCGGAATGGCTCCGCCGTGCTCGATGGTCTCGACCTCGAACCACTCGCTGCCGGCGCGCGTGCCGTGCCACTGCATCACGCCAAAACCGTAGTCGAGGTGATCGAGGAAGGCACGGGTCGCTACCTGCGGCCCCACCATCTGCTCGTGCAACTCGTCGGCCAAGACCTCGAGGTCACCATCGAGCAGGAAGTCGCCCAGCTCGACCAGGTCGGGCGCGGAGGACCAGGCAAAGCCGGCAGGCCGCGACCAGGCGTCGTCGTAGGCATCGGCATCAAGCCGGAAGGGGCCGGGGTCCTCGGCGGTCCAGCCGCGGCCGAAGGCGACCGCGTAGTCACCGTCCGCGAGCACGTCCTCGGCGTGGAAGACCGTGCGGTGCATGCCCAGCGGCGCGAACACCTCGGTGGCCATCACCTCGGGATACAGCCGGCCGTCGGTGCGCTCCACCACCAATCCGGCGAGGCTGAAGTTGGGGTTGGAGTAATTCCAGAACTCGCCCGGGCGGTTCATCATGTAGGAGCTGGCGGCGAAGTCCTCAGCGGTGAAGCTGTCCAGGCGCTCGTCGTCACCGCCGCCGTCGATGGGCGTGATCTCGTAGAGCCCGCTGGTGTGCCGCAGCAGGTCGGTGAGGGTGACCTCTGCGAAGTCCCCCGGCCCGGCCAGTTCGAAGCTGGGCAGGTGCTCTTCGGCCGCGTCCTGCAGGTCGAGCAGGCCCTCTTCCACCTGCTGCAGCAAGGCCACCGCGGTGAGCATCTTGGTGATCGATCCGATGCGGAACAGGGTGGTCGGCTCGACCGGATCGCCGCCATCAGGATCCTTGCTGCCGTAGCCAGAGGCGTAGTAGGTGTCGCCCTGGCGGATGGCGAGGACTGCGCCGGGCGCGTCGCGTTCGCCAGCCTCGTCAGCGAAGGCCTCGGCCACAGAATCGGGCAACGCCTGCCAGACAATGGGCACAGGCTCGACCACCGCATCCGGCTCGGGCTCGCAACCGAACGACAGCGAGAGGAACAGCAGGCCCAGAGCCACAAGTCGCATGCCAGCATTGTACCGGGTGCCATCACGCCCGGTGCCGAGAGGGCCCAGTCGGTGGTAGTCTCTGCGTGCTTGGAGTTGCCACAAAGAATGCCCTGCTCGCCGTCTCGCATCGCCCCATTCTGCGCCGCCCTGCTGTGCACGGCTGTGCTCGGCGTCACGAACGCACGGGCGGAACCTTCGGCCGAAGCCAACGAAACCGCCGAGCCACAGGCAAAGGTCAAGAAGGTCACCGGTGAGACGCTGGCGCTGGAAGCCGCGAAGGTGCAGGACGAACACTGCGCCACGACCGCTGCCCGAGACACGACGCGAGCGCTGAAGTCCATCGCGACCGTCGGCGAAGTCTGGGCCCGGCTCAGCGAGCAATACGAGAAGAGCGGCGAGAGCTTCCTGCTGTACTGGCGCGGCGTGCTGGCCCAGTGCATGGACCAGGAACGACGCGGGCTCAAGGACCTCAAGGAATTCGTCGCTGAATCGGGCTCGAGCACCCTGTGGACCGCGCTGGTCAAGGACGCAAGGCGCCGCATCCGCCAGCTCGAGCGCAGGATCGGTGTTGGGACGACCAAGACCATGCCTTCGCCACCCTCTGCCGGAGGTCGCACGCCAGGCATCGTACTGGGCGCGTCGCTGGCCGGCGGTAGCCTGGCAACTGGAATCGCTGCCATCGACCGGTGGAACCGTGCTGTTGAGGCCGGCGACCGACTGGAAAACAAGTCTGAAGACCCCGCGGTGGCCCTGGTAGACCAGGCCGATTTCCAGCTCGGGGCGGCCGAGCAGGACGCAACTCAGATCCTGTCGGCGGTTTCGGCTGGGCTGGGAGCAGGAGCAGCGATTGCCTTCATCGTGACGGCCGCGGCCGGAGGCAACTCCCAGGCAGCCATCAAGCCGCCGACCCTGGTGCCGACCCTGGGCGGAGCCGCCCTACACTGGGAGCTGCAATGGTGAACCTGCTGCCCAGACTCGTTGTGCTGCTGACAGGACTGCTGCTGTTTGCTGGTTGCCAGTGGCTCGATCCCGAGCAACTGGATTGCAGCCGCCAGGAGTCCTGCCCGCCGTGGGCCTACTGTGCCGACTCGGGTGTCTGCGTCACAGGGGACCGCCCGCCGGATAGTCCCCCGGGCGACGACGATGATGCAACGATGAACCCACCGGTCGGTGACGATGACGACAGCGTCGGGCCCGACGACGACTACACCTGGACTCGCTGGAAGATCGCCGACGGAGCCCACGGCGAGACCTTCTACTCGGTGAGCTTCGCCGATGCCTCCAACGGCTGGGTGGTCGGCACGAACGGCATCATCCTTCACAGCGAAAATGGTGGAGAGGATTGGCAGATCCAAACGAGAGTCACCGGAGGGCCGACACTGCTCTCAGTGTTCTTTGTCGACGCAAACAACGGCTGGGCTGTAGGTAGCAACGCAACCGTATTGTGGACGGGCAATGGGGGCGAGGAATGGCACACCTCTCCCATCGATGTCGAGGGAGACATCCTCGGCGTGCACGCCGTCAACATATCCATTGTGTACCTAGTCACACAGAGCGGAGAGGTGTGGATTTCTCAGAGCGCAGGAGATAGTTGGCAGCACCTGACGGATTCACCGACACAAGACCTGCTGACAGGAATCTCGGGCAGCAACGAGCCCTCGCCCAGGGCCTGGGCGGTGGGTCACAACGACGACTCCAACAACAACGGCACCTTCCTACAGGTGCACGGAGACCCCGGAACCTCCCCGCCACCGCAAGACGACCTGTTTGGTCGCCCCCACGACGTCGCTGTCCTCGACCAGCGAGGCTGGGTGGTCGGCGACAGTTCAAAGGGTGGCTACATCCAAAAGACCGAAGACGGCGGACTTTCCTGGTTGCCCCCGGTGTGGGCCGAGGGAGACGGTTCCGCTCTCAAGAGTGTCGACTTCACCTCCCCCTCGCTACGCGGCTGGGCCGTCGGCGACAACCACCTGGTCATGACCACCACCAATGGCAATGACTGGCGAGCGATTGAACTTTCTTTCGACGACCTGGACCTCGGACAAGACGACACCCTGTACGGCGTCGACTTCTTCGACGACGACCTGGGCTGGGTGGTCGGCACCAACTCCTTGATTCTGAAAGCAAAACGCTCCAACCAGAGCGGCGATGACGACGACATGGGCGGCCCTCTTCCCATTGCTCACCGCTGGATCCGCGGCAACGTTCCGGCGTCGGCCAACGGCGAGGACCTGCGTTCAGTGTCCTTGTTCTCTGCCTCGCTCGGCTGGGCGGTGGGCACCAATGGCACGATTCTCATGACCGCCAATGGTGGCCTCGACTGGAATAGCCAAACGCATACCGCCCAGGGCGTCGAACTGAACTCGGTGTTCTTCTTGGGGGGAGCAGCAAGCCTGTCTGGCTGGATCGTGGGAGCAGGCGGAGTCGTATTGCGAACCACTGACGGCGTGAACTGGCTACAGAGCAACCCGTTCGAAAACAACCCCAGGCTGAACGACGTCTATGCAATCGACGAAAACCACGTCGTCGTGGTCACCGACACCGGCTCTGTGTATTCGTCCAATGACGGCGGCGTTGACAATGCCAACTGGTCGAAAATCGGCGAGAGCGAACCGAGGATCGGTCAGGAAAAAGACAGGTACCCACTACACGCGGTCTCAGCCAGCGACGAGGACCCCTCCAGGCTCTGGTCCGTGGGGGCAGCCGGGACCTTCATGCAGTTGTTCCCTACCGAGATTCATAGTGAGATTCCAGGGATGGAGCATCGCGACGTGGTCGTGATGGGCCAGAGAGGATGGCTGGTCGGTAACGAGAGCGAAGGCAGCCTCAATGGCTACATCATGACCACGCAAACTGGCGGCGACGAGTGGTCTGAACAGGCGACAAGTACCACCTCGCTCAATGGCCTCGATTTCCTCGGCTCAACTCATGGCTGGGCAGTAGGGAACCGGCACACGGTCATGGCTACCGGCAATGCAGGTGAGGGCTGGCATGAGTTCGACCTGCAGCCCTTTAACCTGAGCCTCGAATTCGACCACCACCTGTACGACGTCGACTTCATCAACGAGGACTTTGGCTGCGCGGTCGGCAAACGCGGGCTGATCCTGGTGGCTCAGCCGAAGTTCTCCGAAGGCGACGATGACGACGACATAGCCGGAGATGACGACGACATAGCCGGAGATGACGACGACACCGGCGAAGACGACGCAGACGCCGAAGACGAAGACGCCAACGACGACGACG
>CAZBDA010000079.1:1277-12149 GCA_964490445.1 uncultured Rickettsiales bacterium | reverse complement strand
TGTTGGAGTACCTTTTTGGCTATTACTACTACTCTTTTGGCGATTACGACGACACTGCCGGCGAGGACGACGACACTTTTGGCGATGACGACGATGACAGCGCAAGCTCATGCGCCGACTCGGACAACGACGGGTACTTGGAGTGCCTGTCGGGCTGCCCTACCGGCTTCGTATGCGGCGACTGCGATGACAACAACCCCAGCATCTACCCCGGTGCCACCGAGATCTGTGACAACCTGGACAACGACTGCGACTGCCCAGGAGACACCAACAGCGACGGCACCCCCTGCAGCTCGGGCGACACAGGAGTCGACGACAACGACCCCGACGGGGTCACCGGTCAACTCAACTGGTACGCCGACGGCGACGGCGATGGCTACGGCGATGCCAACGGCTCCCCGGCCAGTTGGTGCTTTCAGCCGGCGGGCTACTCCGCGGACAATACGGACTGCAACGACACCCTCTCCAGCTACAACCCCGGTGCGTGGGAGGGACCCAGTGCACCTACCGTTGACTACAACTGCGATAACCAGGCTGGCCTGACCCCTGCTGCTTCTTCAGGCATCTCGTTCGCATCGACGCAGTGCAACACCTGGCTACTGGGTGAACGCCCCTTCCATGTCGGCAGCGGAAGTGGTGACCTCAACAATGACGGTGTCCCAGACCTTGTCTTCGGCGCACCCGCATTTGCCCCGCCGGCGGAATCGTGTGCCCTGGCAACCAGGGGCCGCGCCGTCACCTGGCTGCCACCGACGAACGCGGGTTTCTTGCCCGCTCTTGGTACCTCCTCCATTCTGCCCCAAAATGCCGGAGGTGCGCACAATGCCGCAGTCGTCGCCAAGAACGGCGAAGAAGACTCGAACAGCGGCCACTCTGTCGCCGTGGGCGGCGACATCAATGGCGACGGCGCCGCCGATCTTCTCATCGGCGCGCCTAAGTACGACAGGGAGCCGCAGAACGGGTCGGCGTACGACCACGGGGCGGTCTACGTGCTGCACGGGGGCAATGGCTTCGATAGCGACTGCCAGCTGGCCAATTGCGCGGACTTCACCATCTATGGAGCCAGCCCGGACGACCAGTTGGGCTGGACGGTGGCCTGGGCTGGCGACCTCGATGGCGACACCATGGACGACATTCTCATCGGCGCCCCCGGCTACGGTTTTGACGAAGGCATGGTCTACCTGGTGACCAGCACGCAGATCGCAAACTTGCAGAGCGCAGGTACCACCTCCCTTGCACTCGTCGGGGGGCCGACACCTAATTGCGGAGGAGCAGGAGCCTGCTTCAAGGGCAACCAGGATGCACGCCTGGGTACTTCCCCCCCCGTAGTCGGGCACCTGGCGCCGAGCACAGGGTCGGGCCCGGACCTGCCGGACCTTGTCCTCCCAGAGCCTTCCAATCTCCAAACCGGCCAATCCGACTCCAACGTGTACGTGTTCCTCCTCGACAACTGGCCCAACCTCGTTAGCTTTGCCTCGCCAATCACCATGGGCGATGCCGATCTCCGGATCGCGGCCGGCCAGACAAATAGTCAGGCCGGCCTTGGACTCGCGTTGATCCCGGACCTCGGCTCAGTGGACAACGACACACTGCCCGAACTTGCCCTGGGCGAGCCGGGTTGGACCAACTTGAGCAACATAATGGTGGGGGCCGTGCACATCGTGACCAGCGCGACCATCGCCACCAACGCCAACAACGCTGCTCAGAGCCCTCTTATCTTGGACGTGGACGCGACACTCACACTCAGCGGCGAAATCGGGACTGGCGGTCTCGCACCGTTTTTCGGGCATGCCATCGCTGCGGGCGAGCTCGTTGGTAACTCCTCTGGCGACCTGGTCGTCTGCGCTCCTGAAGCCGGTCCTGCCACCCAGGGCTACGGCGGCGCAGGCGAGGCATACATCTACAGTGGCGATGCTTTGGAGCTTCTCGGTCAAAACGCCGGGGGCGTGTACACAACTTCGGTCGCAAAATACCGCTTCCAGGGCGAAACTGCGTTCTCGGCGAACAGAGTAGGCGACCACTTCTGCTCCTCTGTGTCCCTGCCCGGCGACATCGACGGCAACGGGCGCACCGACCTGCTCATCGGCGCGAGTGGCTACGGGGCTAGTTCCAACGGCGCTGGACCGGGCAAGGCCTACCTGTTCCTGAATCCATCTCCCTGAACTCTCGGGGAGCAACTGCGGCCGATGCTCGACAACCACTCCCGAGAGCTTGACTGGGTCGCGCTGCTGGCGGGGGCCCGAACACTGCTGAGGCACAGCCGTTTCCTGCTGGTGATCTGGGGGCTCAGCCTGGCCCTCGGCGCCAAGCCGGCGCTGGCACAGGAGCCGGCCAGCGACGACAGCCAGGAAACCACAGAGAACTCCGAGAGCCTGGCGCTGGAAGCCGCGCGGGTGCAGGGCGAGCACTGTGCCGATGCGGCCAGCAACCGCAAGACCGAGGGGCTGCGCTCCATCTCGACGGTCAGCAACACCTGGGTCCGGGTCAGCGAGCAGTATGACCGCAGCGGCGACAACTACCTGCTGTACTGGCGCGGCGTGCTCGCCCAGTGCATGGACCAGGAGAGCCGGGCGTATGACGACCTCAAGGGCTTCCTGGAGCAGGTCGGGGACAGCAGCCTGTGGGCCGGCCTGGTGCGCGATGCAAGGCGCCGAATCCGCCTGCTGGAACGCAAGACCGGAGCCGCTGGGGGCGGGGCGGCCCGCGCGAGCCTGCGAAATCCGCGCCCGGTCACCGGCCTGCTGCTGGGCGGCTCGCTGGCAGCCACCAGCGCGGCGTTCGGCATCGCGGGCGCGGTGTTCTGGCAATCCTCCCAGGACACAGCCAACGACCTCAAGGGGCCCGAGTTTGCCGCCCGGGACGGAGAGGACACTACAAGCTTCGACGCCCGCTGGGATGATGGCGAGTTGCGGTTCCAGCGCAGCAGGATCTGCACGATCGTGTCCGTTGCGACCGGCCTGGGCGCCATCGCCTCGTTCGTCATCGCCGCCACCTCGAAGCCGAAGGGGGGCATGGCCGCACCCCTGGTGGTGCCGACCTACCGCGGTGCGGCAATCGTCTGGGAGGCCAGGTGGTAAAGGCGCAACTGACCTTGCTGTCCCTGCTCGTTGCGCTGGCCGCGACCGGCTGCACGTGGATTGACCCCACAGAGCTCATCTGCACGGAATACGGGCACGCCTCCTGCCCAGACGGCTACCACTGCGGCACCGAACTCGACAACCAGGACCGACGCCACTGCGTCGAAGGCGACCCGCCGCCAGGCGACGATGACGACGACAGCGCAGGCGATGACGACGACAGCGCAGGCGATGACGACGACAGCGCAGGCGATGACGACGACAGCCCCAGCCCAGACAGCCACTACCGCTGGCGGTCTGCTGCGGTCTCGGGGCTCAACAGCGACGCCAGTCTCCAGGCGGTGAGCTTTCCGACCGATAGGAACGGCTGGGCCGTGGGTCGGGGTGGAGTGATCCTCCGCAGCATCGACTTTGGCAAATCCTGGGTTCTGCAGGCCACGCCTTCACAGGCTGACTGGTTCGATGTGTTCTTCCTGGATGAGCAGAACGGCTGGATCGTCGGAGGACCCAACCACGAGGGAACCGTCCTGTTCACCCACAACGGTGGGATTGATTGGCAACAGGTGCAGGAAGCGGTCGGTAGCACCGCCCTGTCGGGTGTCTACGCAAACGCAAACGCCGAGGTCTGGGTCGTTGGCGGGACCGGAACAAGCAGCAGCGTCGACGGGGGCCAGAGCTGGAGTGCAATGCCTGGCTCTTCCTTCACCTACCGTGCTGTCGCGGGCTACCACGGCCTGGCCTCGAGCGTCTGGGCCGTGGGTCTAGGCGGCCTCGCGCACCGCCTGGCATCCAGCTCCGAAGGACCCGGGGTACCCGGTCTGGTCACACAACAGGACCTGCGCGACGTTCACGTACTGAATGCCACCCAACTGTGGGCGGTGGGGAGAGCGGGCACCCTGCTCACGACCGACCCCAGCGACGGCAGCACATGGGAAGACCGGAGCATCCCCGGGCTGCAGGACTACGCACTGTCAGGAGTGGACTTCAGCAACAGCGGCGACCACGGGGCAATTGTCGGCGAGGTCGGCACGGTCCTGTACAGCACCGACGGGGGCGAAGTCTGGCACCAGGCTCACCAGCCGCCGTCCGACGAATTCCGCCTGGATGGCGTCCACGTACGCGGTAATCGCACCTGGGCAGTCGGCGAGCGCGGCACCATTCTGTGGGCCATCCTGGACGAGACATGCACAGCCGGTAACCTCATCGACGACGACGACGACGGCTGGACCGAGTGTGATGGCGACTGCAACGACGGCGACGGGGACATCCATCCCGGCCAGGACGACACGGCCTGCGCCACCGACGGCGAGCCGATCGACCGGAACTGCAACGGGATCTACGGCGAGGACGCGCCCGAAGGCCAGGCCTTCTACCTCGATGTCGATGCCGACAGTTTCGGCAGCGGCGACTTCACGCTACGGGCCTGCGAGATGCCCGAGGGCTACTCTCTCGAGAGCAACGACTGCGACGACGAGAATGCCCTGGTAGCCCCTGGACACGAGGAGCTGTGCGACGGCATCGACAATGACTGCGACGGTGTTACACCGGAAGAGGAAGTGGACAACGACGGAGATGGTTTCCCCCTGTGTGATGGACTGGACTGCGACGACACCGAACCCCAGGTCTACCTGGGTGCCGCCGAGCTGTGCGATGGCCTGGACAACGACTGCGACGGCTCTGACAACTTCGCCGGCCATCCCGAGGAGGACATCGACGGAGACGGCGTGCTCGGTTGCAATGGCGACTGCGAGGACACCGAGCCCGACGTCTTTCCCGGCAACCCCGAGCTGTGCGACGGGCTCGACAATGACTGCAACGGACTGGCCGACTTCGACTCGCAAGGCGAAGCAGATGTCGATGGCGACGGTGTCCGCACCTGCCAAGACGACTGCGACGACACCAACCCCTCCATTTACCCGGGCGCAACCGAGACCTGTGACGACGGCATCGACCAGGACTGCGACGGCTCCGACCTGGTTTGCACGGGCACCGATGCCGACGGCGACGGCTTCGCCAGCGGCAACGACTGCAACGACACCGACTCTGGCACGAACCCCGGGGCCGCCGAGATCATCGGCAACGACATCGACGAAGACTGCAGCGGCAATGCTTTGTGCTTCGAGGACAACGATTTGGACGGGTTCGGCTCCACAGTTCCCACAGCCCTCGCGGCGACCGCAGGGCTGACAACGCCGCTATCGTGTGACGACCCCACAAATCGGCGTGCCAACGACAGCACCGACTGCAACGACCAGTACGCCTTCTACAACCCGGCCGATGTTGACGGCGACGGATACAGCACCTGCGATTCCCCGCCAGACTGCGACGACTACGACCTCGACAGACATCCCGGCGTGTGGGACATAAACGAGTCCGTTGTAGGCGGGGCACTTGTAGACCAGGACTGCGACGGCGACGGTCTCACGACTGGCGCCGCGGTCTCGGCCATAGGCTTCACCTCGGAGTGTTCGTTCACAAACCACGACTTCGTGGTCGGCCCCGCCGGCGACTTCACCGGCAACGGTGTGAACGACCTGGTGTTCGGGGACCCCGGCTGGAGCGCACAACTTTGCACTCTCGCCACCGAAGGGGACGACGTCGGCGGACGAAGCTACCTGTGGCGCCCGCGGGCAGCGGGGGGTGCAGGCGATAACCTGCCCCTCATCGGCCAGTCCACCCAGCTCGGCGACACCGGTGCCGACGGTGCATATCTCACCGGCGGCATCGACATGTACAGCGGCTACTCAGTGGCCCTGGGCGGGGACATCAACAACGATGGTCTCAGCGACATGCTGATCGGCGCCCCCCAGGGCCGAGTCGGCAGTAACCCCGCCGGGGGCGTGGTCTACCTGGTGCTCGGCAGAACAAGCGGCCCAAGTGCAGCCCTCACTGCGGAAGGCCCGCGCACCATCTCGCCCTTCCTCAGCTACGCCCACGGCGCGGACTTCACCTTCTACAGCGATGAGTTGGGCGACAAGACCGGCGAGACCATCGCCTGGGCTGGAGACATTGATAACGATACTTACGACGAGATCCTCATCGGCGCACCCGGCTACTACGGTAACAGGGGCAGGGTCTACCTGCTGGACGGTGCGGCCATCACCGGTGCAATGGACGGCAGTGCAGCAGCCATCTCCTGCACGGACGGGAGCAATCCGGTTGCCAACTGCATGCATCTGCCAGCTGGTATCCCCTCAAACACCACCTTCACCGGCGCGGCCGACGAACGCCTGGGTCGAGCCATCGCGGCCGGAATGGACCTCTCCGGAGACAGCCGACCGGACCTGGCGCTGGGCAGTCCATCGGGCGTGGGCAGCGGAGTGGTCTACGTATTTCTGAGTGAGGAACTACTGGACTCGAATGCTGGCTTGGTCACCCTGGGAGACGCCTGGAACACGGGCATAGGAAGCGTGAACCTGATCTCGAACGTGCCGGACCTGGGCACGGGCATCAATCCCGATTTCGGAGCGACGGTCGTGATGGTCCCGGACATGGCCAATGACACGGTGTCTCCCGGCGGGAGTGGCCCGGAGACGGCGGAACTGCTGATCGGCCAACCGGCTTCCGGAGCGGGCTACCCAAAAGCCGCCGTCGTCTATGGACAGACGATCACCAGCCTCTGGTCGGGCGGCGGCTCCATCCTCAACCAGAGCAATTGGGACTTGAATTTTCTCGGCGACGGTTCGGCTGGAATGGGCACGGCGCTTGCCGCCGGCGACGTGGACGGCGACAACTACGGGGACATTCTGATCTGCGAGCCCCAGGACACAAACGGTGGACGGGGCTATCTGTACACGACGAGTTCCCTGATGACGGGCACTAGCCCATTCTCTGCCAGCGATGCCCTGGTGATATTCCGGGGCGAATCCCCAGGCGACCGGTTCTGCGCATCGGCCACCTTCCCCGGCAATGTCGATGGCACCGCGCACGGTGACCTGCTCATCGCGGCCCCGGGCAGGAACAACGGCATCGGCAAGGCCTACCTGTTCCTGAGCAACTAGTGACCGACCGAGCTTGCGCCCGGCAACCAGCCACCACAGCCCTGGCAAGATGAGCCCCGGCACCAGCACCGCGCCCCGGTCGCTGGCCGACCTGCACCGCCACCTGGACGGCTCGCTTCGACAGCAGACCGTGCGTGAGCTTGCCGACCAGCTGGGACGAGAGGTTCCCACAGACCTGCCCTTTTTCGCTGGCATGGGACTCGAGCAGGCACTGGCGCGCTTCGCCTTCACGCTGACTTTGCTGCAGGAGCCCGTGCAGGTGCGACGGGTCGCGAGAGAGATCTGCGAGGACGCCGGCGCCGAGGGGGTCACCACACTCGAGATCCGCTTCGCCCCGCAGCTGCATGGCGGCGCTTCGATGGACGCCATCGTCGACGCTGCCCTGGCCGGCATCGACGGCAGGGCCGGCCTGCTGCTCTGTGGCCTGTACGGCGAGCCGCCCGAGCTGCTCGAGCAGTTGGTGGATATTGGCTCCGCCCGCCCAGGCGTCGTCGGCCTCGACCTGGCCGGCGGACCCGCGCCGGGACACAGCTGGGGCATGGCCGACTACGCCCGGCCCTTTCGCAGGGCAGCTGATCTCGGGCTCGGCACCACCGTGCACGCGGGAGAAGGGCGGCCACCTGCCGAGATCCGCGTCGCCATCGAACAACTCGGTGCCCAGCGCATCGGCCACGGCACGACCCTGCTCGAAGATCCCGCCGTCCTCGACCTGGTCCTGGAGCGAGGCACCACCATCGAGGCCTGCCCCACCTCGAACCTGCACGTCGGCGCCATCGCCTCGGTCGATGAGCACCCCCTGCCGCGCTGGCTCGAGGCAGGCGTCAAGGTCTGCGTCTGCACCGACAACACCCTGCTGTCTGCGGTCGATGCAGGCGAGGAACTGCGCCGAGCCGGAGCGATCCCGGGCATGAACGAGACCTTGCTGGAGCGGGTCGTCGCCACCGGTCACGAGGCCGCCTTCGCCCGCGGCAGCGGCGCCGACGCGCCCTGAGCGGCGCGCCTATACTGGGCACCTGGTAGTTGTGACGCGGAGGACACCATGGCCTGGATCGACCTGCCCGGCGACGAGCACAACCCCGAGCTCGAGCGCCTGACCCGCAGCTACCGGCAACAGGGTCGGCCGACGCCGGCGGTGGTCGCCGTCATGAAGCCCAGCCCGCGCTCGATGCGCGCGGTGCTGCAGATGAACTTCGCCGTGAGCTTCGGCGGCTCCAGCCTGGGACGGCGACGCGAGGAGCTCATCGCTACCAGCGTCTCGTCGCTGAACGACTGCTTTTACTGAAGCGTCTCGCACGCGGGGTTCCTGCGTGAGTTCTGGGATGGCGAAGACGACCACTGGGCGACGCTGGTGCGCTCGATGCGCGAAGCCGGCAAGCAGGCAGCGCTGCTGCCGCAGGCAGCCGGCGTGCAGCAGGTGCACGAGACCATCGACGGGCTCACGGGCCTTGCCCCCGGCGACCGCGAGGTGCTGCGCTTCATCACCGCGCTGACCCTGTCACCGCGCTCGATGCGCGACCTCGACCTGCATCCGCTGCGGGCCGCCGGGATCAGCGAGCAGGGTGTCCATGACATCGTCCAGGTCGCCTGCTGCTTCGCACACATGAACCGCCTCGCCGACGCGCTGGGCGTCACCGTGCAGCCCGGACGCTACGACCTGGCCCGCGAATTGTTCGGCGAAGATGCGCTCCAGCAACACCTGCGCTGGGCGAAGGGGGAGACTCCAGCAGAGTCCGCAGCGCCGCTCACACCTCGAGGCTGATCTCCCGGGACCAGTCCTCGGGCTCGGGCTCTTCGCCGTGGCCAAGCTCGGCGCGCCGCATCAAGCGCCAGACCTGCTGACCCAGGACGTCGATCTCCGTCGAGGCGAAGAGTTCTCCTCCGAAGCGCTTCACAGAGTCCGTCTGCGCCGCGAGGATCCGCGCATCCTGGCGAAAGATGCCCAGCGCCACCGGCGTCAACACGGGACGAAGCAGCCAGGCGGGAAGGCGCAACCTGAGGCTGACGACCGCGTGGATGCGCGTCACGAAGTCACTGACGGGAGTACAGAATGCCGTCACCAGGATGTGGTTGGCCTCACCGAGGCGGTACTCGACCTGCGCGATGCTCGGCAGCAGAAAGCGGTCGTAGTGGATGACGGTGCCGCCACCGGGCGCCAGCAGCCAGCCCACCAGCCCCGCGGGGCGCGGCTCACCGATGTACTCCGCTTGCACCTGGGTGGCGCTGCGGGTCACCTTCGCGGTGATCCGGTTGCGCTCGCTGTTGCCGCGGAACAGGCCGCGGTGCAGAAAGGCGGTGTGGGGAACGTCCAGCGCATTCTCGATGACCGCGTGTAGCGGCGCCGGCGCGTCGACCACCTCGTGGACAGTGAGGTAGCCCCGCTCACCGACAGTGCTGAGCTCGTAGGGCTCGCTGTCGGGCTGCATCTCGGGCACACCGTAGACCCACACCAATCCCTGCTGCTCCCGCACGGCGAAGTGAGTCGCCCGCTGTCCCCTGCCCTTGTCCTGGCTGCACAGCCCCGGTACCTGCTGGCAGCGCCCATCGCCCGAGAATTGCCAGCCGTGGTAGGCACACTGCAGGTTGCCATCGGCAATCCGCCCCAGTGAAAGCGGCACGTTGCGGTGCGGACAGCGATCCAGCAGCACAGAAGCGCGCCCGTCACCATCACGAAACAAGACCAGGGACAGGCCCATGAGCGTCCGCGAGATGGGTACGTCACGCAACTCTCGCGACAGGCACAGGACGTACCAGTGCTCGCGGAGCTGCACGACGGAGAAGTGCCCCGTCGGCTGGCTAGAGGGTTGGTTATCGGGCAGCAGAGACTCCAGCCGTCCTGTTACCAGCAGCCCAGGGCGCGCCGACTAGCGCCTTCGACGCAGCGGAACGGCCGCACCCAGGAGCCCGAGTAGCAGCCACAGCGCCGTGCTGGGACTGCCATCTGCCATCGAGTTCACGCAGTTGCAGCCAATGATGAGGTCGTCGATGAGCGCACTGCTGTCATCGTCGTCACCGTCACCGGAACTGTCATCGTCGTCATCGTCGTCACCGGCACTGTCGTCATCGTCGTCGTCGTCGTCGCCGGCGCTGTCGTCGTCACCGGTCGTATCGTCATCATCGCCGGTCGTGTCGTCGTCATCTCCGGTACCACCGCAGTCGGTGTCGATGTCGTCGATGTCACCGTCGCAGTCGTTGTCGACGCCGTCGTCGCAGAGCTCGTCGGCTTGCGGCCCGATCTCGGCGTCCGCGTCGTCGCAGTCGCCGTCACAGATCGCATCGCCGTCGCCGTCGCCGTCGACAGTCTCGTCAGTAGTCGCGTCGCAGTCATTGTCGACGCCGTTGTCGCAGATCTCGTCGGCCCCGGCGAAGATCAACTCATCGAGATCGTCGCAGTCGCCGTCGCACGGGGTCTGGCCATCGCTGTCGCCATCGAGAGTCTCATCAGTGGTCGCGTCGCAGTCATTGTCGACCGTGTCACAGATCTCGACGTTGCCCGGGAAGTTGCTGCCGTCACTGTCATCGCAGTCGATGCAGACGGGCGAACCGTCACCGTCGGCATCGCCTTCACCGCCGGCGGCCTCGGTCGCGGGATCGCAGTCGTTGTCGAGCCCGTCACAGACCTCGGGGTTGCCGGGG
Organism: uncultured Rickettsiales bacterium; assembly: GCA_964490445.1. Classification (GTDB taxonomy): domain Bacteria; phylum Myxococcota_A; class UBA796; order UBA9615; family UBA9615; genus UBA6601. The sequence goes on along the minus strand of CAZBDA010000079.1, from coordinate 1,438 downwards.
AAGTTGCTAGCTACCGCGTCGTCGCAGTCCTCGCACGCCGCAGAGCCGTCGCCGTCGGCATCGCCCTCCCCACCCGCAGCCTCGGTCGCGGCATCGCAGTCCTTGTCGAGCCCATCACAGACCACGGGGGTGCCGGGGAAGTAGCTACCTACCGCGTCGGG
>CAZBDA010000079.1:0-1267 GCA_964490445.1 uncultured Rickettsiales bacterium | reverse complement strand
TTTATGCAGCCAGCTCCCGCCTCCCCCCAGTCCTGCCTGTCCGGAGTGCAGTCGCCGGCGCCTCCGAGCTCACCCCCGGCGGCCTCGGTGGAGGTGTCGCAGTCATTGTCGAGCCCGTCACAGATCTCGGTGTTGCCGGGGTAGGCATTGACGCCGGTCACGGGATCATCGTCACACTCGTCGCAACCCAGGAAACCGTCACCATCGGCGTCGGCATCACCACCACTGGGCGCGGTAGTCGGGTCGCAGTCATTGTCGACGCCGTCACACAGCTCGGTGTTGCCTGGGAAGACGCCGCTGTCGCCATCATCGCAGTCGTCACAGCCGGGGTAGCCGTCGCCGTCGTTGTCCGTCTCACCGCCGATGGTAGAGAAGCGCTGGGCGGTGCCCACCTCGGCGAGCGGGTTGGCTGCGTTCAGGTAGGTGACAGCCAGCGTGCCATCGACATTCTCGACGCCTACGGTGTGGACCTCGCCGTACAGGTCGGGACCGACGGCATCGAAGTGGAGCTCAAGGGCGCCATCAGCCTCGAACATCTTGAGCTGGAAGGTATTGGAGTCGGGGGTGCCATCTGATCCATCCGCGTAGTGAGTCACGTTATCGAACTGCACGATGGCCACCTGGTTGGGGCTTGTGCCCACCGTCTCGACGTAAATTTCACCCTGCTCTGAGGGGTCCAGGTCCGCCCACCACATCGCCACGATGTTGTTGGGCCCCGAGACACTGGGCAGCGTGTCGCCCGAGCAGCAGCCGCTGTTGGTCGTGTCGGTGAAGGTCACAAACCCGTTGGAGGAGACGTAAAACTCCGAGTAGCCGACGCCGAAGAACGGGAAGGCAAAGCCGATCTGCTGGGCGCTGGACACGTCGTCGTCGTCCAGAGACAGGGCCGTGCCAGTTGCCGAGATGTCAGTGAAGTCAAAGGTCGTAGCATCCAGTTCATAGCTGGCACCGGCATCGTTGAAGCCGTTGCAGTCGTTGTCCAGGCCATCGCAGATCTCGGCGTTGCCCGGGTAGCTCGCGGCATCTGCATCGTCACAATCATCACAAGCGATGGAGCCGTCACCGTCGCCGTCACTCTCACCGCCGGCAGCTTCGGTCGTGCTGTCGCAGTCGTTGTCCAGGCCATCGCAGATCTCGGCGTTGCCAGGGAAGTTGCTGGCGACCGCATCGTCGCAATCGGCACAGGCAACCGCGCCATCACCGTCACAGTCGCCTTCGCCGCCCCTCGCCTCGGTAGCCGCGTCGCAGTCATTGCCCAGGCCATCGC
>CAZBDA010000078.1:0-25272 GCA_964490445.1 uncultured Rickettsiales bacterium | reverse complement strand
TGAATGTCTCGAAGATGATTCCCAAGCATGTGGGAAATGTAAGGCAACCTGGCCTTCAACGACCAAAAAGGAAGAAGAAGTGGATGAAGAAGAAGTGGATGAAGATGAAGTGGACGAAGACACTGGGTTGTCAAAAGAGATGATTGACGAACATCTTGCTGTTTCTATGGAAATGAGAGAGCAACTGACCACACGAGGCAACACACAGGTGGTAGTTACTGAACTTCAGAAAGCAAGAGCGAAATCAGCTGCATATGACAAATCGGATTTGGCATTAGCGAACAAAAAGGCTATACAAGAAGAACTAGATGAAGTTGTGAAGAGAAAAAGAGAAGATTCATCTTCGTTAAGTGTCGAAGACGAAGTAAGGAAGATCGAGAGGAAATATGCACCTCCTTGTGCATGTAGATGTGGGCATCCAAAAGAAACAATGACAGGAGCATTATACCCAAAACGAGAGAGAGAATGCCCATCATGCGAATTGAGAATATGCGATGAATGCACAAGTCTTCAAGAGAATTTGGGAGTATGTCACGTCTGCGTTGAACAAGCGCAGAAAGTAAGGTACCAAGAAAAAGATGTGGAAATCACGGAAGCTGACGAATGCAAGCCATGTCAACCAATATTCCTTCAAGCACAGACACATGCAGGACAATCGTGCGCTGCAGCACAATGTCAGCAAGTGCATCAAACGGAAGATGAACAAGAAATGGAATCGACTGTCAACTATGGTGAATCCGATAACGAAAATGATAGATCAAGATCGAGGGTTGGACCACAAACCGCAGGAAGATCATCGGGAGAATTACGGAAGACTTGCTGCGAATGCGGTGAACCAAGAAGCAATCAGAGGGGAAATGTAATACAATGCGAATTGTGTGAACATAGTGCCCACAAATGCTGCTCGAAGAATGATCTATACGACCACAATGAGATTGGAATTTCGGACCTCGGAACAATAGTCTGCAATCACCATGAAGGTACAAATAACCGACTATGTTGCGTATGCAAAAGGGTAAACAAGTCGAAAGACAATCCGACGGTTATGTGTGCAATGACAGGCGACTGTGAACATGCTGTTCATCTCAAATGCTATGGAAACAGATTGGTGAATGCAGGACAATTTGTGGGAAACCCATATTGCCCATGCCATGGCGCACCAGATCGTGAAGCAGAACAAGTTGCGTGTGATATTTGTCGACAGCAGATCGACGAAGACGGAAAAGAAGCGGTACCGTGTTGGGGTTTCGATTTATGCGGGAAATGGCTTCACCAGAGGTGTGCATTCAGAAAGAGAGAATATCTCCCACCTGATGCAAACGAAACTCCGGAAAGCGTAATTCCTATATGCTCATCTATCGTTCATGGAAACCAACCTGGTGAATATGAAGCGAATAACAATTGGAGAAGACAACCGAGACCAACACCACCGAATCTTGCAGCACGAGAAACAGCGCGAAGAGTCAGTTTCGATAACACAAATGCATTTTTGATACCGCCAGCACCTGTGTCAGTCGATACAAATACTGGAGGTTCTAATTCAACTGAGACTAATCCTATAGCCAGTGAACCAACTCTGCCAGAGAGAACAAGCCAGAGGTCTACTCCAGCAGTTGACCCAGCGATGTTGCAACCGCAGAATTTCAATCGGGTGTTGAACGAAACACCAAACTCGCAAATCCAATCCACTATCCGACTGTTTCAGGCTGGAACGCCCTATTCGGATGTGAGAAAAGATATTGGAAGAGATCGAGCGTTTGTCGATTATTTCAAAGTTCTAGTGGTGGATCCTGGTATTACATTCAGAACTATGATCGAAAATGTGGAACATCTATGGATCACGGATGATGCAAAGAAGATGACACAGTTCATGAAGCACGTGAGTACAGAAGCTCAAGTTAAAACTGCTGCTGTTGAAGGGATTCAACACAGAGCTGAAATTGTCATGGGACAACATGGACTGCCAGGAGGAGGACGATCATTAACCGAAATCCTCATAAGGCGAGTAATGCAGAAGAACCTGAATGGTATTAAAGAGTATTACATCATGATAATGGAATTGCTCGAAACGGCTGATTTTGACGCGGTCACTAATCAACATGTTAATGAAGTCAGAACAGCGTCGAGGGCTGCCACAGAAAGACAACAATATGCGAAACTGGTACATGAGATGAAACAGAAGGAGATAGAGACGAAGAAAGAATTTGCAGAAATGAGAGCATTCTATGAGAGAGAAAGCAATAAGAGGCTCGAAGAATATGCGAGGCAAACTCAGGAAAAACAAGCAGCTGAAGTTGAGAAGATGAAAAAGCTGATGATGGATTTCCAGGAGAAAACGCAAGAGCGTGGAAAACAAGCTGAGTATGATCAGGCGAAGTGGCTCGAGAGAGAGAAGGAGCTTCAACGAGAGAGGGAAGAGATACAAAAAGAAAAAGCGCGTCACAAAGAAGCAATAGAAATCCAAAGAAAGGAAGCTCTCATCGAGAAAGAGGCGCAACAAGCAAAAGCGCAGGAAGCACTTCGGAAAAGTAGAGAAGAGTTTACCAATAAATGGAAGGACTCACCACCTATATGTGTGGTACCACCTGATGTTCAATTGAGAAACACTTCTCCTACTAGAGGACAAGAACCAGGCATTGATGCAAAAGCAAGAGAATACCTCTATTGGACGACGGAACAGTTTGTTGATTTCAAATGGACAGAAAGTCTCATCGTGCGATTCAATACTTGGAGAGCAAAAGAGACAGATGTCCGAGCAGTGAGCCATACGGTCCAGCGTGCACTGACGGCAGTACTTTACAAAAACAAAATGCAACCGATTGAAGTACCCGACATGACACCTGGAAGTAGAGCGACCAAGAAACTGACTGTACCATATATTGCCATGAGAATTGACAAAGATCAAGAATTGCATAATGCCATTGCAGCAATTTTAATTGGATCAATAGACAATGACAGAGTTGCGCATCTAGTCAAAAGGGCTGAAGATAAGAACGCAGACATCTATAGAAATTTGGCATCAGGCCAACCATTCGGAGGACTTATTCCACCGAACGCAACTCCGAAAGCTGCAAGTAACAAACCGGTCTCAAATGTACCAAAGATCGCGGAAGTATTGACGGGCACCTCTATGTCAGGACCAGTTGAGAATGAGACTGAAGAACTCAAGAAACTGCGAAGACAGGTTGCAGATAGAGAAAGACAACGACTGACAGAAGTTGAGAGAACAGTCGGATGTTTTAACAATGACCCGTACATGCTAGGACACATGAGACAAGCATTCTGGAGAGAGTATATTAAGGCGAAGCAGGTGGCCGGACAACATGAGACACACTGTGAAAAGGGAAATGGAGACAAGCCAGAAACGATTTCAGAACTGAAAAGACTGATACAATCGAAGGAGTACGAATATGGAAAACTATGGCTGGAATCAAGACCGTACACATGGACGTACACTCCAGAGACAGGATTGACACCATTTCAAAAACAATTGGAACCTTTTCTGACTGCAGAGAAACTTGGAAAAGGTGGTTCATCACAACCGTCCTCTGGCTCAGGAGGTGGAGGAAATGGAAATGATGGAAATGACGATGATGACAATCCAGATCAATGGAAAGACTTCCCGAAACACGTTGGATCCGGACCAAGGAAGAAAGAAGAGAAGGAAGATGAGAAGAAAAAGAAAGATGGTAAAGACTCAAATGAAGGATGCAAACAAAACACGACAGTACCATCTGACTCTAAAGAATACCCAGATGCTGGAGGACCACCTGAAATAATGGGGACGTACACGAAAGACAAAGGTGGAACAGATAATGATAGACAAAATGCAAAAGCACCGGACGAAGAGAGAAGAGGAGCACGTGATAGATCGGAATCTCGAAAGGCACGTGATGCAAAGAAAGAAGAACTACAATCAGAGATAGATCGGAGTGCAAAAGAACAAGCGGACAAAGAAGCGAGATTGAAGAAACAAATGGAAGATCTTGGACCGGACACTGAGAGCTCAGCATCGGAAGCTTCGTCTAGGGCAGGATCAGCAGTCCCTCGCAGTCAATCGAGATCGAACGTGCATACTATGGAGACAATTCGAGAAAGAGAGTTGCCGGTGATTAATCTGGAATCTGCATTGACCTATAGTTCAAATGGAACAGCGACAATTACTCAAACAGAGAGACCTCAAGAGAGCAAAGAAATTGCGATAACAAAAGCAACGATGGATGATGCGTTGGCAAGACAGAGGGAACAGTTTGAGGCTCAGCTCAAAGAGGCGATGTCAATAACCATCAACACAGTCAATAAAGCGGTGAAACCCAAGGAGAAAGAAGAGAAGCCTGAGAAATCGGGGGGTTTCATGGATGATATCTTTGGTAATGATGGTGATGAAGAATTAGAATGGGATAGTGACAACCCTCGTGTATCGGGAATAAGGATGACGAAAAATGCACTATCGGCGAAAAGAAGAAAAGAAAAAGAAGCTGTTAAAATTCAAGAAGAACTCGAGAAGGAAAAGAAGAGAATAAACGAGGCGCATAAGAAGGCGGAAAAACGAGCTATTGAAAAGAAAATGCAGGAAGAATTGACAACAGCATTTGACATCGATGTCAGGACAATGTCAGGAGGAGCTTACAAGAATCAGACATTCTTCAAACCAACGACGAACCACTACAAGGACAAAAAGAGGAATCGCAATAAAAGAAGAGAAAAACGTGACCGACGCCAAGAGAAACTTCTTCGAAAAAGAAAAGGAGGAATTGATGGTGAACCTGGTGGCGGAGGAAGTAGTGGCGATTCATCCTCATCTTCATCATCGGAGATAGGATCAGATGATGACAGCGACCTTGGAGTGGAAAAGATTCTATCGGACTCTTCGACGCAAAGCGACGAGGAATCATCGATAGACAGTTGGGAAGCGACTGACACGAGTCTTGAAAATGAAAATGATTTTTCCAAGAATCAAAGACACGTACGAGAAGATCGGACGAGATCAACGGAGCAAACCAACTTCACGAATGCATTGAAAAGGGAACACTTTCCAGAAGACTATGGGAGCACGATACGATGGCATGAGGCGATCCGACACGCACTGATGAAATACGCAGCGTGTGGAGATCTAATCATAACTTGGTGGGATAAGATCAAGAATCACAAGTATCGTCCATTACAGTTCCAAGCACATCATCCAAGGATGCACAATCCAGATTGGGCAATTCGACTTTATTTCGAAGATTTGCTGAGGGAACCGAAACACTCTCATGTATGGAGAAACCCTGCATTCAAGAAACTCGCATTCATCTATCGACAACACCGACAGAAGAATGCACCGTTGAAAGGGAGAACCATGAGTAAGATTATCTATGAATACTACACTCGATCAAGATCAAAAGAGATGTTCAATTTTGCAACACTAATGAGTCACCAACACAATGGTAATGATCATGAACTCCATGCCTGGATTGATACAATTGTGAGGATGTACGAAGCGATGGGAGCACGTCGACGTCCTGGAAAAGCAGACATGTATCTATTGTTCAAGCAAAATATGGAACGATCGAGGAAATATGGACACCTTATTACCAGAGCAGAAAAGAAATCTTACGGTCCAGGACATGGCAGGAAGAAATGGACCTGGATAGTGAAAAAGATCCGTGCGATTGAAAGGAAAACTCGAGAAACATATGCTGAAGAAGGAAGAGAAAAGTTCACGTCAGCACAAATTCGGAAAAACGCTGATTTTTCTGGTATTTCCGCTGCAGCCCCTATTGAAGACGAAGAGGCAACTCCCATAGATGCCGCAGCAGGACCAGTGAATCTCGGCGGTTCCCAACCTCGAGGAAGAGATACAAGGGCAAAACCCCTGAGAAATGGATCTGTAAAACAATTTCGATCAGACAAGCGCAAGGAGATAAGATCTCTTGCAGACACGAAGAAAATTGCGTGCAAGTTTCACAAACTAGGAACGTGCAAATTCGGGAAAGATTGCAGATACAGTCACGATGCAAATGCGGCACCATGTCCGGAGGAATGGGAAGAGTTCCTATTCCCAAGCGACCAAGATGAATGCCAAGAAAGTGACGCATGTCCTGCACCGCCTCCCGCAAAAACGTTTCCCAAAAAGGAGTATGCGAAACCATCTGCACCAAGATTTGGAAGGTCAAATTCCCCTGGAGCGAAACAAGCTTGGAAGAAAATGTTTTGTCATGCACACTACCTTGGAAGAAAATGCACACTTGGAGACCAGTGTCGATTCAGCCACGAGGTTGAGAAAATGACACCTGAAGACAAAAAGGAGATTGAAAAGAAGTGGCCAGGTGGAGTGTTCAAGGGAAAGTTGCCAGACAAAAACAGAACAGTGAAAGCGGCGTGCGCAACGATTGCATGCTCAGTTGACGGTTATCTCGACCCACAATTCTATTGGGATCCAGATAGTGGTACTGATACTACCGCGAGCGAGACCGATGCTGCACCAGCTTTTGCAATGGGGGGAAAAAGATGGAAAGCTGCAGGAAATAGTAAACAAAAAGATGCAGTCGATGGCAAAATTGCAAGGACTCATGGACTTTGCAAAGAATTCTATACGAGCAAAGATGGCTGCAAACGAGGAGCAGCGTGCGCGTTCATGCATGGAAATCTGACCCTACGTAACCGATCACGATCAATTGACAAACGAAATCGGGATCGCTTGCGCGGGGGGAATGGCGACAGAAACAGTGGCTCAGAGTCAAGCTCAGGATCAGAACGACGTAGGCGAAGAGAGTTCGCAAACGGCAAAAGAGATAAGATCGGATCCTGGCGCACAAGAAACGAGAGAACTGGAAAATCTTATACACCATCACGATCACCTGGAAGCCGAGCGCAATGGGCTTGGGACAAGAAACGGAAGATCCGTACAACACCAAGGGGGAAAAGGACATACTCTATTGTGAGAAAAGAAAGGTACAAAAGAGGCCACAGATCTAGCTCTGGGACACCGCGATACAGAGCTAGTGCACCGGCTGAAAATGTACAGAATAGTCCTGACAGCCAAGAAGGTGAGAAGGTGAAAGCCTGAAGAACCATTGCTGAAGAAACTGATGGTGATTGCGTGTCGAATAATGGGGAATATTATTCGGCAAACAGCAACTATGGTGATAATGATGATTTCATGACCGCCAGCGAAGATAAAATTGAAATGCATGACTGTGCCACAGCAGAGCAAATAGACATATTCACAGACAGCGATCAAGACAGTGACTGCTGCAGTGCTGAGAGTCTATTGGATGACGCTGAGGCCGAACAATTAATGCTTGGAATTGTGCCCGCAGCACCGACAGAGAGTCTGAGGGAAAATCAAAAGCAGGAAAACAGGAAGAAAGTCACGTTTGCAACAAAAGACACTATTATCAAAAGCTATGAAATCGAAGAAGGCAACACTTTAGGATACACACGTAGAAAACGTAGACAGCAAATCAAGAATAAACTTATTATAGCGCAAGATATTATAGAATTTGACGAGAAGCTCGCAAGGGCAAATGCGATGCGACTCGCGTTGGACGAAGATGTGGAAAATGGAATCGATGGAATACTCGGCTATCCTGGGATAGAATGGCCAGTCATCCACAAAGAGAAGATCAAAACTTCCTTCAAACCAGTAACAAATATACCGTATATACAAATAGTTAATTCTGGCCCGGAGTATGAAGGCGATACGAGTTGGCAGGGAATGATAAATGACGACTTCCAAGGTACAAGAGAAAATAGAGGGACGACAATTAGAAAGTACAGGAAGACACTGCCAAAAGAAATCACGTGGGCAAAGAACATTGATTCTATGGCTGATAGAACAGGATGGACGTGCTTCGATGACATGATACTGTACATGCAAAAAGATCCAGTACGCATACCAGATCCAAGAAACATCGAACACTACCACCAAATGTTCCAGCAAGCATGTCCCACAAGAAACACATGGTTCCTCATGAAAGATGGAGAAACATGGGAAAAAGTGGAAGATGAGATTGAATGGGCAAAGATTTCACAAATGCAACAAGACATGATGTTGTCCAAGAGATGCAAGGTTAAAGCTATTCTATGTCAGTATCGCGTCACCATGCCGTCGATGTGGAACTGGGTGAACATCAAAATCCGCATTAGAAATATGCAAGACAATGATAATGAGTTCAAGCCAACACGCATGGAGATAATGAAACGATACAGACGGGACACGAACAATGGAAGTCAACTAAAAGCGAAGGTTGATATAACCGATTTCGAGAAAAACGGAATAATGTCCATGATAGAAGAGCTACCTCTAAGAAAACAAGACAAACGAGGACTACCACAAGAAGGATGGCATATCATTAAGAAAGGAGCAGTCGCACTGGTGGAAACAAGACCAGATAAACACGCGAAACTCAAAAAGAACCTAGCAGAAGAACATTTCGATAAGAGATCGACAATATGCTATCGTGGTGCAAGTCACACTGGATCAAAATGGACAATAGAAGAAAATCATGCGGTCTGGAGAAACAAATCTGATGACGAAGAAATCTATGGACCATTAGATAAACCGCACTGCCAAATCTCAATATTTCACTTGGGAACACCAGAAAATGCCCCAGCTCTTAAACACATTGGAGATGGAGAGACTACACTAGATTGGTACGACTTGACAAAACTCGTGGACGCTGGAACGACGAGACTAATCGAGAGTCGGGACGGAAGACACTCAGTGAATACTGAGGTAACAGTTATCAAATCGCTCAAGGCTCCAGTGAGGATGGCGGCGAGTACACCAGTTATTGGTAGAAAAGCGTCACACTCGAGAACTATCGAAAGATGGCTCATTGACACTGGATGCGGATATGATCTCGTTGATGAAGGTGACCTAAAACTGTCAGGTCTGATGAACATCATAGTGAAAGCCCCCAAGGGCATACGACTGAAAACGCCAGCTGGAATTACAAAAGTAGATAATGAAGCTACATTATATTTACCAGAATTGAAGGAATCTGTCACTGCGAGAGTTTGCCCAAAAACACCCAATGTTCTTAGCATTGGAAGAAGATGTATGCTGGATGGATATGCATTTCATTGGCCAAAACTATCACATAAACCGTACCTCATTACACCAGCGGGTAAAGTAGTATTTCTGGAAGTTGATGGATATATACCGTACTTAGTAGCCGATGGAGTGGGAGAAGAAATGTCAGCAGCAGCAGAGGACAGAAGATTGGATTCGTTAATGCCAAAAGGAAGAAGAAAGTGTGAAACCACATTCATGTTTTATGATGGGAGTATGGTGACAAAAGTCAAAGTTTTGGATAGATTCTTGGACAGACCACCGCGAGGAAACCTGGAAGATGTTGCAAGACGAACAACTCGTGACTACCGATCAAAAGAAATTATTCAAGACATATGGTTGGATAATGGTAGGATCACAAGAGAGGTTTACCATGAAAAGAAGATGCGAGTGAAGAAGTACAAAACAAGAGCAACGGAAGAATCAGCACCTGGAGAAAGTGATGCCGACGAAGTGATAAGGGGATCAGGATCGTCGTCGTCGAACAGTGGACGAGAAACCGATGTTGAATCTAGAGAAATGCCAGTTCCAGTTGAAGAAGCACGTGGACACCCACCGGAAGAAGGAGATGGAGAAGCATTGCCCCCACAAGAGCCAGCAAATGCCGAAGAAATTGCCAACAGAGTGCGCAACAGGAGGCGAAATCTTCAAAAGGAGGCAAAATCAATGCATCACCTATTGACACATTTCCCAAAAATTCCGGAATACTGTACCACATGCCGAGATGCAAAGGCGCAGCATGTAGCGCACTACAACAAGCGAAGGCGTTTTGCAAAAGAAACTGGAATAGACGACTACAAAGTAGAACCGTTGACGCATTTTGGAGAAAGATTCACACTCGACCACATTATATGCAGAAATGATCAAACAAGATCATGGAAAGGACACAACGATGGACTCACATTTCTAGATCTTTTCACAGGATGGAGAGATTTCAGGGCGATGAAAACCAAGACAACAAAAGAGACTTTGGAGAAATCGAAGGAGATTTTCGGACCAATTGATCGAGAAACAAAAGATAATATGCTAGGATATTCAGATTCAGCGCATGAGTTAAAGGAAGCAATGCATGAATTGGGAATCTGCTTAGATAACTCGATACCAGGACGGCCATCCGCAAATGGTAGAGCTGAACGCAATAACCGACATATTCTCGAAGCAGCAAGAGCGGTTCTTGATCATGCCGGATTACCTCATCGATTTTGGCCACAGGCGTGTGAATATGTCTGTTGGTCGTTTAACACCACGCCACAACCTGGCAAAGAAAACACACCCCACAAACTAAGACATGGAGAAGAGTTTTCAGGCTCTATTATCCCTTTTGGATCCAAAGTCATGTTTATGCCACAAAGGACGGATTATATTTCAAAAGAAGACAAAGATGGAATTGAGAATGTAGATAAGGGCAGAAAGAAAAAGGACCCGAAGTTCGCAGCACCGATGCATCATGGAATATTTCTCGGATACAAAATTAATCACGGAGGGCACTGGTCTGGGGAATACTATTGCTGTGAATTATCGAATTGGCATAATTACAACTTTCGAAGAGAAATTAATTCAGTGACGGGAAAATCACTGCGAGAATTGATATCTGTGCAAGAAACAAGAGAATGTTTGATAGAAGACCCTCTAAAGCCAGAATTTCCCCTCAAGGCAGCCCAGAAGTTTGCATTTGGAAAGCTTGAAGGGATGGCAGCACAGGAACACTTCGTGTTCGATCACTGGAATGGACACGAGATCATTGGGTGGCAGGATTTGGTCACCATGGAAGATGTACAAGAAAAAGGTCCAGGAGACCTGGAAGACATTGCGAAAATCAAAGTGAGAGAACAACCTATGTCGGAACAAGAACGACAACAAATCGCAGACGAAGAGTTAAGACCTTTGAGAAAATTCGAAACTGCCGGTCACGCGGATGCTGTATTTCCAACCACGGTCGACACTGCCCGCGGATTCAGACATTGGTTATCATTGCTGGTCACTAGCTCAGTAGATCAGGCCTGGCATGACGCCCTCGCATCGATCGTGGAAGATCCTATCCGTCTTGCCTGCGCGCGTGCCAGGGTACCAATTCTTGGAGTAAAACCAGTGTTTAATGGTACCAACAATGAATACAAGGGTGATATCGTCAATGGGAGGATGTGCAGAAGAGGAAAACACAGGAGAGATGCGCTACATGTATCCCCGGAGGACTGGGCCAGTAGTTGGCAAGTCGCCATGAGACAAATCGCCGGTGTCACAGGTGCTGTGCAGCGTGAGGCCTGGACACTGGAATGGTGGGAAGCCATTTATAGGAAACGATATGAACTCATGGAAACAGATGAAATCTTGGGAGTAGCAGCTCGTGAGAAGATCAGGCAAGGAAGAGAAGCTGAAGAAGTTAGGGATGCAGCCCCAGCCTCGGAGGATGATTCCAATGCCGGCGGAGACAAACCGCAGCGTGAACAGATAACGGCAAGAGACATACTAAGCAGGGTTATAAATAGACTTAGAGATGATCCGGAAACAGAAATCAAAAGAGATGAAAAATGGAGTACAGCTTACGAGCCAGGGGAGAGACCATTACCAGTCAGCCGACTATATGATGAAATAAAGTCGAGACCATATCCAATGCCGATTGGGATAAGAACCACCAAAGAAAAACACCGTATCAAATTTCCTGATTTTCAGGTACCTTTCAATTGTTGTGTCGCACAGCCAATATCCAAAGCGATGGTGAAGGACATGAACGAAATGAGATGGGAACACCCAGAAAATAGGAAACGTGATCCGAAATTTCGATATGAAGGATCAGCACAAGAGGCCTTGGATAAGGAGTGGACAAGACTGAGACACCTCAAAACCTGGAATGAAGATGACGTAAGAGAATATGCGCAAGTCGAAGCCGCAGCCAAGAAAGAAGGTAGAACTGTACACTTTGGTAATGTTTTTGATATCTGCGTACTGAAAGGATCTGAGTTACCACTGGGAGACAAAGGCAGAAAATATAAAGGCAGAACAGTATTTCAAGGAAACCGTGTTTGGGATGAAAATTGGGAGGTTGCGATGTTTCAAGAACTGGGATCGTCACCAGCGTCTATGGAAGCCTCTAAAATTGCGGACTTAATCGGGCTCCTACCTGGTTACTGCATAAAGCAGGCCGATGCGAAGCAAGCCTACACTCAAGCGGAATTGGGCGGAGACGAAACATGGGTAATTATACCAGAGGATCAAAGACCTGCCTGGTGGAAGGAGAAATTCCCCGGGATGAAGACTCCAGTTTGCAGATTGAATCTGGCACTCTATGGACATCCAAACAGCGGTGCATACTGGGAACAACACTGCGATGCGCACTTGAAAAACATTGGTTGGGAATCTATTGATGAGAATGACGCGTGGAGGTCTTGTTATTGGCACCCCACGAAGAAGGCATTTCTACTAGTATATGTGGATGATTTCAAACTATCGGCAAAAGTGGAAGACCAAGATGATCTATGGAAATTGATAACAGAGGACCACACTGATCCCAAGACAGGAGTGACAACCAAGGCACTAGAGCTTGAGGATATCGAGGACCCTGGAAAATTTCTAGGATGTAACCACACCGTACAGGAGAAAACCAGCCCCATATCAGGTAAGAAATGCAAGACCATGACGTATGATATGTCGTCATTCATGAAGCAATGCGTAGAAGTTTATTGCGAATTGGCATCCAAGATGATGCAGAAAGTAATTACACCGGACAAACTGCGGAAAGTACCAACTCCTTTCCTCCATGCGGGCTCGTCGGGCTCGATAAAGGAATGTCAGGGGTCGTGCACTTTATGCCAAGCCACGTGTAGCCGAGATCAGTCCAGACACTTAGTGGTAGGTAGTGACACTTCTGAACAGTCTGATTCTGAGAGCGATTCTGACGATGACTTCATGCAGGATTGTGGGGGAAGACTTGCCTCAGTTGCGTCCAAGATTTTGATGAAGATTTTATATGGAGCAAGAATGGCCAGACCAGATTTACTAAAAGCGGTTGGCAGACTTGCAACAAAAGTTACAAAATGGAATCCACAACATGACGCCGATTTAGAAAGATTAATTTGTTACATTAATTCAACATTGGAATACAAATTAATTGGATGGTGCAATAATAATTTGGATGAATTACAAATCTCGTTATTTGCGGACGCAGATTTTGCAAACGAACCAGATGCAAAAAGCACGAACGGAGTATTTTTGGAAATTCATGGATCCGACACGAGATTCCCTATTGCATTCATATCCAAGAAACAGACATGTGTAAGTCACAGTACACCAGAAGCAGAAATCGTGGCAGCGGATTTTGCATTAAGAACGGAAGGACTGCCCATGCTTATTTTATTTGATCATCTAACGGGGAAAGAATCGAAATGCATGTTTCACGAGGACAATGAAACAATGATTACGGTTTGCAAATCTGGAAAGAACCCCACGATGAGACACTTAGGCAGGACACACCGGGTAAGCATCAGGTGGCTATATGAAAGGTTCAAGGAGCGATGGCATGATTTACGATATGTCAAGTCTGAATTTCAAGCAGCGGATATCTTCACAAAGATGTTCACGAACCCCATCTATTGGCAACAAAATCTCAGACTGATACACGTCGTGGACCATGCAAACGGAAAACATCCATGGAAACAAGACCCGATATGGATGGAAGACACAACGAAGCACCGTGAACCCAAGAAAAGCAAAAACAAACCACCTGGACCTAAGAAAGATGGAACCTTACCACAAAGTCAAACCGCGAAGAAGAAACGATTTCAAATGGCGATGATAAAGAAAATGAGATCAGCAATAACAGCAGCCGGAGGCGCCGCTGAAGAACAACCAAAATCAAGACAAACCGAATCTTTCCGAAACAGGAAAAGGGCATTACAAGCCGGAAGAGCACCAGTTACATTCAACGAAATTCTATTGGACAATGAAATTCTGATGGAGGCTCTGGAGGAAGCCGTGGCAGTAGGGCTCGATGACACTCAAAAAGGACACAGACGCTCACAGCGCGGGGGGATTGAAAAACAAAATAAAAAGAAATCCACGTTTGACACTGAGAGCGACTCTGATTCCAAAGCGAATACCTTTTCGAATGCCATATTTGACGACCCAGAAACACTCAGATATAAGAGACGTTTCAATGCTGTGAAACAATACGACCCATTCACACAAATAATGCCAGGAAACTTCCGAAGGGACATCAGAACAGTTTTCACAGACACAAATGGAAGAGACTGGGAATGCAGAGCTTTAGGACAACGAAGATTTCAATGTTGTCGCAATCCCAAAGCACCGTATTTTATCGATAAGATAACGAGAAGAAGAACATATGATTTAAACAATGGAAGATTAGTTGAAGATGCAGAAATGTACAATGGAGCAGTAAATGTCACTAAGGCCGACATCAAGATGGAGAACAAACTGATGGAGAGAAAGATGAAACTAGAAGAAGAAAAAGGCTACAGTAGCAACTATCAGATGTTGGACGACTTTGAGAAGTCAAGAAGATCAAGACCAATGTCGGAATACACAGAATCTGATAGTGGTTTCCAAAGAATCAACGAAGGGGGAGATTCAGATGTAGCGACAGCAGTACCAGATCTACCAAAGATCATACTGCCAAGGGCAACCGAGAGAGAACAGAATAAACCGGAAAATGGTCCGTATGACAGGTTGCTAATCGAATTCTGTTGTGGAGAAGATAGCTACATGGGAACAAGAGCGACATATAACAAAGGTTGTAAGCTGATAAGGTTGACAGAAAAAGACGACATGTCAACAGAAAAAGGACTGGCGAAAGCTTTGAAAATACTCGATGACCCAACGATAAAAGATGGAAACATACTTCTATGGTCAGCAATACCATGCACGGGGGGATCGGCATGGAACAGATACAATTTCCATAAGGGATCATACAAAACGAAGAGAAAAATAGCGAATCATTGGAAGCTATTTAGAGCAATATGGAAATCATTTGTGATCATAGCGGAGAAGGTCATGAAGCTTGGCGGATGCGTTGTAAACGAGTGGCCAAGAGAATGCGAGTACTGGAGACAGGATCAAGTTAAAGAATGGTTATCAAAGCATAATTACCTGGCCAGCGATTTTGATGGATGTATGTATGATCTAAGATCAAAGTTCAAGAAAAAGAATGGTGAGTTTAAATTAATTAGAAAACCATGGTCAATTGCATTCTCGCCGAATGCAGAACAATTCGGGTACAGACTTGGAAGTACTTGCCCCAACGACGACCCGGACAGTGATTTAGAACATGACCATGCGATATGTCAAGGAAAAGACACGAAAGATACAGAGAAGTACACTTGGAGTATTGTAAAAGAGGCACATCTAGCTTTTAAAGAATTTTGTGAGCAGAAGGGACAACCAGAAATGAATGGAATTTGGACAAGGGTCGACAAAGAAGCTACCAACTTCAGAATACCATTTGATGATGGCCCAAACATGAAGTCCATTTACCGGAGAATAACAACAGATTTGAACTCTGGCGAAATCATCGAAGATGATAGAAGCTTTAACAAAAGAAACAAGGACACTGCTCAATTAAGATTGCCTGGAATTAAGGATGTCCAAACGAGGGACATCAGTACCAAGTTTTTCTATACAAATGATGTAAGACAGAAGTCGTTTTCAACATGGCTAAAGAAGCGCAAAAACAAACCAGCACTGTGTGATGAGTTCAGTGCAATGATGCACGAAAACAAACCGGAAAACACAAACACAGTGGTAGAAAACGCGCTGGCGACCGCGCTAGCGAATGAAGAAACTGTGTCATGTGCTGCATGTCAGCGGTACATATTCAGAACACAATGGCATGCCCACGAGAACGACTGTCTTGCACAAATGTGTTGAACACACACACACATGCATACACGGAATCTATTGCATGACCCCCATCTATTAAAGAACGGAACCGGAAACAGAGTGGACTATGGAACAAGCATGGAAAATGGAAGGTGTTGGCAAGGTGTTGGCATGCCTCCGGCCGGGGTCCCGGGGGGTAACATCAAGCTCTATAGTATGACATCGGACTCTATTGCCAAAGAGCGTCATCTATTGTAACACCGACAACACTGAACATCTATTGCTAACTATTGTTCTATTGCACCGCTGCCGGAACCGCTATTAAACACAAAGGGTAGTAATCATCTGCAATGACTGCGCTATGTAGCATCTTGGCTCACAGGTGCTTTGATGCACAGCAAACAAAAAGAAAATCCGTAAAAAGCGGAGATGGCGCACAGATGGAATAAGTCAGGTTGGAACGACGCAGCAAGTTCCAGTGGAGGACGAAGACTGACTGGAGCACAAAATTGGAATGAGGAAACAAGAGAATGGGTGGCAGTTGTGGAGACGGAGAACACTCCGGAACCTGTGTCTATGGAAACTGGAACGGATGATGCCATACCCATGAATCAGAGTGGCAGAAATGTTTCGACGGGGTTGGAATCTGCTACACACAAACCCGTTCAGGAAACTAAACCAATGATTGCAGCGGCGGAACAGCTGGCACCATGGATAAAAGGTGAAGCAGATGATGAAGAAGTACAAATTGTGGACGAATCTATGGGAGTGTATGATCCGTGGTTTGACACCGAAGAAGATCATCTCGACCGAGCAAATGATCGGAGCATTCGAGAAGCAGGGAACACGAAGTTTAAACATGCCTTCACCCAATCAAGGGCACCATACTTCGATGAATCTATGGCAGGAACTAAGATACGGAACAGAGAACCAGCAGCACCGGGCGAGAGTTGCAGGCCGGCAAATGTGGCAAACAGCACACCAAAAATGCCCAGGCAAGCCAGAAAGTTCTCTGGAAAGTTTGTTCCTTCAATATGTGAAATATGTTTCTCACCTTACCAGAGGGCGAGGAGAGAAAATGTCACGGTGATAACTGTAATGCTATTCCACAAGGGAACTGCATGGACGAATCAAATTATGGACAAGATGATGTGTCGTAAGGAATTCGTAGCTATGGTTAAACAATCACCCCTGTACAGTGAATGGAGAGATGGTGACAAACTCACGAATGCACAAAGAAATATTTCAGCGATCCTGGATCGTAAAGATGCGCTGAAGTACATTAAAGATTTCATGAGAGAAAACGCGGACGAGTTTATGTTCGACCCAACTCCGGAATGGATGTCTGGTACAACTGCCTTGATGAGAACAGCTATGACAGACAGAGATCTATTCATAGCATATGCAGACAACGAATATATGAAAAGAGCAAAAGATGGCGAATGTACTATAATGGGAAAACATCTAGTCCTAGTGGATCCAAGATTCAAAAACTTCAGTGACAAGAAATGGCCAAATGAAGACATGGATCAACCACCACACTATGATATGGACAAAGAACATCTGGAAAACGATTGGATACCGATCCCACCAGAAAGGATATTGGACATTATTGCCTCCTATAAAATGATGAATGCCTTGAGAAAGCAATATTGGGACCAAGAAGCGGCGAAAATCTATAGAGGAAAAGCATGGGCATCGACTATGACACATGGCGACCCACTTCTATGGAGATACCACTTAAATATGGACACTGCATGTTTTGAGACGTTTGGCAAAACGGCACCAGACTCATGCGCGAAATTCTGGAACCCAATGGCAGGAGATGGACAGGAGCGTAATGAACCAATACCAATCTATGACCATATCAGCAAATCGGACAACTACAATTACTTCTGTTGTGGCGAAGCATGTGGAAAATGGCATGATCTAATGGAATTCTTTGTCAATGAAAACAAAACAATGGAGAAACCAGGTGCCCACGAGTGGGACAGGTTTGAACACTGGAGTAAGTTTGGCTTCTTAATCGAGTTCACAATCGGGAATTCCGGAGAAGGCCTAAAAGCCGGACCGCCCGAGGGACACTATGACATGCACGAACAGCGAGAGATACTGATGGAAAAGATCAGGTGTGGGAGCTACCCCGAGGATCAAATCAAAAGGATCTATTCGAAAGACGGAAACGCTCCGAAGAAACAGAGATCGTCATGGGGTGATCCAAATGCTGCTCAGCAAAGATTAAGGATGCTAAATGCACAAACATCTATTGAAGGTGACAAGAGAAAATTTCCGACGCCAAATGACAATGCACCGAGCTATAACACGTTGGTGACAAATGGAAGCACTCAAAACATAGCGCTTCCACCGTATTTGCAGCGGATTAAAGGTGATCCGAGCAAGTATACCCCTTTCCAAAGAGCAAATGTGGACAAATTTGGTCTTGTGAAAGAGAGACAACCAACGATAGCGGTAGAAGATTTGATTCAGCTGGCAAACAAAGCTGGACAAAACAGGATGACTTATAGAGACCCAATAGCAAGGATGGTCAGTCAAGCTTCAGGACAAAGCATGGTTCCAAGAGGAAGTGCAGGTCAAGCCTGCGAGGAGACTAAAGCCAAAACTCTAGAATTCGTCAATGAATTAAAGAAGGTGATGAAGGCGTTGACGAAGGGATCGTTAGCGATACCAAAAGATCTATCGGAATCATGGCAAGTCGAAGCGATGGAAGAGAACAAATATGTGACTGACTTAAGTCAAATTAAAAACATGAAGGCAAGAATTGGGGAGCTCTATCGAAGTCGTGAGAAAAACGAAGACACGGAAATGATGGAAGAAGAAGAAGAAGAAGAAAACGTCACCGAAGATGTTGAGATTGACAAATGGAAACAAGAGTTGGATGGAATAGTAGACTTGGATTGGTGTGACAATTCACAATCGCCTGCATCGACGGAAGAATCGATGATGGAGTATGACGTAGGCGGTAAAGGAGAGGGACAACAAACGTTAAAGACTATGGAAGATGAACCAAATATGTACGACTACAAACCACCGCAAATCAAAGTAACCCAAAATGATCTGCAAGGACAAGTACTCGTAAAGACAACAGTGGAATATGCTCATGGATTGATCTGTGCCTGTCCTCAGGACATGATGGCGATGATCGAACCAGCATCTATTGAGTATGCTCGTGATGACGGAACAATATGGACAGGAATCAGAATCTATGAAATAAGAATTTTGAGTTCGGCGGCAGACTCACAACGATTGGGAAAAGTGACGACGATACAGAAAACTCCACCGAGAACACATTCTACACTTGGATACATTCTGCCAGATCGGGCAGAGAGGGCCACCCATGCGGTGAACCTCATGATCAGGCAACCAGCAAAGACAGAGAACAAAAAGGTGTTGTTCGTCTGGCGTGCGAAGGTATGTAAGGATTTTGTACCAAGAAGAGAATGTGCATGGCGAAATATCAGCATAATCGACATGGTGGAAATGGATGAAGAACAGATCCAACGATTAAATACGAGGAAGATTTTCGGAGAAGAATATGAAATCGTCGACTATGTGAGCGCAGTAAGGAGAGCCATTCAGAAGTTGAATAAAGAACTCGAATCTGAAAGAATTCCACCCATACCGATCAAGAGAAATCCACATATAACGTGCCCTGCCTTTAGTGAATGGTCAATCACATTTAATTTCGGAGAGATATCAACGACAGACTCTGGACAACTCAAGCCACAAATCGCCAGTAAGTTGGAAAAGGCAAGGAAGTTGATGGCAAGGAGGGCGAAGGAACATCTATCGTTAATATCTTACATTTCGGAAACAAATCATTCGATTAAGCATGCGAAGACTATTACGAAAGAAGAAGAGCGCGTCCGGAAGGCGATAGGATGCGAAGAAGTTCCAAGAATTGAGGATAGAGGTAAAATCACGGAAATGCTGTTGAAAGTGACACACATGTACAACAACATGGTGGCGGCAGCATGGACAACAGAAAATGGGACGCCGTACAAGATGGATATTGATGTCGAAGCAATGATGGACGAAAAGCCGGGATATCTTCCAGCAAACTACACCAAACCGGGAATGGTGCCATCTGTGAGATACCTCCTTGGAACAAACAAATGGGAGAAAGCTTTTGAGCTTATCAGAAAATACAGCACAATTGCATACCTTGTCCTCAGGTCACCAGAGGGAATCAAATGGTACGAAAAGCAATTCGGAAAAGACGGAATGCTACCAGCAATGGGAACATCGCATATGATGGATTGGCTGGGTATGGGTACCGATTTCACTGAAGCTGAACTGGAGGAGAATTACAATTGGATGATGGCAAGATTTGATGATAGCCAAAAGAAGTTTGCACTGGGATTACAAGCCGACGAACTATGGAAATATCTCGACACAAGAATGACGAGAAGTGATTTGAACGGAAGTGATCGACCTATGATGCTGGGGACTGACACGATAAAGTACTCCAGGGAATATGCCGAGTTCGTGAAAAAGGCGGACGGAAAAGAGGTCAACTTTCAAGATTTCACTAAATCTATGGGACTGATCGACTATGAACAATGGTATGAAGTCAACGACAAAGGCAATCAAAATACGATTGACCACTGGTTCGATTGCTCGGACCCACCTATCACGCTACCAATGGATGGTGACGACAAATGGACTGTCAAGAAATTGCAGAAAGGGTACTTACGGAATTGGCATGAAGCATACGAGAAGGATATGAAGAAGGCGAAAATTCCTACATTCCCAGGAGTACCAACGGAATGCATGACAGACGGAATGACTTGGGATGATGAAGGAAGAAGATGCGAGGTTGGAATCGCAAGAGGACATCCTCACTATTGGATCGGACAATCTATTCCAAGGACGATCTTCCGTGAAGAACACTTTGATAAAAGAGGAAATGTCGTCAGAGAAGTGGAGTTAATAGACCACATTCTAAGAGATGCAGTTAAAATCCGAACAAAGGACGAAACCGCATGGAATGGTTTATGCAGGAAAGCACCAAAGAGTTTTCAAGATAAAACAGGCAACTGGGATGCACCAAGAGGCACAGTAGAAGATGAAAACGATGAGGACGAAGTCGCCGAAGAGCGAAGCTGTTTTATTCAAACTCGGAAAAACCATCATGGAGAAGTTCTATCGAGAGAAGCATTTGAGGAAATGATCAGTGGAACAGAACGAATAATAAAAGATGGTAAAGTGCTAGAGTTACACCACGTAAAGAATCGCGTAGACCAAATCGGAAAGAACCGATTACCATCACCAAGCGTGTCATACAAAGAATACTTGCAAATAAAAGCTGACTTCAAAAGGACCTTTGATCAATATCAGTGCGAAGAAGTTGATCCCATTGAGAAGACGAAGACGATCAATGAACTAATGGCGGAGATTGTTCAGATCGAGACTCTTCACATACCGAAGGAATACCTGGAATTTGTCACAAAATATGGACGAGAAATGACGATGACGCAAGTCATGATGACTAAGATGATCAAGGCAAACCCGGAAATGGTCACACAAACTTTGAGGATTGCAGAGTTTGAGGTAGAAAAGATCATGTATGATAAGTCACTTATCGCCGTCTATTGTGGCATGTTCAACCAGAAATCGAGGATTGATCATTGGAATGGTCACAGGATCATCATGAATCCGTTCCAGATCAATACAGTTGAGGAAGATGATGGATCTATGGAGGACAGGATGCTGGAACCAAGTTCAGCAAACATACGGAACAACATTTCGAAATTGAGTGCATCCAAAAGTGGAGAAGTCACCAGATTGCGACCGAACCAAAAGGTGGCAACATCTGAGATGCTTAGGCTTGAGGAGATTGGAAAGATGGAACCTAAGTATGACAAAGAAGATATTGAGAAAGAATTCAATTTCAATGAGCACACAAATCGAGTTGTATTCGTAGAAAATGGAATCCATAAGGCACATCTTCCACATTACCCAGAACCAGGAAAGCCGTTCGACTGGAAAACGTGGGAAGACAATCAAGCACACTGGAACATGGCGTTCGGGATACTGATGCCCACGCACCCAATCGGAACCACGGCAGGACTATTACATCTGATACGATTGAGAATATTTGCATGTTGGATTAATGCGGGTGATCCTCATGGGTACAGATGGAAACTGGAAGAAATGAATGTCAAGGATCTATTCGAATACCTCACATTTCGATTGACACAAACCGGAGAAATTTGGACAGTGGAACCGCCATTGCCACAGATGATTGCACAAATCATGGAAACAAGACCTGAAAGGGTGGAATGGCCACCTCCAATGGTCACGACTGAGTTTGTGGAAGGAAT
The DNA here is from genome assembly GCA_964490445.1 of uncultured Rickettsiales bacterium. GTDB lineage: Bacteria > Myxococcota_A > UBA796 > UBA9615 > UBA9615 > UBA6601. Next base: position 3,036 of record CAZBDA010000078.1, on the reverse strand, counting down.
GGGAGTAATTTCGGATTCAACATGTTGGGTTGGCCTAGAAAACTATATGATGGAAAAGCTTGGATGCCACAGGATGAGGGCAGATCAGAAGACCAGCAAGTCCGGAAGGACAGACAGGTTGACGAGAATCAACGAAATGAACTTACAAAATGGAACGAGCTGGAAACCAGATGAACTGTACTCGTCGATAATAAGTGGAGCATCACTAGGATGGCATCCGGATTGGGACAGCAACAACAAAGATAAGGAAGGTAGAAACACTTGGCCATCGTGCAAAAGAGGAGAACGCGGAATCAGGGCGGCTCTCATACACGAGGGAAAAGTGGCCGAGAGTCACATCAAAGAGTTTCTATTGAATTATAAAGGTTCGCTGAACCCATATTTAGCTATTGTCTATATTGTAGTTTGTTGGTACAACCTAAACGGCTGGCGTGGAAGGCGCGGTCCAGATGAAGATGGATGGAATGAGAGAAATCAGGAAGAAGCATGGATGACAGCGAAAACAGCGCGGGATCAGCCAATGCTCACAACCTTCCTCGTCGGCGGACATCACCATGCATGGAGAGCAAGACCATCGCTCTCGGTAATTGCTGAACTTACAAGACATGTGTTTCGGCAAAACAATGTGACATCGACCTCGGGAATGGAATTCTGGTCTGAAGCGATGCCAACAAAATGTCAAGAGCGGGAGAGAATGCGAGACAATAATCATCTACACTTGCAAGAAGAAACGGAAATCGGTCAGCAAAATCGCGAAGATCTTGCACAATACACCCGTTTTGTGGCAAATATGAAACTTGTCTCAACTCTACCACTATGCTTTGCGACAGAACGTGGGCATAACGCGGCAGCAAAAGGATGGATTAGACGAGAAACTTTAATGCACATTGCTCTTGCCGTGCCATGGACACCAGGAATCACGGAGAAAGTTGAGAACTCGCTGGAACACCTCAGTAACTATTGGGATCAACCAGGGGAGATCGAAAACTATCAACGTGAATACCAGGTAAATGAACAAATTCGATTAAACAACGCAAGATTACAAGAAGTTGGCGAATCTGGCATGCCGATTTCCATGGATGACATGACGAGAACGACCTTGGGTTGGCAATCTATGGGTAACAGTTTCGAGGAGCAGAAGGATTATCTGAGACTTTACCATGAACATGGAGCTCGCCGTGGGAATGACCCAAATGTCCCAATGTCATCATATGGAGAAATCTTTACCTATGGAACGTTTGCGTCAAGGATGCACTCGAAAATGGTTAATGGAGGAGTAGTTACCGTTGCATCGGCGACTGCACCACCAAAGCTGAAAAGTCTATGGATTCAGTGTACCGAAAGGTGCACAGTATGCAATAATCAATGTTCGGGAAAACTCGGACATGACAAAATTGAAGATCCGTCGATGCACATTTGTAAGATATGTGCAGAAAAAGATGATATGGAAACAATGAAAATACGCAGGAAAAAGTTGCGCGCTGTCACAAAAGGCGCAATGCGGAAGTTCCTGGGAGATACAAATGACGGAGAAATTTGCGTGAGCAAGGCACGAGTTCAACAAGTGAAGAACACGCGAATGGCAAAACAGACCATGGACGAAGAAGGAGAAAAGAGCTTTGATGATTGGAATGCCAAGTTCGACAAAATCTATCGAGAACAGTATGAGAAAGGAGAACTACCTGAAGTGACAAACATTTGGAGAAGCGAAGGATTCAAACACGGATATTTCAAAACAGATTCACTGGGCGCAGCGCGGCTCGGGGAAACTAAATTGACGGCAGACAAGGATTTGCCAATCCGTCATCTATCGAAAGATGTTCCCGAGAGATACATCTCATTAAAATATGATGATTGGGTCCAAATGTGCAAACAACTGGGAATTAAAAGCCCACGACAGTTGGGGCAGGAAATCTTCAAAAGTTGGATCGACAGAGATTCTCTCTCATACACGGATTTTACAGAGGTTGCAAGCAAAAGGGATGAAGCAATTTTCGACATGATAAGCAGAGTTAGCAGAGAATGCCGGTGCGATGTAGAACTGGAATTCCAAGACTCTATTGAACTGGAATACAACAAAAATGTCGATAAAAACGGGAAAATGAAATACTGGGAAGAAGGATTCGTCGGGGTCTGGCAGGTTGGAAGAACGATGCTAAATTCGTCATGCAAAGATCGGAACAGACAAATCTATCATAATGTGCGAATGCACACATGTCACCGACAGATAGAAAGATCTCCCTTCTATATTAAATGGCATGACGGATTAAGCGTACCTCTTGACGACATATGGCCATACCAGCACACGAGAAGTTTCGACATCCTGGGAGCGACAGACAAATGTTGCATTTCATACATCCCGAGAGGTATCCATGATACACACGTGAAGAATGCTCACCCCAAAGCAGTATTACCAAAATCGAAGGCTGATGCAGAGATGTATCGTAATCGATATGGACCGAACAAGTCCGTGGCAAAAGACGGAAATGGATTCGGAATTAACCCTGACAAATGCATTGTTTGCGGAGAAGACACTAAGAGAGCAAAGATGAAGCAATGGACTCATCCACGATGGAGCAAAACGAAAGTGTGCAGTCAAGAATGCAAAGTCAAGGCGGGAATGGATTACGAAACACAACTCATAAATCACGAACATTGGTACATACTCAGTTCAGAACAGGTCAAGAGCCTGGAGAACACTGGAAAGACGATGGTAAACGTTGAATGTGGTGAGAGGGAGATGGCTTCCTATGAAGTCACAACAGAAGAAACAATGGAACATGAACTACCGGCATGGTTCTTCATGAAACATTGGAAAGAACAATATTGGGAAGACTACAGTGAACTACATAGATCTATTGAAACACGAGAATGCGACTATTGCAAGAAAACAATCTTGGTGACACAAGCTGAAATCTGCAATGTAGACGGGCAGGCGGTAATGTGTCACGAATGCGCATGGAAAGTCAAAGTGGCAAGATACAAAGGAGAAGATCTGCCAGCAGACCGTCAAGATGTTATATGTTGCAACAATTG
>CAZBDA010000077.1:25022-25354 GCA_964490445.1 uncultured Rickettsiales bacterium | reverse complement strand
GGATGCTGCGCGACATGACCGGCCTATACGGCATGGAGAGCATCGGCATGGCGGCCTTTCCCATCGGCCCGGATGCCGGCAACTTCCTGGTCCGGGACAATCCGCGTCTGCCCATCGAGCAGGCCGAGAACCTCGCCTATGACATCGTCGGCGAAGACAACATCGGTGGCGACGTCATCCTCATCGATGTGCCCTTTGGCGGTGGATTCTAGTCCCTGAAACGAGTCAACAGAGCGCTTCGCCGGGCGCAACACCTCCCCGCGAAGTGTGGCAGGGCCCTGCGAGTGACGGCTCGGCACAAGAAACAGCGCCACAGGCCCCCCCCCCACGCC
>CAZBDA010000077.1:2956-25012 GCA_964490445.1 uncultured Rickettsiales bacterium | reverse complement strand
AACAATATCCAGCGCGTCTGGACCCCGCACCTCGGGCGTGGTAACCTTGACTGGCGGCCTGTGGGCCACGACTGGAATCAGCCCTTGTTCTGCACATCTCCTGGTACCTGCTCCTTCCTCCTGGCCCTTGCGCTGCTTGGCTGGCCCGGTTCGGCAGACGCCCAGGAACCCGCCGAAGCAGAGCCCGAGGCGGAACCGCCGAACAGCATGGAGGCACCCGAAGCAAAAGAAGCACCGACGATGAGCCCCGAAGAAGCAGCCCTCGCGGCCAGCACGGCTCGCGACCTGTACTGCACCGACGTGGCCGGAGTGGATGTGGCCCTACAGTCAAGTGCCCTGGGCACCGTCAACGAAGTCTGGACCGAGGTGATCAAGACCTACAAGCACAGCCGCGCCAGCTTCCTTCTGTACTGGCGAGGAGTCCTGGCGCAGTGCCTGGACCAGGAGTTCCGCGCAGCCCAGGACCTGCAGGGTTTCCTCGCAGCACACCAGGAGGACACGTCCCTCGGGCCCATGGTGCTGGACGCGCAGCGCAGGATCCGGGTGCTCAAGTTGCAGACCAGCGCCGACGCAGTACGGGCAGTCGACCGGGACAAGAGAAGAAAGGCTAGCCTCGGCCTGGGCATCGGCCTGACTTCTGCCACCGCGGTATTCACCTCACTGGCGCTGTGGCAGCGCAGCGCCATGGACGCAAGCGCAGCAGCGATGCTGGCCGAACTCCAGCATCAAGACGAACAGAACGAGCACTACCGGAACGGCGTAGCCCAGGCCCGCAACGCCACAGTGCTGTTTTCGTTGGCCGCAGGCATGGCGGTAGGATCACTGACATCGCTCCTCTGGTCGGCTGCGGAAGCCCGCACCGGGCGGGGCGGGAGGATGCGCCCACGGCTCGGCCTTGGCGTGGCGCCCCATCCGCTAGGAGGTGCCTCGGCAAGCCTGGAGCTGAGATGGTGAGACGAGCACCGACAGCACAGGCCTGGCTGCTGGTTACCGGCCTGCTGTTCGTCCTGGTCGCGGGATGCTCCTTCGAGTTGCCCAGCGAGATCCCTTGCGAGTCCAACCTGAACTGCCCCTATTCCGCCTACTGCAGCATCGCAGGAAGCAGCTGCCCCAGCACGGCAGGGGTCTGTCTACCCCTGCCTGAATCCTGTGTTGCGGACTTCCAGTGTCCGATCCACCACCTGTGCATCGAGGATGAGTCCACCGGCCTGGCGACCTGCAAGCGCACGCTCGATCCCACTGCTCCGGGCAACCAACCAGCCATCGCAGGGAGTTCTACCGAGGAATCGTGCGACGACAACCAGGACAACGACTGCGATGGCCAGGTGGACTGCGAAGACGAGGACTGCTCAGGGACCGACCTCTGTGGCGACGATGACGACGACACCTCTGATCCGCTCCAGGTCAACTGCACGAACTTCTGTCTCCTGTACCAGGAAACCTGCCTACCGGATGGGGACCCGAGCCGATGGGACCCGGATCAGTGCCACGAGGGCTGTCAGACAATGCTCGATTGGGCCGGCTTGGAGGTGGGCCAGCCAGGAACATTGGAGGGCAACACCCTCAGTTGCAGGATGGGCTGGCTGGGTCCAGACGGCGAGAGCACCGGTGAGCCGCTAGACGCGCGATGTAGTTTTGGTGGCCTGCTGGGCGGTCGCAGCAGCATCGGCTATCCCTGCGCCGACCGGAACCCCGAAGAGCGGCTGAAACTCTCCTGGCCCTATTGCGTACTCGGCGCCGGGAGTTGCGCCATCATGGAACAGGAGGGGGGCGATGAGACCGGCTGGCTGGGTCTTTTCTCGGACTTCCAGGAGTGCCTCGATGTCGCGGGCGGGCTCCCCCGAGCCGAGCAGGACCCACCCCCGGGGACCGACGTGGGCAACAGCCTCGAGTGCCGGCTGGGGCGGCTCGAACTGGCAATCTTCGAGCAGGATGTCGCAGATGAGGACCGCCCTGCGTTGTGCGGGCAGGGTCTCCCCGAAAGCAATTACTGCACCGATCCGAACTCCTGGAGCGTCTACGAGGGCCCCGTCACAGACGTCAATGGCATCACCCTTCCCTGGGTACAAGCGATGGACCTCATCGGGGATACGCTGGGCCAGGGGGCACCGCACATCTACGACGTGACGAGCATTCCTTTTGGGCTGCAAGTGTGGGCCGTCGGCGAGGGCGGACTCATCGTTCACAGCAACGACGGCGGACAGAGTTGGACAGTTCAGGGCACGCCAACCGTCACGGGCACCCTGTATGGCATCGACATGCTCCCCAGCGGCCACGGCTGGGCAGTGGGCGCTCCGGGGCCAGATAGCGACTCGATCATCCTGCACACAGAGAACTGGGGCCACGACTGGAGCCGACAGAGCACAGAGACCAATGACCCCACCTTCTACGACGTAGTGGCGAGCAGCTCGAATTACGCAGTGGTCTACGGTGGTCAGGGCAGTGCCAATATCTACGTGACCATCGATGGGGGCGGCTCGTGGACCTCTCTCCCTATTGTGGGCGGTGCTGGTGTCCTCAAGTCCGCTTGCCGGTACCAGGACGAGGACATCGTGAGGGCGCGGGCGGTGGGCAACGGCGGCACAGTGATGTACTCACTGGACGGCGCCCCGACTCTCGAGTCGTTCCCCGACCCCGACGTCGGACTGTGGGGCATCGGTTGCAACACCTATGGGTCCATGGTCATTGCCGTCGGCTCTAGCCAGCAAGTGTTCCATGCCGTAAGCCCCGGCAGCTGGAGCCAGGGAGACATCGGAGTCGCTGGCAGCAGTGGCACTGTGTATGACGTCCATGTGCACGAGGGGGCCCCGGGCAACTTTGATTCCCCCGTAGCCTGGGCGGTGGGTGGGAATGCCGCCGGCGGCTTCATCTCGTACACGGCAGTGTCCGACCCCAGCGAGCCGTGGCAGCAGCAAAGCATTCCCAGCAGCCCCGTGCTGCGAGGGATCACCTGCATGGACCCGGACAGTTGCTGGGCGGTGGGCGAGGACGGCCTGATGATGAGTACGGGCCTGGACTCTCTGCCCGAGACAGATCTCGATGGCGACGGTTTTGCGGCGCAAGATGACTGCGACGACAGCAACCCGGCCGTCAACCCCGGGGCTCAAGAGATCTGCGATGACCTGATCGACAACGACTGTGACGGGTTCATCGACCCGGACGGCTGCGAGCACAGCGGGGATGACGACGATGGCGCAGGCGACGACGATGACGACGCTAGCCTCCCCGCAGAGGTGGTCTGCGATGACGGCCTCGACAACGACAACGACGGGTGGGCCGACTGCAACGATCAGGACTGCATTACCTGGCCGCACTGCAACACCTGCTCCGCGTACTGTGCTGCTCGTCAAAGCCACTGCAGCCCCGCTGCAGCCCTGTGTGCGAGCGACTGCGGAAACGCCCTTCTTGATGGCTTGATGTCGGCCGGAACCCCGGGGGCCACCAGCGGTGGCAGCCTGGCCTGCCGCATCTATCACACCGTCGGGTCCACCAATGCCGACCACTGCGACCACGGCAACCGGTTCGGCGGCAGCGTCGCCAGCGGTTTTGCCTGCTCAGACACCCTGGTCGAGCCCTACTGCTCGCTCGCCCAGGCCTACTGCGACGGCGACAACCAGTTGTTCACAACCCTCGCATCATGCACTGGAGCGGCTCAGCTCTATGACTTTGACGGGACCCTCGGCAGCACTTCCGGGAACACCATCCAATGCCGGCTCTACCACCTGGAAGTGGCGGCCATCAGCGACCCTGAGATCCACTGCCCGCATGCTTCGCCAGGCGGCGGTGGGGTCTGCAGCAGTTCGGCGCGCTAGTGTGCCAGTAGCCGTGAATCGCTTTCCTGCCACCTTTGCCCTCGCGCTCCTGCTGGCCGGATGTCCGGCCGAGCCTGTAGAAGAACCACCGGCAGCGCCAACAGGCCCCGAGCGAGTGGTCCTGCACCGGCTCAACCGCGCCGAGATCAACCGCACGGTTCGTGACCTGCTGCTGACCGACATCGAGGCCGCCGCCGACCTGCCGCCGGACGACTTCGGCGACGGCTTCGACAATCAGGCGGCCGTCCTCAGCCTGTCTCCGCTGCACCTGGAGCTGTGGGAATTGAGCGTCGACCGCCTGCTGCAGGAAGCAGTGGCAGCGCCGCTGGTCTCGTCACAGCTGTGGCGCGCCGAGGCCGAGGGGCCCGACGTCGAGTACAACACCGGCGGCCCCTACTCCGAGGGCTGGATGATCTGGTCCAACGGCTACATCGACACCTTCGTCGACCTGCCCGCTGATGGCAGCTACCGCTTTGCCGTGCGCGTGTACGGTCACCAGGCAGGCGATGAGCCGGTGCGCATGGCGCTGCGCGTCGACGGCGTCGACATCGAGACCCTGGATGTGCTCGCCGAGGAGACAGCGCCGGTCATCGAGGAGCGCACGCTGCAGCTGAGCGCAGGCACCCACAGCTTCGGGGCGGCCTTCCTCAATGACTTCTACCTCCCCGACGAAGGACTCGATCGCAACCTGCTGGTCGACTGGATCGAGGTAGAGGGCCCCATCGATGCCAGCGGCGAGCGCCCACCCGGCTTTGCCAAGGTGTTCACCTGCACTGGAGAAGGCAAGAGCGGGACTTCCTGTGCCGAACAGATCTTCACACAGTTCGGTGGCCAGGCCTGGCGACGACCCGTCGAGCAACAGCAGCTCGATGAGCTCATGGCCCTGTTCCACAGTTCGCTGGACTCCGGCGGCACCTGGGAGGATTCGGTGCTGCTCGGCGTCAAGGCAATCCTGGTGTCGCCGCGCTTCCTGTTCCGGGTCGAGCACGACCCCGAGCCACACAGCGACAGCGTACATCCCCTGGATCCCTACGAGTTGGCCTCGCGACTGTCCTACTTTCTGTGGTCGTCCCTGCCCGACGATGAGTTGTTCGCGGCGGCCGCTGATGGCTCTCTGCTGCAGGACGAGGTACTCGATGCCCAGGTCCGACGCATGCTCGATGACTGGAAGAGCGAGGCGCTTATCGACAACCTGGCCGGCCAGTGGCTGTGGATCCGGGCGATCGAGAACCTCGCCCCCGATCCCTGGGCGTATCCCGCCTGGCGCGAGGAATTGCGCGCTTCCCTACGCACCGAGATGGAACTGCTGACAAGCGACATACTGCTCGATGACCGCTCGATGCTGGAGTTGCTTACAGCCGACCAGACCTTCGTCGACGCACAGCTGGCCGAGCACTACGGCCTGGGCATCGCTCCCGAGATCTGGCAGCAGATCGCCATGCCCCAGGGCCGCACAGGGCTGTTGACCACGGCCGGCCTGCTAGCGACGCTGTCCTACCCGACCCGTACCTCGCCGGTAAAGCGGGGCAAGTGGGTCACAGATAACCTGCTGTGCGCGAGTCCGCCACCGCCGCCCGCCGGGGTAGAGGGTCTGATCGAACAAGGCCTAGGCGAGCTGTCCCTGCGCGAGCAGATGGAGCAGCACCGCGCCGACCCGGCCTGCTCGGGCTGCCACACCCTGATGGACCCCATCGGCTTCGGCCTGGAGCGCTTCGACGGCATCGGTGCCGAGCGCCAGGTCGATGACGGCGGCTTTCCTGTCGATGACAGCGGTTCCCTGCCCGGCGACCTCTCTTTCAACGGCGCGGTGGAACTGGCGCAACTGCTCGCGGTGGACTCGCGCGTACCCGACTGCATGACTCGCAAGGTGTTCACCTATGCACTGGGCCGCTCCCCAGGCCCGGGCGACGTCGAGTCCCTGGCAGCCATCGAGGAACGCTTCACAAGCTCTGGCCATCGCTTTTCCGACCTTGCCATCGCCATCGTCCGCTCCGAGCCCTTCCGCACGCGACGCGGCGAGGCCCCCGAGGAGGCGCCATGAGCCGGCGAGCACGCATCGCACCCTGGCGGTTGCGGCTCGCCCACGAGCAGTGGCGCGAGGTGAGTTCGGGCCTGTCCCGGCGCAGCTTCCTGCGCGCCGCAGGAGTGACCCTCGCCCTGCCCTTTTTGCCTTCCGCTCTGCCTCGGCAGCTCTGGGCCGCCGGCAACGACAAGCCCCGAAGGCTGCTGTTCTGGTTCGTTCCCAACGGCATGCAGATGAACTGGTGGACTCCGAGCAGTTCGGGAAGCGGCTATGACCTGCCGGAGATACTGGAGCCGCTGGCGCCCATCCAGGACAAGGTCAGCGTGCTCACCGGACTGGCGAATGCCGCAGCGCATGTGTCCGGCGTACCTGGCGACCACGCGCGCGGCACCGGCACCTTCCTTACCTGCACGACGCTGAATCACAGCGTCGAGGACATCTACAACGGGGTCTCTGTGGACCAGGTCGCAGCGCAGGCCCTGGGTAGTGAGACCCAGTTTCCGTCGTTGGAACTGGGCATGGACAGCGGCTCTCCGGTAGGTGACTGCGACAACGGCTACTCGTGCGCCTACCAGCGCAACATTGCCTGGTCGGGACCGACCACCCCACTACCCAAGATCACAGATCCCCGCCTGTTGTTCTCGCGGCTGTTCGCCGGCGCCGATCCAACCCTGACCGCCGCAGAGATCGAACGCCGCCGCGTCCTTCGCCTGTCGGTGCTCGATTCGGTGTACGCCGACGCCCAGCGCCTGCAAAGTGGCCTGTCCCGCAGCGACGCGCTGAAGATGGACGAGTACCTCCACTCGGTGCGAGAGCTGGAACTGCGGATCGAGAACCTCAGCGACAGCACCTGCGTCCCGCCGCCCGGCCCCCCCCTCGATCTCGAGTTCAGCGAACGGCTGGCAGTGCTGACGGAGCTGATGGTCGTGGCCATGCGCTGCGACCTCACCCGCGTCACGACCTTCATGCACGGCAACGGCGCCTCAAATCGCAATCACTCCTTCCTGGGTGCCGCGGGCGCGCACCACGAGCTCTCGCACCACCAGGGCTACGAAGAGAACCTGCAGAAGCTGCGCATCATCGGCCGCTGGGAGGTGCAGCACTTCGTCGACCTGCTGTTGGCGATGGACTCTGTCGACGAGGGAGACGGCTGCACCCTGCTGGACAACTCGCTGCTCTACTTCGGCAGCGAGATCGAGGACGGCGACAGCCACAGCCACTCCAACCTGCCGGTGCTGCTGGCAGGCGGCGGCGGCGGCGAAGTACTTCCCGGCCGCCACATCACCTACGGCCAGCAGACACCCGTCGCCAACCTGTTCATCGCCATGCTTGCCAACTTCGGCGTGCTCACCGAGAGCTTCGGCGAGGACGGCCACGAAGCCCTTCCCGCGCTGTAGCCCCTATCCCGACAGGGATTCGTGGTTGCACATCGGTAATGGCGTCGGCACACTCGCCCCAATGCGTGTCCTGCTGGTCAACACCAACCGCTACACCTACCCCGACCCCGTGCCGCCGCTCGGCCTGGCGACGCTGGCCTCGTGCCTGCACGGAGCAGGACACGAGTACAGGGTCCTCGACCTCACCTTTGTCGAGGACATCGACGCGGCCATTCGCGAGCAGGTCGCGGTGGGCTGGGCAGACGTCGCGGGCCTGTCCATTCGCAACATCGACAACTCCGCCTACCCCATCACCTACACTCCGCTGGCCGACCTCGAGGTGATCATCTCGTCGTTCCGTGCCGCGGCGCCCGAACTGCCCCTGGTTTTCGGCGGCGCGGGCTTCAGCCTCATCCCCCTACCCTTCATGGCGCGCTACGACGTCGATTTTGGCGTCGTCGGCGAGGGCGAGTTGGTGTTCCCAGCCTTCCTCGATGCACTGGAGGAGGGCGCCGAACCGCGAACCCTGCCGGGCATCGTCTGGCGCGACCGCACCAGCGGACGCGTGTTCGAAGGCGAGCCCGCCGGCCGGCTCGACCCCCGCCTCATCCCTGCCGCACGCTGGGATGGTTTCGCGGTCGAGCGCTACTACCGCGAAGGCGGCATGATGAACCTGCAGACCAAGCGCGGCTGCCGCTTCAAGTGCACGTTCTGCACCTATCCCATCCTCGAGGGCGCGACCGAGCGCACTCGCAGTCCCGGTGACGTCGCCGACGAGATCGAACACTGGCTCGGCGAAGGGGTGCGCGACTTCTTCTTCGTGGACTCGGTGTTCAACTTCCCCGAAGGACAGGCCATCGGCATCCTCGAGGAGATCCGGAAGCGGCGCCTCGACATCGGCTGGACGGCCTACATCAATCCTCGCCAGGTCAGCCCCAGGTTCGCCGAATTGGCGGCCGAGACCGGCTGCCGGGAAGTCGAGATGGGCTGCGACTCCGCAGCCGACCCGGTGCTTCGGGCCTTCCGCAAAGGCTTCTTCCAGAAGCACATCCGCGAATCGATCACGAACCTGCAGGCAAACGGAATACGCACCGCCGTGAGCCTGATCTTCGCCGGCCCGGAAGAGACCCGGGCGACGGCCCAGGAGACCTTCGCGGTGATGGACGAACTCGATCCCGCCGCCGTGATTGCCATGGTCGGCGTGCGCATCTACCCCGGCGGACTGCTCCACCAGCGCGCCATCGACGAGGGCCTGGTCACCCGCGACGAGGACCTCCTGTTACCGACCTTCTACTTCTCGCCGAAGCTGGACCGCGCAGGAGTCGAGCTGATCTTCGACGAGTGCAAGCGGCGCAGTCATTGGATCACGCCCGGCGACAAGGACACCTTCCAGGAAACGATGCTGGAGCGACTGCGACTGCAGAAGGGGCTCAAGGGGCCACTGTGGCGCTTCCTGCACTTCGGCTCAAGCGACGACGACCGCGCCACGCCCGACCTGGGCGCCGGCAACTGACTCGTTCACAGGGGCAGCAATTCCGCGCCGAGAGGTGCAATCCACCAGGCCAGCTTCTCCCACGGGCAGACTTCGCCAGAACAGGGCGCCCAGGGGTGGTTTCGGTTGTTGCTTTGCGCACTGACGACGACGACCTCGAACTGACCGAACACAGCCCGATCTCCAGGAAAGAGCCGCCGTTCCTCGCCGTCGCGGCCGACATAGACGGGCTTGATGCGCAGCCAACCGCCGTCGCCATGGAAAGAGCGGCAGGTCTCCTCGTCCCGCGGCGAGCGCACGGTCCAACCGTCCAGGGGCTCGAGCAGTTCGACGTTGCCCGCCAGCAAGCGAAGGTCTCCAGGCACGCCTCCGTAGCGCAGCAGCGGCTCAGCGGGCTCTGCAGCTGGCGGATCAAAGCCAAATGCCGTGATGGCAGGCCGAGCCGGGGGCGGGCTGGCGAGTAGATCAGGAAGTGTCCCCTCACCCTCCAGTACCAGGAAGAAGCCGTGGGGCTCCCCTCCCTTGCGCTGAAAGACTACCTCGCCCACCTCCCAGGCAGTGAAGCTGCCCGGGGTGCGGACCCCGTGCGAAGGCGATGCCAACTCACTGGTGTAGGGGTCGAAGCGGAAGTGGTCCTCTACGGTCGCATCGCCACACTCGGGAGCATCATCGTAGGGGGCGCAGCCGCACGCAACGGCAAGCAGGCCCACAGCCAGTGTGACGATCGAACCTGATACTGGAGGGCTCCGCACAGAGTTGATCGTAGCGCAGCAACAGCACTACACAGCAACGGATTGTCCTCAAGCGGTGCCGAGTCGCCGTCCCAGGGCCCTGGCCAGTTCCTCGCTGAGCCAGCTCTTGACCTGCGTCATGTCGGGTGCCGAGTCGCCGAGTTCGGCAACCATCGACGTCATCACCGAGGACTCGAAGCCGCAGGGATTGATGCGCTGGAAGTAACCGAGATCGGTGCTGTGGTTCAGCGCGAGGCCATGCCAGGTGACCCAACGGCGACAGGCGATGCCGATAGACGCGAGCTTTCGGCCTTGCAACCAGACTCCGGTATTGCCGTCGGAGCGCCCGGCCTGCAAACCGGCGCGCGCCAGCATGGCAATGATGGCGTCTTCCAGTCGCCTCATGAACAGGTGCAGGTCTCGCTCGTGCTCTGCCAAGCGAACGATGGGATAGGCCACCAGTTGGCCAGGACCATGGTAGGTGACGTCGCCGCCACGCTCTACCTGCACCACCTCGAGTTCAGCTGCAGCGAGCACGTTGCCGGGCGCCTCGCGGTTGCGGCCAAGGGTGATTACGTGGGGATGCTCGACCAGTAACAGGCTATCCGGCGCCGAGCCCGCGGCCACGGAGTCGAGCAGGCGCTGCTGCTCGGCATAGGCCTCGCGGTAGGGCAGTACGCCGAGGTCAACCACGGCCAGGCTCGCCAGCCTTTGCGCCGAAGGCAGGCTCACTTGTTGAGGACGTGCACCGCCTCGCCGAGCGCCGCGGCCGAGGCCTCCATGAGCGCCTCACTCAGCGTCGGGTGCGGGTGCACAGTGAGACTCATGTCGTGCAACTCGGCGCCCATCTCCAGGGCCAGAGCGCCCTCGCTAATGAGATCAGAAGCGCCGTTGCCGACAATGTGCCAGCCGAGGATCTCGTTGCTTTCCGCGTCGGCGACCACCTTGGCGAAACCCTCGGTATCGTTCACCGACAGGGCCCGCCCCAGTGCGGCAAATGGGAACTTGCCCACCTTCAGCTTGTGACCAGCCGCAGTCGCTTCCTCTTCGGTCATGCCCGACGAGGCGACCTCGGGGTCGGTGAATACCACCGCGGGAATCGTGCGCACATCCATGGCGGCGTTGTGGCCGGCGATTACCTCGGCGACGACTTCCGCCTCCTTGGATGCCTTGTGGGCCAGCAGCATGCCGCCGCACAGATCGCCAATGGCGTAGATGCCCGGCACATTGGTACTCAGCTTGTCGTCGACGGGAACGAAGCCACGCTCGGTCTTCACACCGACCTTGTCGAGTCCCAGGTTCTCGCTGTTGGGGCGCCGACCGACGCTGATCAGTACCACGTCGGTGTCGATGCTCTCCTCGCCGCCCTTGCCCTCGACAGTGACTGCCATGGCCTTACCGCTCTTCTTCCAGCCCATGGCCTTCGTGTTCAGCTTCACGTCGACGCCCATCTTCTTGAGCTTGCGGGCAACGACCTTGACGCAGTCTCTGTCCATGCCCGAGAGCAGCGAATCAAGAGCCTCGACCACGGTCACCTCGCTGCCGAGCTTTGCGTAGACGGTACCCAGTTCCAGGCCGATGTAGCCGCCACCGATCACGACCATGCGCTTTGGCACAGAGGTCAGGGCGAGGGCGCCGCTGGAATCGAGCACCTTGTCCTGGTCGATCTCGAAACCGGGAATGACGATGGGTCGCGAGCCGGTCGCCAGCACGACATTCTTCGCCACGATGGTGGTCTCGCCGTCCTTGCCATCGACGATGACGCGGTGAGCGCCACCACTGCCCCTGGCGAGGCGGGCGGTACCTACTACGAACTGCGTGCCGTTGGCCTTGAGCAGTTGCTTCACGCCACCGGTGAGCTTCTTGACGATGCCGCCCTTCCAACTTTGCATCTGCTCCATGTCGACCTTGGGCTTGCCGGTGATCTTGATCCCCATGACCTCGGACTTGCTCAGCTTCTCGAAGGTCTTGGCAGCATGGATCAGCGCCTTGGAGGGAATGCAGCCGACATTCAGGCAGACACCGCCGGGGCTTTCCTTCTCGACCACGATGGTCTTGACGCCCAACTGGCCCAGCCGGATCCCGCACACGTAGCCGCCGGGTCCGCTGCCAATCACTACCGCATCTGCACGCAGTTCCTTTGCCATGACGATTCTCTCCTTCTGCGTTGCGGCCTTAGCCGTCCTTGAACCGGGCGAGTTGCTCGCGCAGGAGCCAGGTCGGCTCGGCGAACACGTCCTCGATGAGCGAGTCCAACGGCGGCGGACCGGCTTCTTCCTGCTCGGCAACCACCGCCCTTACCTGCCCTTCAATCTCCGCCGCCATGGCCTGCGCTTCGTCATCAGACAGCCAGCCTTTGCTGGCCAGGAAGGCACGCTGCCGCTCCAGCGGGTCACGAGTTTCCTTCCACACCTCGGTGACCGACTCGTCTCGGTACCTGGATGGATCATCCGACGTGGAGTGCGCACTGACTCGGTAGGTAAGTAGTTCGATGAAGCTGGCCCCCTCGCCACGGCGCGCCTTGTCCACGGCGTACTTCACCAGTTCATAGACGGCGAACACGTCGTTGCCGTCGGCACGCAGCGACTCGAGTCCGTAGCCGAGGCCCTTGAGAGCGAGGGTGTCGGCGGCACACTGGTCTTTGCCCGGTGTCGAAATCGCCCACTGGTTGTTCTGGCAGACCAGCACTGCAGGTGCCTTGGACACGCCGGCGAAGGTCAGGGCCACGTGGAAGTCACCCTCACTGGTGCCGCCGTCGCCCATGAAGCCGATACAGACCTGGTCGGTGCCCTTGATCTTCATGCCCATGGCGATGCCTACCGCGTGCGGGATCTGGGTGCTGACCACCGACGACATCACCACGTAGTTGGTGTCGCGATCGCAGGGATGGCATGGCATCTGCCGGCCCTTGCAGACGTCGTTAGAGTTGCCGAGGATCTGCGCCAGGTAGGTACTCAGGGACATGCCTCGGTACAGGCCGGCACCCGCCTCACGCAGCGCTGGCACCAGCCAGTCACGCGGCTCGAGCGCCGCGGCCGAGCCCACCACCGAGGCTTCCTGCCCCAGTGCCTCGCCGTAAAAGCCGATTCGCCCCTGCCGCTGCAGGGCGATCATTCGCGCATCGATGATCCGGATCGACAGCATGCCCCGGTACAGGCGCAACGCCAGCTCGCGGTCAATGCCGCGGACGTCGTCTTCGTTGAAGCTGCCATCTTCGGCGACCAGCTGGAACAGGCCACGGGCCTTCTCCTCGGGATCACCATCGAAGTAAGCAAACGCCGGACCCTTGCGGTTGGCGGCACCCTTCTTGGTGCCTTTGCCCTTGCTGCTCTTGGTCTTGGCGGGTGCCACGGGAGCCGTCCGAGGCGCTGGGCTCACACCATCTCCATGAACATCAGGGTCGGATCTTCCAGCAGGGTCTTGACCTCCTGCAGGAACATGGCTCCGTCCCAGCCGTCCACGAGTCGATGGTCGAGCGAGATGCTCAGGTTCATAAGCCAGCGGGGCACGATCTCTCCGTTCCGCACCGCGGGCTTCTGTTCGATCTTGTGGACACCCATGATGCCCACCTCCGGGAAGTTGATAATCGGCGTGGCGAGGACACCACCGAGCTTGCCCAGCGAGGAAATCGTAAAGGTAGAACCACTCAGATCTTCACGACTGGCGGTGCCGTCCTGGACGGCCTGGCCGAGGCGCTGGAGTTCCGTCGCCGTATCGAAGATCGAGCGTCTGTCAGCATCCCGCACGACCGTCACTACCAGGCCGTTGGGCCCCTGGGCGGCAATGCCCAGGTGATAGTAGTGCTTGTAGACGATCTCCTGGCTTGCCTCGTCCAGCGAGGCATTCAGAGACGGCCACTTCTTCAGGGCCGCGACCGCCGCCTTCATAATGAATGGCAGATAGGTGACGTTGACGCCGCGTTCAGCGCCGCGCTCCTTGGCGCGAGCCCGCAGGTCCACCAACTCGGTGACGTCCACCTCTTCGACGTAGGTGAAGTGGCTGGCAGTCTGCACCGAGCGCGCCATATTCTCGGCGATCTTCTTGCGCAGCCCGCGGAAGGGAACACGCTGTTCACCACCGGAAACCGGGATCGAAACCGGAGCATAAGCCGGAGTGGGAGCAGCGCCGGGAGCCGCAACACTGGCGGCTGCAGGAGCCCCGGCGGCGGCCTTGACGTCCGCTGTAGTGACTCGTCCGCGCTTGCCGGAGCCAGCGATTGCCCTGATGTCGACTGACAACTCGCGAGCCAGCCGACGGGTAGCGGGCGTAGCCAGCACTCGTTCACCGCCAGGCGCTGTCGGAGCGGCGGGCGCAACGGCGGCAGGCACAGCAGCAGGAGCCCGGGCGGCAGCGGGCGTAGCGGCGGCCGGGGCGTCTGCAGCGACCACGGCAGCACCAGCGCCATTGCCGCTGTCTGTCGCGCCGGCACCGGCCTCGTCAATGACGAACAGCACCGCACCGACGGCGCACATATCGCCTTCCTTGTAGTTGAGGCTGGCGATCGTGCCGGCCCGCGGCGACGGGATCTCGACAGTCGCTTTGTCGCTCATCACCTCGACCAGCGGCTGGTCCATGGCGACGTCGTCACCAACCTTGACCTTCCAACTGACGATCTCAGCCTCAGTCATTCCTTCTGCGAGGTCGGGGAGATGAAAGTCAAAACTCATGGCCTACCACTCCAGGGTCTTGCGGATCGCGCCGAGCGTACGATCGGCATTGGGCAGATACTCGTGCTCGAGGGTAAACGGGAACGGGATGTCGAAGCCAGTGACCCGTTGAATCGGCGCCTCGAGATATTCGAGGGCACGCTCGTAGATGGACGCGGCGAGTTCGGCGCCATAGCCACAGGTCTTGGGCGCCTCGTGAACAACGACGGCGCGACCGGTCTTCTTTACGGACTCGATGACTGTCTCGATGTCGAAGGGCAGCAGTGTGCGCATGTCGATGAGTTCGGTGGAGATGCCCGCGGCCTCGGCAGCGACGGCCGCCTCTTCGATGACCGGCATCATGGCCCCGTAGGCAATGACGGTGCAGTCCGTGCCCTCGCGGACCACGTTGGCGACACCCAGGGGGATCTCGTAGTCCTCCTCGGGTACATCCCCCTTGGACGCACGGTAGATGCGCTTTGGCTCCATGAACAGGACCGGGTCCTTCTGGCGCAGGGATGCGAGCAACAGGCCCTTGGCGTCGCGGGGATTGGACGGAATCACGACCTTCAGACCCGCGGTGTGCACAAACAGAGATTCGGGGCTCTGGCTGTGGTAGTGGCCGCCACGAATACCGCCGCCATAAGGCGTGCGGATCACCACCGGGCAGGGATACTGACCGCCGGAGCGATAGCGGAACTTGGCCAGCTCGTTCACGATCTGATCAAAGGCGGGGAAGATGAAGTCCACGAACTGGATCTCGGGGACCGGCCGCAAGCCATACAGGGCCATGCCGATGGCGGCGCCGATGATCCCGGACTCGGCCAGTGGAGTGTCGATGACCCGCTCGGCACCGAACGTGTCGTAAAGACCACTGGTGGCGCGGAACACGCCGCCGAACTTACCGACGTCCTCTCCGAGGATGACGACCGACGAGTCGAGCTCCATCTCGGTATGCAGGGCGTTGTTCACCGCCTGGATGATGTTCATGGTTGCCATGGGTCGTTCCTTGCTTGCCGGTTTTCGCCGATACCTGTCGAACCTAGTGGTGATGAGGAGACTTGGTCCGCTCCTGCTGCATCAAGTAGTTGCGCTGCTCTTCCAGGTGCCAGGGTGGCTCCTCGTAGACGTCTTCAAAGAGGGTGTCGATGTCGGGCGCGCCGAGGGTCTGTGCCCGCTCATAGGCGCGGGTGATGGACTCATTGTGCTTTTCGCTGATCTCGGCCTCGAGTTCCTCAGAGTAGATTCCCCGCTCCTGCAGGTAGCCCCGCAGGCGCTTGATGGGGTCCTTCTTAGCCCATTCTTCGGGTTCGCTCTCGGCACGGTAGACGGATGGGTCGTCGGAGCTGGAGTGGCCTTCTCGGCGGTAGGTCACCGCCTCGATAAGGGTCGGGCCCTCCCCGGCGCGGGCGCGGTCGACCGCCTCGCGAGCTACCTGGATTACTGCCAGGATGTCGTTGCCGTCGACTCGGATGCCCGGCATGCCGTAGCCCACTGCCTTGGACGCGAAGCTCTCGGCCGCGCTCTGCTTTTCGCGGGGCACCGAGATCGCCCAACCATTGTTACGGCAGACGAACACCACCGGAGCTTTCGTGACGCCCGCAAAGGTCATTGCAACGTGGAACTCGCCGGTCGACGAGGTGCCCTCGCCGAAGAAGGTCATTGCGACGTCGTCGGTGCCCTTGATCTTCATGCCCATGGCAACGCCCACAGCCTGGGGGATCTGGGTGCCGACAGGCGAACTGATGGACACGTAGTTGAGCCAGTTGGCCGAATGGTGCACCGGCATCTGGCGGCCCTTGACGGGATCTTCTGCGTTGCCGAACAACTGGTTGATGAAGTCGTCGATGGTGTAGCCGGCCCAGAACCAGGCGCCCTGTTCGCGGTAGCTGGGAAGCACCCAATCGGTCTTGCGCAAGGGGAACACCGAGAAGTGGGAGGCCTCTTCTCCCAGCGACTTCATGTAGAAGCCGAGTTGGCCCTGGCGCTGCAGGCGCATCATTCGGTCATCGACGATTCGCACCATCAACATGACGTCGAAGATCTTGAGGAGTTCCTCGTCGGACAGCTTCGGAACCTTTGCTCCCTTGATCACCTTGCCCTCGTCGTCGAGGACTCTGAGCAGGTCGTCTTTGGACTTCTTGGCTGCCATCGCGTGGATCTCCGGGCACCTAGGGAAGGCGCGCGATGGGTCTACTTGCGGACCCCTTTACTGTCAAGGTGATCAGGCGCCACAGGGAGCCTCCTTCAGGTCCATCGAGCCACGGCAGTGCGACACTGAGCCCGGGGGTTCGACTCGCCGGTTCCGATTGTTCTATCCTCGCCCCTCGTGGGAGACGCCCGATGAACAGAAGGCCTGACTCGCACCGTCCAGCCAACGCCCAGGCAGTGCTGTGTCTGCTGGCTGCACTCAGCCTGAGCGCCTGCCCCCAAGAGCCTGCACCCGATGTAGCCGTGGTCACCTGCGACGACGTGCTGCCGGGCATCGACTGGGGCGATTCAAACATCCCCGAGGCCTTCCCCGACATCGAGGGCGAACTCGCTGCGACCGATCTGGGCGTGCTCTCGGATCCCATCGACATTTCCGCGTTGTTGCCCGTCCATCGCGGCTACATCGCCTACGCGCTGGGCATCGCGCCCGCCGAGTTCGGCGACAGCCTCTCCCACGCCACAGCACAGGCAGCCGGCCCCCTCGGCCAGGTCGTGCTCGCCAGCATTGCTCGGGACCCCGATTCTGAGATCGGCATCGATTTCACATTCTTTCGGCGCGGATTCCACCGCTACTACACCTGCTCTCGGGGCTATCCCCTGACGCTTGAAGGCTTCTACGCGACCTTTTTGGATTACCGCGGCCAAGCCGGCGAGATCGTCGATTCCATTGCCAAATGCGGCGACCGCAACCTGGTTCTCGACTCGTCCGCCCAGGTCTACGTGGCTGAGAGCCTGGTGGATGGGCTCGTACGAGAGACCGAGATCCTACTGTCCGCCAACCGCGACGACGGCCAGCTCGATTTTTTGGTCTACGACGCCGACGGCATGCTGACCGAGCGCTCGCTGTTCCCCGCCGCATCGGGAGCAGAAGTCGTCGCTGCAGCGCCTTACTCCTGCATGTCCTGCCACGTCGACACGAGCAGTTCGACGACCTGGTCCTTTGACCGGCTGGTGCCCGAGACCGGGCCCTGCGCGAACTGATTCCGAGCGGTCCTAGTAGGTCGGCAGACTCGGATCGATCTCCGTGGCCCAGGCGGTGATGCCGCCGGCCATGTTGAAGACTCCCTGGTAGCCCGCCCTGCCGAGCACCTGGGCTGCTTTGGCCGAGCGACCTCCCAGCTTGCAGTGCACCAGGATGGCCTGGTCGCGAGGGATCTCGGCGAGACGGGCGCCGACGTCCTCGTGGGGAATCAAGAGATCGGCATCGAGGGTGACGATGTCGGCCTCGGATTGCTTGCGGACATCGAGGACAAAGGGCTCCCATCCTTCGCCCAGGCGCCTGTTGATCTCCTGTACCGAGAGGTCCTCGTACAACTGGGGTTCCGAGGCTTCCAGCGCAGGTGCACCGCAGAACTGCTGGTAGTCAATGAGCTCAGTCTGGGTTGCCTTGTCACTACAGAGCACACAATCGGGGTTCTTGCGCAGCTTCAACTGGCGGAACTCCATCTCCAGCGCGTCGTACAGCAGCAGGCGACCGCTGAGAGTAGTCCCCTTGCCCAGGATCACCTTGACGGTCTCGGTCGCCTGGATGACTCCGATCATGCCGGGCAGGATGCCCAACACGCCGCCCTCGGCACAGGACGGAATCAAGCCCGGCGGCGGCGGTTCTTCGTACAGGCAGCGGTAGCAGGGGCCACCCTGGTGGTTGAAGACTGAGGCCTGGCCTTCG
This sequence comes from uncultured Rickettsiales bacterium, assembly GCA_964490445.1. Classification (GTDB taxonomy): domain Bacteria; phylum Myxococcota_A; class UBA796; order UBA9615; family UBA9615; genus UBA6601. The sequence continues at coordinate 7,052 of CAZBDA010000077.1, read as the reverse complement.
AACCGGAAGATGGACCCGTACACGTTGGGCTTGCCCAGAAGAACACAGGCATCGTTGACCAGGTAACGGGTGGGGAAGTTGTCGGTGCCGTCGACCACCACGTCGTAGCCCTCGAGCAGGCCGAGCGCATTGTCCGAGTTGAGCGCCTCCTCGTAGGTCTCGACCTCGACGTGGGGATTGAGGTCGAACAGGCGCTGCTTCGCGCTCTCAAGCTTGCTCTTGCCGACCCAGGACGTGCCATGCAGCACCTGGCGCTGCAGGTTGCTGACATCGACCACGTCGAAATCGACGATGCCGATGCGGCCGACTCCGGCCGCTGCCAGGTACAGCGCCAGCGGCGAGCCCAGCCCACCGGCGCCGATGCACAGTACCGACGCAGCCTTGAGGCGCTGCTGCCCCTCCATCCCCACCTCGGGGAGGATGAGATGGCGCGAGTAGCGGGCGATCTCCTCGTTGTCGAGGGGCGGCAGTGGCTTGTTGGTCATCGCTTCCTCGTATCTGTACCGGGCCCGCCTCCGGCAATCGAGGGCACGATCATCAGGACATCACCGTCACTGACAGGAGTTTCCTCGCCGTTCTGGGCGCGGATGTCCTCGTCGTTGAGGTAGATGTTCACGAACGAGCGCAGCCTGCCCTGGTCATCGCGAAGGTGTCTCTTCAAGTCACCATGCCGCTCGACCAGTTCGCCCAGTGCAGCAGCGACCGTCTTTGCTTCCACGGAGACCTTCGGGGCGCTGTCGGTGTACGCACGCAGCGCGGTTGGGATTCGGATCTCTACGGACATCATCTCTCCTGGGTTGCGGGGCTTGCGCCCACCTGGATCTGCTCAGCATCCATCACCGACCGGTCTTCACTGAGTCGCCAGCAGCGGGTATCCGAGACCTCACCCGCCATCACCGAGACAATGGCATAGCTCATGTTCGGCAAGGCGTGCTCGCGGTCATAGTCGGAGTAGCGGCTCGGGTGGTCGGGGTGACTGTGGTAGTAGCCCACGACCTCGAGCCCACGGGCCTCCAGGTCCTGCTCTGCACGCAGCACCAACAGGCCATCTACCCGGTAGCGATTGGCCGGCGAATCCGCGCGCTCGTTCACCAGCGGCATCACTTCGAGCACCTCGCTGTCTGCACGCTTGCCGGCAAGGATTCCGCATACCTCGTGCGGATAGCCGTGGGCCGCAAAGCGGTGCATCCGCGCGAGTTCATCGGCCGAGATCCGCACGATCAGCCTGCCTCCCACAGTTGTGCTTCGGACAGGTAGCGGTCGCCGCCGTCAGGCGAGACCACCACGATCAGTGCCTGGTCCAGGCCCTCCGCTACGCGCAGCGCCCCCCAAAGTGCGGCGCCGGTGGACGTTCCGACCAGCAGTCCCTCCCGGAGAGCCAGTTCGCGCACCAGCTGCTGCGACGCCTCGGTAGGCGCGCCGAGGTTGCGGTCGGCAAGCCGCGCATCGTAGATGCTCGGCATGATCGAGGTCTCCATGTGCTTGAGGCCCTCGATGCCGTGGAAGGGGCTGTCCGGTTGTACGGCAACACACTCAATGCCAGGGTCCTGCTCCTTGAGGTAGGTGGTGCAACCGACAAAGGTGCCCGACGTGCCCAGAGACGCGACCAGGTGGGTGATTCGACCATCGGTCTGTTGCCACAACTCGGGACCGGTCGAGCCGTAGTGGGCGCGCCAGTTGAAGTCGTTGCTGTACTGGTCCAGGTACAGGTAACGATCGGGAAACTTCGCGGCCAGCCGGCGCGCCTCGACAATGGCACCATCACTACCTTCCAGCGGGTCGGTCTCGATAATCTCGGCGCCGTGGGCACGCAGGATGGTCTTGCGCTCGACGTTGGCATTGGCAGGCAGACAGAGACACAAGCGGTAGCCCATCGCCGCAGCGATCATTGCGTAGGCGATGCCCGTGTTGCCCGAGGACGCATCCAGCAGGGTCATTCCCGGACTCAGCAGACCTCGCCGCCGAGCCTCGAGCACCATCGCCAGCGCAGGGCGCGCCTTGACCGAACCGCTGGGGTTGTAGCTCTCCAGCTTGAGACGGATCTCGACGCCGGCGCTGACTCCGGGATAGGGCAGACGCCGCAACGGCACCAACGGAGTGTTGCCTACACGGGCGAGCAGACCCTCTGCACCGGCAAAGGGGTCCGTCCACAATGCGACCGCCTGTTGAGCCTTGCGCGACATGCTGGGTCTCTTTCCTCCGACTTGCTAGCTCGCGGCCGCGACCGGCGACAGCCGACCGGACCACACCCGCGGCACCACCTGGTGCTTGAGGTAGCGAACCGTCTCGAGCATTCCGTCCACACCCACCTCGCGTTCGACGGCGGAGTTGTAGTTGGTAGTGCCGTTGATGTCGTAGACGTAGCGCTGCCCGTTGCGGTCTTCGATGAACTCGATGCCGGCCTGGTCGAGACCCGCACCCATGCACAGGGTGATCAACTGCTTCACCAGCGGATCGTTGGCCGACAGGGGTGAGGGCTGGAACTTCGGGGTGGCAGACTCAGCGGATTCTCCGTCGATGGGGCAGACCGAGGGTGCTGCCGAAGGCACCTGGCAGGCATCCGACGGGCACAACTCGAAGCCCTGCTCGGTGCTGGAGCGCATGGCGAACAGGAAACGTCCGCCGGCAATCTCCACCCGGGTGATGTAGGGCTCGGCCGGCTCGATGTACTGCTGCAGGATGATCTGGCCGTTCGGCCCGGGATCGAACCCACCCGAATCCAGGTGCTCCGCCAACTGCTCGGCCGAGTGGAACAACTGGATACCCAGTCCCTTGCCGCCCTGGTTGTGTTTGGTGATGAAGGGGCCGTCAAAACTCGCCGCCAGCTCGACCAGGGCGTCCCGGTCATTGCCGAGCAGGGTGCGCGGCGACTTGATGCCGTGGCGACGCAACGCAAGTTCCTGGCGCAGCTTGCTCACCTCGAGCTCCAGCGCATGGGAGCCGTTGAGTACCCAGCGGCCCCAACTCTCGAGCCAGGCGAGCACCTCGCGCATCAGCGCCACGGACTCGCCGTGCCCGCGGGTATGCGAAGACGGGCTCATGCGATTCCACCAGATACCGGCAGGCGGCTCCTTGCTGGGATCGATGCTGCCCTTCCAGACAAGATGTAGTTCGTAGGGGAAGCCCTCCTCCTGCAGGGCGCGCTCGATGGGCGGCAACCAGGCAGGATTCTCATAGAGGACGTGGACAGTAGGAAGATTCTCGAAATGGGACATGACGTCCTCCTCCGCGTGGCCGATACAGGCGCTGCGGAAATCGCCGGACAGAGCGGCGAGAATTGAAACTGGCTTTGCTGGAATCGAGGGGGCCGGTGCTTCGTCGAGGCTCTTGCCTCGGGGTCGGGCCTTTCGGCCCGTTCAGCACCGGCTAACTACAAACGCAGCAGCAGGTGCAACAAGCGCAACAACACATGCAGCAGCACGGGGTGCTGCTGGGGAGGACGTGGCAGTCAGGGGACTGCAGTGGGCGTCGCTGGCGCATTGGCTACCGCTCATGATGGCACCGAATTGTCCATCGTCAAGTACTGCGCACCAGAACCTGTGGATAAGTCACTCTCCAGCGCCAATGATCATGCGCCCGAGGGCAGCAATCGTCGACGGTGAATTGCCCTCCAGGCGGTTGTTCACCACGATAAAGGCCTCGACGTCGCGCTCTATCGCCCTGCGCGCCAGGCGGACCACATCGCGACGCATCTCCCGCTGCTCCTCCTGCAACTGCTCGTAGGGCTGGAAGCGAGCCACCGCCTCGGCGTAGGGCAATCCCAGCGGCGTCAACAGCCGACTGACATAGAAGTTCGACTCGAGCCCTCCGCCCGCCGCCGCTGCTCGCATCTGCTCGACCAGCGGCGGCATGTCCGTCCAGTGGTTGAAGCAGTGGGTGGCTCGATGGCGGTTCAGCAGCGAGAAGTAGTCCGGGCAGAGCAGCTGCGGGGTGCGCACCTCGGTGGCGTAGCGGAAGCCAGCAGGCAGAGCAGCAAGAAAGCCGTCCAGCTTCTCGAGGAAGCGCTGCACGTCCTGGTCGCCACGCGCCTGCTTCTGGAACTGGAACACAAAGGGCCCGGGCCGCTCGCGGACCCCGGGCCTGTCGAAGGGGGCAA
>CAZBDA010000077.1:0-2946 GCA_964490445.1 uncultured Rickettsiales bacterium | reverse complement strand
TAACCGCCACCGTACTTGTCGCCCTGCGTGAAGCGAAACAACTCGGCATTGAGGAAGTCTGGATTCTCCCTGCCGGCATACTCACCGTAACGCCGGTGACGGGAGAAGCGCGGGATGGTGATGCGCTCCCACACCTTGCTGACCCACTGGATATGTTCCGGCAACTGTGCTGCGTAGCGATCCAGGGTGCTCGGGCGGGGCGGTGCATAGAACGTGCTGTCGATGCCGACCGCACGAAACCACGGGAAGCGGCCGTACTCCTCGAGGCAGCGTGCCTTGAAGTCCTTCTCGCTCTTGTAGTCGCGGTGGTAGACGAGCCCCTTCCAGCCCGGATAGGTCCAGGAACTGGTGCCGAAGCGAACCCGCGCTGGAAGTTGGGCTGCGACTGCCAGCTGGAGATGGGCAGGCGATGAACTCACCATCTCGGGAAAATAGCAGCCAGGAAGGAGGCTGCAGGACCGAGGCCTGAATTGGCAAGACGACCTTGACTGGGAAGTCTGCGCCTCTACCCTTGACTCAAGGTGTACAGACCAGGTCGAGAATGCACTCCTTGGCAAACGGCACCAGCACTCGTTGTCCCTTACTCTTACCCGGATGGACCCAGTGTCTGAGCAATTCACAGGCAAACGCCCCCTCGACTGGTTCAATATCGCGTTTCTGACCGTCTTTCCGGCCGTCGCCATCGGCCTGTCGACCTGGTACGCCTTCGAGTACGGCATCACATGGCGCGAAATTGTTGCCTCGGTCTGCATCTGGTTCGTGACCGGCCTCGGCATCACCGCTGGCTACCACCGGCTGTTCTCACACCGCGGCTATAGCGCCAACGCGCCGAGCCGCCTGATGTTCGCACTGCTGGGCGCAGCTGCGTGCCAGAACAGCGCGATCGCCTGGTGCTCGGACCACCGCTTCCACCACTCGGACACCGACACAGCAGGAGACCCCTACGACGCAACCCAGGGCTTTTTCTACTCGCACATGGGCTGGATTGCCTACAAGGGGCTTCGAGGGGACACCTACCAGAACGTCCGCGACCTTCAGCGCGACCCCATCCTGGTCTGGCAGCACAAGTACTGGCTGCCCATTGCCATCGGCGTCAACCTGCTGCTGATCGCCCTGGCGGGTCTGGTGTTCGGCCGCTGGCTGGGAATGTTCATCATCGCCGGTCTCTTGCGGGCCGTCGTGGTGCAGCACTTCACCTTCTGCATCAACTCGCTGGCCCACATGTGGGGCAGCCAGCCCTACTCCCGCGCGACCACCAGCCGCGACAACTGGGCGCTGTCGCTCATCACACTGGGCGAGGGGTATCACAACTACCACCACAGCTTCGAGTGGGACTACCGCAATGGCCCGAGGTGGTTCAACTGGGATCCGACCAAGTGGCTGATCTGGACCATGTCCAAGCTCGGACTGACCAACTCGCTACGGCGCGTTCCACTCGACGTGGTGCTGCAGGCCCGCTTCGACCAGGGGCGTACGGGCTTCATGAGCCGCCTCACAGGTTGGAGCGAGGTCAAGGCCGAAGAGTGGCGAATGCTGCGTGCTGAGAAGCGTGAGCAGCTCCGCTCCCGTCGCGACGACTTCATCGAGGGCATTCGCAAGGGCCAGATCGCCCTGCACGATCAACTCCTCGCTGCCGAGACCGTGCTGGAACTGGAGTTGCAGGAGTTGAAGGCGCTGCGGCAGTCGCTCGCCGATGCGCTGCGCCGCCTTGCCAGCGAGACCTCTGCCGAAGTCCGCCAGGCACTGAAACACGAGCTCAAGCTCCTGCGGCGTGCCCTGCGCGATGCTCAGCGTGCAGCCCGCTCATCGCTAAAGACCTGGGAGTTGCTGCTCGTCGAATACGGGCGCGGCATCCGGCGCGTTCCAGCGCCTGCCTGAGCCGACTCTCTGTTCGAACACTTCCGTTCCAACAACGCACTGTTGCGTAGAGTTCGTTGTCTGGGCTTTTCGAATGTCCCGCAAAGGTTGACTTCGACTGAGCCGGTACGCTAATCAAAGGGCCAACAAGCACAAGAGGTTGTGTTGACTGGCACAGGTCAGCGCGCTTCGACCATTGAAAATGGCCGCACTCTTTGCTTGCTGAGAAGCCCGTGTTTGAATTGACCGGGCGCCTGCGTGTGCACCCAACGGCGCCCCCGGAAGAGTGTAATGTTCAGGATTCAAACCCTTCTTCTCCTGGCCTTCTCCCTCGTCCTGTCGAGCCTTCTCGGCTGCAAGGGCGAGACCCTGGTCCAGGAAGACACCGGCAAGGTGGCCTTCGCGGCCTGCGTAGCCTGCCACGGTGCCGACGGCTCCGGAAACGAGGAACTCGGTGCTCCCAGCATCGCCGGCCTGCAGGGTTGGTACGTGCGAGAGCAACTCGAGAAGTTCCGCGACGGACGCCGCGGGGCCCACCCCGATGATGCACCGGGCCTTCGCATGCGGCCCATGTCCCGTGCCCTGAGCGGCCCGGACGAGATCAATGCCGTCGCTGCCTACGTCGAGGCCATGCCCAAGACCAAGCCTGAGGCGACACTCAAAGGTGGTGATGCCAGCAAGGGCGCTGCGGCATACGCGGTCTGTACGGCCTGTCACGGAGCCGACGGAGCAGGCAACGTAGCGCTCGGTTCGCCCTCGCTGACCGGTGCCAACGACTGGTACATGCTGCGGCAACTCAAGAACTTCAAGTCAGGCGTGCGAGGAACCGCAGCCGGCGATGTGCGCGGCTCACAGATGCGACCCATGGCGATGACGCTGCCCGACGAACAGGCAATGCTCAACGTCCTCGCACACATCGAAACCCTGGGTAACTGAGCCGGCCGGGAGACGAAAACATGAGCGACAACGAAGCCAACTTCGCCGAAGTCATCGCCCACAAGGCCTTCATCATCACGATGGTAGGCGCTGCGCTGTTCATCGGCTCCGCATTTATCTTTGTCATTCTCTAGAGCCGGACTACGACATGAT
>CAZBDA010000076.1:18074-25936 GCA_964490445.1 uncultured Rickettsiales bacterium | reverse complement strand
TCAGGGTCTGAGTTGCCGTCGCCCTCGATGCAGAGGCCGACTCCCTTGAGGACAAGTGCGTAGGCCAGGGTGCTGGTGGGGTCGTCCTCGCAGTCCTCGCTGGAGTACTTGATCTGGATTCCAGTCTCTTCGCCCGGGATTCGGATTCCGAGGGCTTCGCTGTGCTCTTCGTTGGCTACGGACGCCGGCACAGCGTCGCCGTCGACGACGACGAGTACTTCGAGGTTCTGGGGGAGCGTGAACTTCTCTGGAGCGAACAGGGCGGCCAGGTTGAACCCCGTGTCCTCTTCCCCTTCGATTACCTCCGAGACGATGTAGCTGCTACCAATGCTCGTAAAGACCAGGTAGCTGTTGTCGTCGCCCGTGCAGGTGGCCGTGCCTTCGATGGTCAACTCGGTTCCCGCACGGAACCCGCAACTAAGAAGGAACCCGCTACTAAGAAGGAGCATCATGGACATGAGGGCCAGGGCCAGTCTCGTGGCTGGTTGGGTCAATCCTTTGAGATGGAGCGACATCGGTGCTTCTCCCTGCCGACGGGTGCGGCCCGGCTCGTGAATCGAGCACGACGAAAAGAAACGCTACCAAAGTCGCACGGGTCCGTCGCGGTCGGCACCTCAAGCTTGCTTCAAAGGAAAGATAGGAAGATCCGAGTTCGGCTGGGCGGAGCCGTCAAAGATTCCGGGTTAACATGCTCGATTCCACAGGGAGGACAGGGCGATGGGTAGGCTCTCGAAGTTCAGTTTCGTGCTCAGTGTCGTTGCAGCCACTTTTGTCGTGGCTTGTGGGCTGCTGGGCTGTGGTTCCGGGAAGGGCCTGCCATCGGGGGCCGAGCCCTGGCTGGTCGGCAATTGTGTCGATGACAGGTCCGGCGCCAGCCGTCACCTCAGCAAGGAGCCGATCGCCGGGTCAAGCGACCGAATGGAACTCGCGATCGGCAGCCGCGTGGCGGTGCTCGAGAAACAAGGCGCGTGGAGTCGCGTCCGCAAGCTGGAGAAACCCGGCAAGGGCAGGGAAGGCTGGGTGCACGTGTCTTGCACCTGTCCCGAGGACGACCCGGTCGGCTGCTCTGAGGTCTACCGCGCCCGACTCTCGACCCGAGACCACGTCAACAGCAAAGGCAAGCCCCTCGATGCTGCGCTTGCTGTCGTCCGCCAGGATCGCGCCAACGTACACAAGTTCGGCAAGGCCGATCAGGACGACACCCTGGACTCCACCTTCAGCAGCAGAAAGATGCGTTCATGGCTCAACTCGGACGCGGACGTGAAGTTTGCTCCGGGGGCGGAGCAGGCCATCTTGACTCGTACGCCCTATGTCGAGGTGACCATCGGCGAGTTGGTCGAGGGCTGGGGAGGTGTCCGGGTGGAAGTCCTCGAGCCCGGTGAGCCCTACACGGCGCCCAAGAAGAAGCGACGCAAGAAGGCCGACCCGGCTGCGGTCAGCAGGTGCGTCGAGAAGTGGTGTAATTTCGACATGTGCCCCGACGAGTGCCCGCAGTTCAAGAGGTGCCTCGGAAAGGCGGGCGTACCCAAGGCGAAGCGCTGGGGTTGTTGGGATTCCTGATGGGCGGACCTCTCGAGCAAGCTGGTCATGGGGTAGGCGCACTTGCTCAGCTTGCTGCGGCGAATGGCAGGGTGCACCGGGGAAACTCCAGTGGCATGGGGAGTGTGAGCGAGCCTTCGACGGCGAGTGGCCCTGTCTCGCCCTTGCACCTGCTGCTGGCTCTTATCGGCCTGATCGTGCTCGCGGTGTTTACCTACTTGCGTCGTCCCGTGCTGCTCCTGGTTGCAGTGGCTGCCGTGGTCCTGGGAGGTGTGGGGCCGGAGGCTCCAGCACTCGGTGCACTGGGAGTCGTCGGAGCGCTGCTGCTGCTCGGAGCCGAGTGGCTGCTATCTCGCAGTGCTGGTGCTCGTATTCTGTGGCCATCGACCACGGCACTGGTTGCCTGTCTCGCGGGCACGGTTTGCGTGACCTTGCACACCTGGGGAGAGGTCAACTACGGCCACCTGCTTGGTGTGGCGATACTCATCGCGCTGCCCTGGACCGCCGTCGCCTCCGCGATACAGCTCGGGCTCATTGGCAAGCCTGACAACCCGGACGCAATGGCGACCATTCTCGTCACCCGGGCCCTGCTGTCCGGTTGCCGAGAGGCACTCCTGGCACAAGCCGGTGACGTGCTGGTCGAGGGCGTGGGGCAGGGAAGCGGTGAGTCCTGGAGCGATGCAATGGGTCGACTCGACCTTTTGAACGCCCGCGTCCCGAGCATGAGTCCTGCCGAGCAGGACGCCTTGCGATCAATGTTGTTGTCTGCGCGTGGACTCGTGGAGGGCGGCGTCATCGACGCTGCAGTGGACTGCATCCTGAAGTTGCCAATCCGTTGCGACCAGGAGCTTCCGTCAAGCGAGGGCGACGGCTGTGCCACGGCCACGGCCCCTCAGCCCTGGTCGGTCCGAAATGCCGTCGCACTAATCCATGGGTACCGAAAAATCGTTCCTCCAGCTCGCCGGCGGGGCTGCCGCTTCGAGCCGTCCTGTTCGGCTTACGTTGAGCAGGCCCTGTTGCGCTTTGGTGTATCGCGCGGGTTGGGGCTGGGTGTCCGACGAGCGCTTCGGTGTGTTCCCTATGGTGATGAGGGATTCGATCCCGTGCCCGGACATCACCGCCAGCCGGCCGGGGCGCCCACCATCACAGAGTTTCCGGGTCGTGAGTCCGAATTGTCGGAGCAGAACGACCAATCATTGACAACCGATTCCCAAACCTGACGGAGGAAGCAGCCATGAGACACGAGTACAGCATTGATTACATCGAGGCGAAGGTCACCGATACAGATGTCGAAAAGGGGATCGCTGGTCAGAAAGTGACCGCCCAGGTCGAGACCAAGCTCACCGAGTGGGGCGAGAAGGGCTGGGATTACTATCGCTCAGAGGTTATTCGCGTCGAGGTGCAGAAGACCAACTGCTTTGGCTCTGCAACGGGCGAGAGTTTCAATGTCAACATTCTGATGTTCGTGTTTCGTCGCGAAATTCGCTGAGTACTTGTGCTGGGTAGAGCCAGCCAGGGGTGAATCCCCCAGGAGTGTGCCGGGAGGAAGGTGTAGTCATGGTCAAGAATTGCGGTTCGTGTGGAGCGCCCTGCGCGGAGAGGTCAATCGGCGCTTCCTGGAAGTGCGGCTTCTGTGAGACAGTCAACTACAACGAAGGTTACGTGGAGGCGTACCTCTCGAATATCGATGTAGCGAAGCTCACCAACTACATGCGCCTCGCCAAGGCGTCCTACGAGGCTCGCAATTTTGAGGATGCGGCAGAGAAGTTCGACATGGCGTTGGCAGAGAACTCCGAGAATGCGGAAGCCTGGGCATACAAGGCTCTCTCGCTGGTACACACGATCAACCTGAGCAACATCGACTCGGTACCGAGCCAGGTCGAAGCGTGCTTCCAACAGGCGAATTCGCTCGAAGCTGGAGGCGGTGAGTTCTTGGAAGCTGCCCACGCAATTGCGAGGGAGCGAATTGTCGCTGAGTTGTTGCGCAGCGCCAACCGGGAGGTCGAGCAGGCACAGAAGTCTGCGTTCGCGTTTTCGCACGATGCTGCTGCGGCCAGTAGCAGGGCCTCCAAGCGGTACAACAATGCCTTCGTTGCCCTCGCAGCCTGTCTTGAAACTCCGTCGGAGAATGTTCGTCAGATGCTGGATGTTTGTAAGCTGACGATGTTGGCTTCGCAGCAGCAGTACGCGCCAGAGGCCTCGGCTGTGGTGCAGAGTGCGCACTCCTACGTGGACCAGGTTCGGGCCCGGTTCCCCTCGATGGAGATCGACATGCCGCAACCAAAGAAGATGGCTGCCTGCTTCCCGGCGCATGCGCGAGTCGCTACGGGGCGAGGTCGGTGGACGACGATGGGGGACCTGCGCATAGGGGACACAGTGCTCGCCTACGACTCGAAAGCTGGGGACTGGCACTCCGTTCCTGTCGTGCGTATCCGGCAGCGCATCGCGGTACAGATCGTCGAGTTGCATCTTGCGAATGGGCAGGTCATCGACACCACAGCCTCGCACAGCTTTCTTACCCAACGAGGCTGGGTCGCGGCGGGTGACCTGGGGGTAGAGGACACCTGCCTGATGGCGGAGCCGGGGCGACCCCGCCAGTGGCGGGGCCTCTCGCTGGTGCGAAGCACGACTCGGCTGGAGACGGTCTACAGCATCACCACATCCCGCCTGCATACCGCGTGCGTCGAAGGTGCCGTCGTCCACGAGTTCACACGCTTCCGAGCGCTGCGTTCACTCGTTTACTTGTGGCTGATTGATCCGTGGATAGAGAATCGGCTGAAGATGCGCCGACCGGTGTCGAACCCCATGGCCGCTCGTCCCGCTTGAGCCCTCAGTTCGCCCAGGCTCTGGGCTGGAAGAGGATGCTCATATTGATGTTCGGCACGATCCAGAAGGCGCCGGGGATCTCCCCAAAGACGCCCAGAATGCCGGCCTCGATGGTGTTGGGACTGATTCCCCACTCGACGCCGAAGCGTACCGAGACCGGAGCGTCGATCGCGCGGATTTCGGCGCCGAACGTGCCGCCGGTGATGAACAACGCAACCGGGTCGCCGGGGTAGCCGTGGAGCAACTGTCCGGCGCCGCCGGCCAGGAAGCCGACGTACCATTCTGTCGGCGCGTCGGTATGGGCGAGTGTGACCTCGGAGCGCAGGCCGAGCCCCACGGCGAGCCATAGCCAGTCGTAGCCCCACAGCGAGCGGGTGTACTTGAAGGTGCCGATGAAGCGGCCCGGGCCGGGCTCGACTGCGAGCGAGCCCTGTAGGCCGAACCCGATCTGGGGCAGTTGATCGAATGGCAGCAGGGGGGTCGTCAGGCCCGGAGCAAGGACCAGCATCGGGAAGTCGCCGATCCGGGTCGCAGGCATGGCTGCGCGCATGGCGTCTCTGCGCCGCTGCGCTGCCCGCTGACGCTCCCGTGCTGCCCGCCGCGCCTGTTCGGCCTGCCGTGCTTGCTCGGCCCGCCGCGCTTGCTCGGCCCGCCGCGCTTGCTCGGCCCGCCGCGTCTGTTCGGCCCGCCGCGCCTGCTCGGCTTGCCGCGCCCGCTCGACTCGCTGCGCGGCTTCCAGTCGTTCCTGCCACTCGCTGACGAGCCTCCTGGCCTCCTGGATCCGCTGCTGGGCGAGGGCCTGGAGCTCGTCGTATTCCGCCTTTTCCCGTTCTGCGAGGTCCCCTGCCAGGAGCTGCAGCATCCCATTGCTGGCCAGCTGGAAGAATTGTTCCGCGGTCCGGCTGGTGCGGTCGAGATCGGAGCGATTCTGGGCGTCGACCAGGCCGCGAGCCTGGACTTCCCCGCGGAGCAGCTCGACCATTGCCGTCACGTAGCGGGCCCGTCGACCAATCTTGTTCTCGACACGGTTCCCGGAGCAGGCTCCCATGTCGCGAACGTCTTGCTCCTGTTCTGCGGTCCAGGATACCCGGGCTACCTGGCCGCCCTCGAAGCTCTCGAAGGCCTCGGCAATGGGCGCCTTGGCAGCTGAGAAACGGGCCCAGTCGCTGCAGTCAATGCCCTGGGCAAGAGCAACGCTTGCCGGAGCACCGCCTACCAGCAGCACGCCAACGAACAGCCAACAGGACGCCAGTCTCGTGGATGGGTTCATCGACTTCCCCTCGAGTATGAGCCGTGGCAACAAAGGCAGGAACGCACTTATCGGTCCCGGACGGAGTAGCTCTGCTGCCGGCAAGCCCACTCGCTCTCTTCGGAAAGCTGCTGGTACCGCAGTTGTGTGTCATGGCCGTAAGACTCGGCCTCTTCCATCTCGGCGAGGAGCGTCTGGACTTGCTCGACGGCGTGCGACATGGGGCCGTTTTCGGCCCATTGCCCATCGAGCCAACGCTCGAATGCCTCGGCGGCCCGCTCCGCCCGAGCGTCGTAGCTGTCGATCAGGCCGCCTACCTCGGAGTGCCTTCTTCTCGCTTCGGTGTGGTGCGCATTGCAGCGCGCCAGGCTCGCCTTGATTCGCTTCTGCCAGGTGGCTACGACCCTTTGGTAGCGCTTCCGATTGCGCGCCTCCTCGCGGGCGTATTCCCGCTCTGCAGCATCATGCTCATGTGCGTCGATCTGGTTGGCGAGGTCGCGACCACGGCTGTCGTTGCCGGGCGCCTTCATGAGCACTGTTGCCCAGGCACGCGCCTGGTCGAAACGCCCCGCCTTGAGGGCTTTGCGTCCTCGCACCTCGACCGTCGCTGCAACCCCGGTCCAGATCTTCGCGCAGCGTTTGGGCTCGGCGGGCATGGACAGGAAAGGGCTCACCCGTTCGGGCCCGCTGCGCTGGGCGGCCTTGAGAAAACGGGCCCCTACCGCCTTACACCAGGCTTTCTGGACGACCAGCCGGACCTTGGGAGACCTGAGGTAGCTACGGAGCACTGAGTTGGCCGCCTTGCTATTGGGCGGGTCTGCCGAAACTGCCTGCCGAACGGCGGCGACCGCGACGGTGGTTCGCGCGTCGATGCAGGTCTCTGATGCTGGTAGCCACTGCTCCTCTCCGAAGCCCTCCCAGTCGCGTTTGTCCTGCTCGCTCGCTTTGGACTTGAAGACAGCCAGTGCAGCTCGGCAATAAGGCTCCGCCAAATCCGGGTGGGGTCCGCCCTTTTGGGCCAGGGCGCTGAGATGCCCGCGGGCGCTGGTGATCCGGCCGGCATCCAGGAGCTCAGAGAGACCCGCCTGGAACCGGGTTCGGAAGAACTGTGTGTCTACAATGTCGACTTTGATCGACTGCGAGCGCTGGCCTCGCGACAGTTCGATGGCGATCGCTGCTTCGGGCATTACCTTTCGGTCGCTGTGTCTGAGTCGAAGTACAGCCCAGCCCCGATCATTGGTCGTCTCACCTTTGCCTTGTGTACCTTGCGCAGATAGGTAGCTCGACGAGTCGGATTCTAGTTTGACGTGGTCCAGAGGCCGTAACTGGATGTCGCCCTCGATGGTCTCGTACTCGGTGCTGATCTTTGGGCCTACAGGTGGTGGGTGCTTGTCCAGCAAGGCATGAATTCCGCCCGCTGCCACCATGGTTCCGCTGCTGGCGAGGGTTCCTACCCCGAGCACTTTGGCGGCGACTCCATACCTTTCTCGTTCGGATGGGTCGCGGTCCTCGTCCCGTGAATTGCTGTTGAAGTACCCAGCAAGTAGCCCACCGCAAAGTGCGGTCAGCAAAGCGAGAGCAATCGAGTACTTAGGTTCCCCGCTTCTGATGCGTGCTCGCCCAGTGCTCACCAGGCGCACCTTCTGCTCCTCGTTCAACTGAGTCTGCCTTTGGACGCGCACCTGGAGATCCAGCAGGTTGTCCTCGTCGGTCACGACCCTGTGCTCCACTGCCCAGTGGTCGAGCTCTACCGGAGCGGGCCGTGGTGCGCCGACGTTGGTCCGCTTTGTGGTCCAGCCTGTTGTTCCGCAGCCCGAAGCGCAGATCGCCAGGCAGGCCACCAGGGCTACGATGGCTCGAAGCGGTCGGGAACGCTGGCTTGCCGGCATCTTTCGCTCATCCCCAGGTACGGTAGTCTCCTAAACTAGCAGTAAGGGGCAGGTCGTGAAGCGCAGCAACTGGTCGTCTCTGGGTCTTTCGTTGCTGCTGCTTGGGCTGGCGGCGGGCTGTAGCAGCGACTTCTGGTGGAACGAAGACTACGGCGACGATGATGATGCTGAAGGTGATGACGACGACGGACCGTTGAGCCAGGATGGGCCGTTGAGCCTGGATCGACTGGACATCACAAATGACAGCAACAGTGATGGTGTGCTCAGTCCCGGCGAAAGTGCCCGCATCAGCTACATGGTTTTCCGCAACGCCGGGGACTCCGACATCCTGGACCTCACCGGTTTTGTCTCCTCGTCCA
>CAZBDA010000076.1:0-17974 GCA_964490445.1 uncultured Rickettsiales bacterium | reverse complement strand
GCCTGAACCTCTCTCTCAGCGCGGGGGTCTGCTATTCGGGGGGCACCTGCTCCGAGTCGGACGACTTCCTATTCGACATCAGCCTGAGCACGCCAGCAGGTACGAGCATTACCATCGACATCGATCTCATCGATCAGTTCAACAACAGCTATCACCTGGAGTACACCACCGAGGTGGTCGATGACGATGTGCAGTTGAGCCTGGATCGACTGGACATCACAAATGACAGCAATGGCGACGGTCTGCTCAGCCCGGGTGAGAGTGCCCGCATCAGCTACATGGTTTTTCGCAACGCCGGGGACTCCGACATCCTGGACCTCACCGGTTTTGTCTCCTCGTCCAGTCCGCATGTGAGCTTCACCAGCCTGAACCTCTCTCTCAGCGCGGGGGTCTGCTATTCGGGGGGCACCTGCTCCGAATCGGACGACTTCCTATTCGACGTCAGCCTGAGCACGCCAGTGGGTACTAGCATCACGATTGACATCGATCTCAGCGACCAGTTCAACAACAGCTATTACCTGAGCTACGACCTTCAGGTTCAGTAGCGATGCCACGCAGCGCTCGGCTGTGGCCTGCACTGCAAGGGACGGACTTCAGCTCGTCGCTTGCGCGAACCTCCGGCTGTGGCCGGCCCAGGGAACTCAGGGGCTGCCGCGCAGGGCAGCGAGTTCGCGTTCCAGGCGGCTGACCCGCTGACTCAGTTCGACGACCTTGCGGCACTTGTCCTTGACGTCGTTGCGGGCGAAGAATTCCTGCGCCTTCTTCGAGAACGCCACCAGGCGCTCGCCGTTGCCGACAACGTCGACCTGGGCTTCGAAGGCGCCGCGGTCGGTCTCGGTCACCACGCTCTTGAGCATGTCGACGATGCTCTCCTCGCTCGGCGAGCTGGGTTTTTCGTTGTCGACGCCCTCGTTGATGCTCTCGGCGAGGGTGCCGCCACCGTAGTCCTCGTACAGGCCGTTGAGCAGCGCGGTGCGCTCGGCGCGGGCATCGAGTAACTGCCTGTGGAGGTTGTCCTCGGAGTTCCCCTTGCAGCCGCCCAGCAGCAGCAGCAGTGAACACAGGACAAGACTGGGGGCGATGATTCGTGCTGTGTTCATGACACTCCTCCAGGCAGGGGTCTGACGAGAACGGCATTATCGCAATTCTTCCCAGCTCGTGTCAGGCGACCTGGGTTGGTCCTTGCGAGGCGATTTGGGGAACTTCCCCATAGCTTGAGTGGTCTAGTCATCGAAGGCGCCGCTATGCTCGCCGCCAGCTACGTCCGGAGTTGCCCGATGATCCAGCGAATCTTCCTGCCCATCTCCCTGCTGATCCTGTTGGCGCTGCCGTCTCCGCTGTTGGCGGGGCCGGACGAAGGGGTTGTTCCCGCTGCGCTGAAGGACTGGGTCCCCTGGGTGCTGCGCGACCACCCCGAGCTCGCCTGCCCGCGCTTCGCCGGCGCGCGTCTGTGTGCTTGGCCTGGCCGCCTCGAACTGCAGGTGGATCGTCGCGGCGGGCGCTTTGCGCTCGACGTGTTGGCCGACCGCGAGCTGGACCTGCCCCTTCCTGGCAGTACCGAGTACTGGCCCGGCGAGGTTCGGGTCGACGGCAAAGTCGCGCTGATGCGGCGCAGTGGATCGGTGCCGACCGTGCACCTCGCCCAAGGCAGCCACCGGATCACCGGCACCTTTCAGTGGACGCGAATTCCCGCTCAGCTTCCGGTGGCTTCTGCCATCGGCCTCATCGATCTGCAGGTCGAGGGCCGCCACATCGTCTACCCCGTGCGGGAGTCCGACGGCAGCCTGAGTCTCGAGACCGACCGGGCCGCCGAGGGTAGCGAGCAGCAGGAAGATGTGCTCGCCATCGAGGTACACCGCCGTATCGATGACGGCGTGCCGGTGCAGATGACGGCCCGCCTGAAGCTGCGCGTCTCGGGCCAGGCGCGCGAAGAGGACCTGGGTCTGCCTCTGACTGTGGGCTTCGAGCCGGTCGAGGTGACCAGCAACCTGCCGGCGCGCCTCGACGACGACGGCCGGCTGCGCGTGCAGCTGCGGCCGGGAACCTGGCAGGTGACCCTGCGCTCGCGTTCTACGGGGCCAGTTACGGCGATCAGCCCCGGAGCGACCGAGGCGCCCTGGCCCGAGGAGGAGGTCTGGGTGTTCTCCGCGGCCACCGCGGTCCGTGCGGTGCAGCTGGGCGGTGTGCCCGGTGTCGATCCGCAGCGCACATCCCTGGACCCCGACTGGCGAGGGCTGCCCGCGTTCCGGGTGGGCCGAGGCGAGAGCCTCGAGATCTCCGAGCTGCGCCGCGGCGAGGCGGAACCGCCGCCGGATTCCCTGCAGGTGGATCGGACACTCTGGCTCGAGGGTCGCGACGGAGGCCTGGTCGTCCGGGACTCGGTGGCCGGCGAGTTCCACCGCGGCGGTCGCCTGCACCTGCTCGCTCCCGGCGAGCTCGGTCACGTCAAGCTGGCAGGTCTGGGTCGTGTCATCACCCAGTCCGAGTCGGGAGCGCCCCAGGGCGTGGAGATCCGTAGCGGCCGCATCAACATGACCGCCGAGTCGTCCTATGCAGGCGGCGGTGCGCTCCCGGCGGTGGGCTGGGACCGCGACGCCACGAGCCTGAGCGCAACCTTGAACCTGCCGCCCGGTTGGAAGCTGCTGGCTACGTCGGGCGTCGACGGCGCCTCGTCGACCTGGATTGAGCTTTGGTCCCTGCTGGACCTGTTCTTCCTGCTCTTGATCTGCCTCGCCCTGTTCAAGACCCTCGACATTCGCTGGGGGATCCTGGGCCTGCTGTTGCTGGGGATTAGTTGGCACGAGCCCGAGGCGCCGCGGCTCGGTTGGCTGGCCCTGCTCGGCCTGTCTGCCCTGTTGACGGTCTCGTTGCGGCCCTGGCTCGAGAAGTTGCTCCGCCTGGCCCGGCTCGCGGTCATCGTCGTGCTGTCCATCCAGGTAGCGATCTTCGCGTGGGCTCAGATCAGTACCGGCCTGTTCCCGCAGTTGGAGCACCATGGCATGGGTCCGATGTCGGACTACGGCTACCAGCAGAGCAGCACGCCCTTCAGCCTGGGCGCGACCAGTCCAGCGCCGGAAGAGGCCGAGATGATGGGTTCTGTGGGTGGCCTCGAGTTGCCGCAGGCCAGCGCCTCGCTCGATTCAATCGAAATGGAAAAACAGGTGGCCGAGACTGCGCGGCTGTCCTTGCGATCTGCAGGTAGCCAGCGAGTGCAGGTGGGCGGAGCAAAGAGCAAGAGCAGTACCTTCAAGAAGCGCCGCAGCCGGGCCGGCCAGGTCGACATGCTGGCCCTGGTTCAGACCGGCCTCGGAGTGCCGAAGTGGTCCTGGAACCGTCACCACCTGGAGTGGAGCGGCCCGGTGGCCTCGGGCCACGAGTTCCGTCTCTTCCTGCTGCCCCCCTGGGCCGCGGGGCTGGCCTCGTTGCTGCGGGTACTCGGCATGATCCTGCTGCTGGTTTGTCTCGGCGCTCCCCGGCGCGACCCACCCGCCAGCAAAGCCGAGCCACCGGGCCCTGCCCAGCCCGGCGTCGCAGCGGCCCTGTTGCTGGGTGCGCTGCTGTTGTCGGCGACAGCGCTGCTGATGCCGGCCAGTGCGCAGGCTCAGAGCACCCCGCAACAAGAGACTCTCGATGAGTTGAAGACGCATCTCCTGCAGCTGCCGGACTGCGGCAAGCAGTGTGTCGAGGTTGCCGCCATTCACCTGGACGCCGGGCCGCGCGGGCTGCGGGTCGAGGCGGAGTTGCACGTCCTGGCCCCTTCCGCCTGGCTGCTGCCGGGTCCGGGTACTGCCTGGGTGCCGTCTGAAGTCAGCGTCGACGGCAAGCAGGTCAGCGCGCTGCGTCGGCGGGCCGACGGGTTCTTCGCGCTGCGTGTCGAGGCTGGTCATCACCGCGTGGTCCTCGAAGGTTCGGCTCGTGACGAAGTGAGCCTGCAGTTCCCGCTGGTGCCGCGCCGCCTGAGTTGGAGCGGCCAGAACTGGTCGATCGACGGCTACCGTGCCGACGCTCCGCCGCCGCGCTCGGTCACGCTGCGCCAGGCCGAGGGCCTGGAGTCGGTCGACCCGGACTCCAAGCAGGATGCGCCGGGTTCCGCTGATCTTCCGGCCTGGCTGGAGCTACACCGGGAGCTGGACATCGGCGTTCCGTGGCTGGTGCACAACACGCTGCGCCGCTTGAGTCCTGCGACCCGCGCCGTGCATGCCAGGGTGCCGCTGCTGGAAGGCGAATCGGTGACCAGTTCGGGGATTGTCGTCGACGCCGGCGAGGCCCAGGTGACCCTCGAGCCCGGCGAGAGCAGTCGCAGTTGGGAATCGACCCTCGAGGAGGTCGACACCCTGGTGTTGACCGCTCCCCTCGACCGCCCCTGGTTGGAACGCTGGGCGCTGGACTGTTCGCCCATCTGGAGCTGCACTGCGGAAGGCCTGGTGCCGACCCGTCACATGTCCGCGGGCCGTGCGAGTCCCAGCTGGCTGCCCTGGGCCGGCGAATCGGTGCGGTTGACCTTCGTCAAGCCGCCTCCGGCCAAGGGAGCGACGACCACGGTGGACGAAGCGACCCTCACCATCAAGCCGGGTCGACGGGTACTGGCGGCTGATGTCGCCTTTGGGATCCGGTCCAGCCAGGGAGGCGAGCAGAGCATCAAGATCCCTGCAGGTGCCGAGGTGCAGAGCTTCCACATAGATGGCCAGCAAACACCGTTCGATGCCAAGGAAGGCGAAGTCGCCTACATCCTCGAGCCCGGCGAGCACCAGGTACGCGTCTCGTGGCGACAGGATCAGCAGCAGGGGCTGTGTGCGCAGACTCCTGCGGTGGCTCTGAGCAGTGGCGCCGCCAACGTGCTCGTGCGGATGGAGCTGCCCGACAACAAGTGGCTGCTGTGGGCGCAGGGCCCGAGCTGGGGCGGGGTGGTGATGTTGTGGCAGTACGTGTTGGTGCTGGTGCTGCTCGCCTGGCTGCTGGGACGTTATGCGCCGACAGTACTCAAAGGTCGACACTGGTTCATCCTTGGCCTGGGAATGACCCAGGTGCCCATTGCGGCGCCGATCGTGGTGGTGGTCTGGCTGGTCGCGTTGGGAATGCGGGGACGCTCAGGCGAGTACCCGTGGATGACCCACAACCTCTTCCAGTTGGCGTTGCTGGGCCTGACTCCCATCGCCCTGGCGATGGTCTACTGGGCGGTGCACAGCGGCCTGCTCATGCAGCCGGACATGCAGGTTGCCGGCGCGGGTAGCTCGGGCGGAATTCTGCAGTGGTTCGAGCAGCGTACCGACGGTGCCTTTGCCCAGCCATGGGTGCTGTGGCTGCCACTGTGGGTCTGGCGGGTAGTGATGCTGTTGTGGGCCCTGTGGCTGGCCGTCCACCTGTTCCAGTGGGGCCTGTGGGGATGGAAGCAGGTCAGTGTCGGCGGCCTGTGGAAGATGCCGGACAAGTCCAAGGCTGAGCCCCTGCCCTCAACCGTACCCGTGCCCGCAAGCGAGCCGATGCCGCCGCCGGAAGAGGGCTAGCTGGGCCCCTTCCAGGGGCGTTGCAGGATGGTCAGGGCCAGGTAGGAGAGGCCCGCCGAGAGCGCGTAGCAGACCAGCCCGGGCCCGGCGCTGAGTTGAAACTGCAGCGCATCGGACTTGTAGACGGTGACCATCACTGCGACGACGAATACGTCGGCCATGGACCAGGGCCCGAGAATGTGCAGGGCTCGGGTCAGGCGCTCTCGTCCAGCCTCGTTCGATGGCGAGGCGGCGCGAAGCAGCAGCGAGCACAGGGCGATCTTGACTGCCGGAAAGACCACGGAGAACGCGCCAACCAGGGTGCCGACAAGCCACTCTCCGCTGCCAAACATGCTCTGGATCATCTCGAGCAGGTAGCGATCGCCCTCGGGCAGGCCTGCCTTCGAGATGAGCCAACCTCTCAGTCGATCGTGCAGGCCGAGGATGTCCGGGACCCAGCCAGGGAACTCCATCTGGAAGCGTGCATGCAGAAAGGGCAGGACCAAGGCGCCGACAAAGGCCAGCAAGGAGCCCAGCAACAGCGCTGCGGCGAGGCGGTGGCGGCCGGAAGAGATTCTCGTCACGGGGGGCGCGGCCTGCACCCCTAGAAGGACAGGTCTCCACCGGCCTTAAGGACCCCTTCGAGGGCGCCGAGCTCGTCGTGCACGCTTCCCTGGAGGCAGGTGGGTGGCTTGGGGCGCATCTTGCCCTTCTTGAACACGATGACACCCGCCGAGTCGTATTCCGTGGAAACGCAACTGTTGGTATAGACCGCGAAGCGGTGCGGTCCGCTGTCGTGGTAGACCGACTCGCCGCCGCACTGCGGGCCGAACCAGGCGCCGCCATGAAGCACGCTGTAGCGGAACTTCGGCAGGCTGCCTGCTCGCTCCTCGGGCCATCCCCGCTCGATGCTGTTGAGCTTGCCGTAGCGATACTGCAGCCAGCCGCCGGCGCCCTCGAGATCGGGGGCACCGCACAGGCTCAGGGACTTGCCGTTCTCTACGGTGCAGTTGAAGTAGGTGGCCTCGCCCGAGGCACAGTGGCCGAGCGCAACGTAGGGGGGATTCATGCAGATCGGATCAGAGGTGCAGCCGGGGTCTTCGCAGTCGATGATCCTGTCCAGGTCGTTGTCGGCGCCATCGGCACACTCGCCTGGTGCGTCGCCTTCGACCTCGACCTGGACTTCGACTTCCGTCTCCTTCGTACAGAATGGCAGCCCAGTCAACAGTGCCAAGCCGAAGACGGCTGCGGTAGTGCTTGATGCGGTCATGGAGCCTCCTTACCGGAAGTCTACCGGCTCGCACCGCGCTCAGACACCCGAGCCTGACATCTTGGTGACTCGTGTAGAATCTGACCCGCTCGATTTGCAAAGAAACCGGTTGCGGGGGATACGGCGCCGGTCATTTGAACTGGGAGGGCCCGTGTTCTGGGGCAAGACGCAACGTGTAGAGAAGATGCTGTCGGACTACTTCGACCAGTGCGACGGCTGTTATCGCAAGTTCGAGCAGGCCTTCGAAATTTATTTTGACCAGGGCCCTTTGCAGGCCTTCGACGAGGCAGTAGCCGAGGTTCACCTCATCGAGGCGTCCTGCGACGACCTGCGCCGGGAGATCGAGTACCTGCTGTACGGAAAGGCGCTGCTGCCCGAGTCCCGGGGCGACCTGCTCGGGCTGCTCGAGGCCTTCGACAAGCTGCCCAATATTGCCGAGACCGTGGCCTTCCTGTTCAGTTGCCAGAGCATGGTTCTGCCGCCTGATCTGCACTCCGCGTACAAGGACCTGCTGCGGGTCAATGTCGAGGCCTACCAGCTGGCCCGACGCACGGTCGACACCGTGATGACCAACCCCAAGGCGACCTTGCACGTCACCAAGGAGGTGGAGCACAAGGAAAGCGAGTCCGACCGGCTGGAGCGGGACCTGATTCGGGCGATCTACAGTCGCGACATCGCCATGGGGGAGAAGCTCGCGCTCAAAGAGGCCGTGCTGCTGATCGGCACGATCTCGGATCGCGCCGAAAGCCTGGCCGACCGGGTGGCGATCATGGCCATCAAGCGGCAAGTCTGAGCGTGGCTATCTCAAGGGCGACCCAACTCGCACCGGGCGGCTGATCCATGTGGCAGGTGCTCTCGGGTGTGTTCCTGGGCTGGTCGCTGGGCTCGAACGATGCCTCGAATGTGTTCGGCACGGCGGTGGCCTCGCGCATGGTGCGCTTCTGGACCGCGGCGGTGCTGTGCTCGTTCTTCGTGATCCTGGGCGCCATGCTCGAGGGCGGCGCGGGCATGGAGACCTACTCGCAGCTGCTCGAGGGCAAGAGCAGCCCGAACCTCGCCTTTGTTGTCGGCCTGTCGGCAGCCATCACTGTCACCCTCATGAGCTTCCTGGCCCTGCCTGTATCCACCTCTCAGGCGGTGGTCGGCTCCATGGTCCTGGTCGGCTTGATGCAGTCGACGCTGGACACCAGCTCCCTTACCAAGGTCGTGCTCTGCTGGGTGGGAACCCCCATCGGAGCCGCCGGCATCACGGTGGTGCTGTACTTTGTCCTCGGCAAGCTCGTGAACCGGGCCAACCTGACGGTGTTCACCTACGACCGCTACCTGCGCTGGGGCCTGATCGTTGGTGGTTCGTACGGGGCCTACGCTCTCGGCGCCAACAACGTGGCCAACGTCACCGGCCCCTTTGTCGGCGAGGGCATGCTCACGGTTCCCCAGGCTTGCGCCGTGGGCTCGGGCGCCATCGCTCTCGGCGTGGTGACCTACAGCCGCAAGGTGATGATGACGGTCGGCCGGGACCTCGTTCAACTCGACGCCTTTACGGCTCTGGTAGCCATCCTCGCCGAGGCCATCACGGTCCACATCTACGCCATCATCGGTGTGCCGGTCTCCACCAGCCAGGCCATCGTTGGCGCTGTGTTGGGCATTGGCCTGGTCAAGGGAGTCCGCACCATCCAGATGAAGACCCTGGCGAAGATCCTGTTTGGCTGGATCGGAACGCCGGCCATCTCGGCCGGAATCGCCTGGATCTGCTACCAGTTGCTCAAGTCCGCGGGGATGCTCTGAGCAGTTCTTGACCCGCTGGCAGTCGCTGTCGCCTTGCCCTGAAGGTCAAGGCAGGCAGAGGGCTCCGAGCTCGCTGAGGCAGGTGTCCTTCCACTTGATGCCCTTGTAGACGCCTGTGATCACGAGCTTGATGTTCTGGTTGTCCCGCAAGCCGAGCTCCTGGTTCGAGAAGTACTGCGCGCCCAGGCGGTCCTGGATCTCGAGCTTGGCCACCAGGTTGTCGTCGGCGTAGACGTCCATGGTCCTGATGCGGGAGTTGTTCTCCATGTGCGACTGCCCCTTCTGGTAGCCGTTCATCATCACCAGCTTGGTGCAGGAGCCGTCCATGAACTCTTTCCAGGTAAAGGTGATGGATTCGCCGACGCCGTACTCAGTGTCGCCTTCGGTCCAGGCGGTAAACGGGTTGGCATCCGACACCCTGCTGATCTGGTAGCTGTTCTTTCCCTGCGGCGGCAGCGTCGAGCTGGCTCGCAGGTCTCTCAGCCTCTGCACGTAGTTGAAGGACGCCTGCGTGAAGTCCCGCGGGTCGGAGCGGTAGGCCGGGTCTACCAGCGTGTTGCTGTCTCTGACCACCGGAATGGTCGGCGGGGCACTCGGGTCGGGCCCGTCCTTTGATTTGAGGAGGTCCTGCATGCCTCCATCACAACCGAGACTGGCGAGAAACAGGCTGACAAGAGCGAAGATGAACAGGGGACGGGCTAGCTGCATTGCGGCTCCGATTGAGGGGGCAGGGAGGGTGTGGATTCTACACTCAGGCAAAGGGGACTACTCGCCAAAGCCCAGGCACTTGGCAGCTTCTTGTTGCATGGCGGCTCTGGCCTTGGCCTTGTCGTCGCCGCTGAGGGCATCGATCTTCCTCTCGAGGCCCTCTGCCTTGTTCTGCAGTTTCTCGGCGTCGGCTTCGGCAGTGCTGTCGCCATTGAGCGCCCTGGCGGCCAGGGAGAACGCTTCGCAGCCGAGCTGACCCGCTTCCTTGCCGAGGCTCTCGGGGCTTGTGCAGGCGAACAGAAAGGCGATTGGGATGACAAGAACGAGCTTTTTCATCGTCGGGCTCCGAGGTTGAGCGACTGGTCCTCGGATCATAAAGCAATGCTGCGGCGGGTGGATCCCACCGAGCAGGCTGTGGCTGCGAGCGCGCTCAGCGCGTAGGGCTCGCCGCTGTGCTCTGGTAGCCGCCTGTGCGAGCGGCTACGGGTCGCAGTCCAGCTGCAACTCGAAGGCGCCGGCGTCGCCGTAGTAGCCGTCGACGACGATGAAGTAGGTCGTCCCGGCGTTCGGCTCGAACTGCACGGAGTTGTAGCCCCAATCGACGGCGTTGCTGCTCAGGCATGACCCCGACGAGCCGTCGAGGATCATGATGTCGTGGTTCACCTCGGTGGGACGCGCACCCAGGAAGTGGAACTCCACTTCGTTGCTCGTGCTGGCCTGCCAGGTGTAGGCGAGCTCGGGGCCGCTGTAGTTGCCTATGTTGATGGGGTAGGCGGTGATCTGGGTGCCGGCGGCCAGCGAGGTCGAGGTGTTGCCGCTGATGGTCTGGCCGCACGAGATGCTGCCCGCGGAGTAGCAGGCGGCGGGCGCCGGCGCGGCGGCCGCGGCGTCGTCGTCGTCACCGCCGTCGTCGTCGTCACCGCCGGCCGGGGGATCCGGGAGCTCTTCGGGGTCTTCGTCGCAGTCGGTTCCCAGGGGCGTGTCCAGGGTGATGGTGCCGCTGCCGATGCCCCGCTCCAGGGTCCACGGCCCGAAGTCCTTGCTGACCTCGTAGCAGTACAGGTCGAGGTCGAGTCCGACTCCGAGGTCGATGCCGGTGTGGAAGCCCCAGTCCAGGTCGTAGCACTCGGCGTGGGCTTCGCCCCTCAGGAAGGGATTGACCGTGAACGTGGGGCCAGCCGCCCGGAACAGGAGCACCCGCGCCTTGGCTCCGACCCAGACCTTGCCATCCCAGTCGCCCTGCAGATCGAAGTCCGGGCCGGTTCGCCTGGCCTCGAAGCTCTTGCTCTGGGTGTAGGTCCAGTCGCCGTCTTCGTAGGCGCCTCCGACTCGTGCCTTGGCGGTGGCTTCCACGCCCACTCGCGCCGTGGCGCGGGCCTCAGCTTCGGTCTTGAAGCCGGCGTTGACCTAGACCTCCAGCACGGCGGGGATGGTGACGAAGCCGGCGGGGATCACAAAGGGGTAGCTGTAGGTTCCCAGAGTCTTCTCCTTGCCGAAGCTGATGCTGTCGGAGATCTCGGCGAGCAGCTCGAGGTCGACATCCATGCGCAGGTCGAGGACCGCTTCCGCGCGACGAACGCACAGCCAGCCGAACTCGGCGCCCAGGGTGAGCTCCGGGTTGATCTTGACCACGCCGTCCGGGAGTGAGATGTCGACGGCGGCGCCACCGTGGCTGCCGCTGTACAGCGAGGCGCCAGAGAAGTCCGTGGTCGCCCGCGCCTGGGAGTCGAACTCGATCACTTCGTAAAACCCGCCGGTGTCGAACAACTGACCCATGGTTGCGAACGCGGTCTGGGCGGTCACGGTGTTGGCCGAGACCTCGAGGTTGGTGATCTCGCGCAGGTAGCCGCCGTTGGCCCGGCCAGCGACGATGTCGCCCACCTGCAGGTCGACCATGGACGGATCGCAACTGAAGGTGAAGACCAGTTCTTCGCTGGAGTCCTCGTAGGTCTCGCTGACACTCTGGTAGCAGGGGTGGTCCTCGATGATGCGCGCCCGTTCGGTTGGCTGCGCCTCCTCGAGGTCGCTCCAATCAATGGGATTGGCAACCTCGGTCGCCTCGCCGCTGGAATCGCCGGGCTGCTGCTGCGGTGCGGAGAACGCGGTCGAGCCCTCTGCCTCAGTGCTGCTGACCCCGTCGTCGGCTTTGCAGCCTGCGGCCAGGAGCCCCAGTGAAGACAGGATCGTGATGGTGGCAATTCGGAACCAGGAAGTACGTGCTAGGGGGCGCATTGGGGTGTTCCTTCGCGGGTCGATGGGGTCGTTCAATCGCGGTACACCCTAGAGTCCTCTCGACAGGGTTCAAGCGCCCCGTTGACCTTTCCCTGACATTTCGCAACTAGGCCATATCGCCGCAACATTTGAAGCGGTCGATCAGGACAGGTAAAAGCCGCACTGCAGCTCTTTTTACGGGTGTTTCCGCTGTTTTGTGCCCAGCGATCAGGCTGGGGGCGGATTGCTCGCCTTGCCGGCCGGGGACTCAGTCGACGGGTAGTCCCATCGCCACCCAGATCTCGTTGCGCCGCTCCTTGAACGTGGCCTCGTCGATCTCACCGGCGGTGTGTTCTCGATTGAGGGCTGCGAACTGTCGCATGAGCTCCTCGCTGTCCGGCTCGTCCTCTTTCGGGCCACTTTGCGCCTCGCGCTTCTCGTCGCGGCGTGCTCGCTTGGCCTCCTTGCGCTCTCTGCGGGCTTTCTCTCGCTGTCGCTTTTCCCAGGGATTGCCAGCCATCACGCTACTCCTTTCGACCATTCAGCGAGCCTGACCGAGAGGTCTTGTACTGCTCGTCGCGGTCCTTGGGGTGCTGTGTAGCAAGTTTGTCGGCATCGTAGTGGGTTCTTGCACAAAGTTTCTTTGCGCTGGGCCTCGTCGAGACCCCTTCTCGGCTCGATAGATCGGGTCGGGACCTGCGCTAGACGGAAGCCCTGGAACTGCTGTCGATGGCGAGAATTCTTCGCCACCTGCTCTTGGAGTGAGTTCCGCGAGGGGCCCCGCAGAATGCGCCCTCTTGCGGCCGGATTACCTGGGCTCGTCGAGAGCCAGCCGGAAGCCGATGGTCGGGTGGAAGTAGTCAGGCTGTCCCGACGTGCGGAAGGCACAATCGAGGCCCACGGGCGGTAGCGCCCAGGCGTTGCCACGGATGCTGTACTGCCCCTGCACGGGGTCGCTGTCGGCGGCCCCGGGACTGAACAGGCTGTTGGTCCACTCGGCGACGGCCCCGGCCATGTTGTGGACTCCCCACGGGGACTCGTCGAACGCCTCGTTCCAGTCCCATTTCATGTCGTTGCCCATGTCTCCATAGCCCTGGGTCACGATGGCGAAGCCGTCGCCGGGCACTTGGCCCCAGGAGTAGGTGCGGCCGTCGGCGCCCCGACAGGCGGCCTCCCAGGCCTGGTCTTCGGGCAGCTTGTAGGTCCTTCCGTCTTGTTTCGAGCGCCAGCTGATATAGGCCTGGGCGTCGACCAGGCTGACCCCTCGCACCGGCGAGCGAAGGAAGCTCTGCAGGTCCTGGTCGGGATCCATGGGGCGTAGAGCTCCCGCTGGGTTCAGATTGGCGAGGATCCGGCCGAAGTCTCGCGGCAGGCGGGCACGGGCTTCAGCCCGCCGGCCGCTCGCCACCAGCTGCTGCAGGAACTCGGAGTATTCGGCCATGGTCACTTCCAGCCGGGCCACTACGAAGGGTTCCTGGACGTGGCTTTGACGTGCTGCGGCGCCCGCGGTCTCGCCACCGAGGATGACCGGGCCGCCGAGGATTGCGACGAAGCCTTCGGGCACGGTTGCAGCTGGCGGCGGCTCGAACTGGCGGGCGATCGTCTCCTGCCGGGGTACCGACAGCGGCACCCTCACTTCGGCACGACCTGGCGCCTGGATTAGCAGCAGGTAGCTGCCCGGCGGCACGTTCTCGATGCTTGTCCTACCGGCGGCGAGCTTGATGTCGTCTCGCGTTGGCAGGTTGTAGACCGACGGCCGCTCGCCCGGCACGGGTTCCCCTGCCTGGATGCGTCGACGCTCGGTGACCAGGAAGTGCTCGTTGGTTGTTGTCGGTGCGGCAGGGTCGAGGGGGACTGGCACGAGGCGCGGTGCCATCGCTCGTCCATCGACAGTCCGAGCTCGTAGCCGCTCGAAGCGGTACAGAAATGCCTTCGCATCCTTGGGCGCGATGGTCAGCTCCAGGCGGCTCAAGCCTTCGAGTTCCTCCCTGTAGGGGTTGGGAGAAGGGGCGTAGCGCTCCACCAGTTCGTGGAGTTGATCCATCAGGTCGATGTTGTGCTCGTTCATCGCCAGCCGCCAGCGTTCCATGTAGATCGCGGCCAGGCGCGCCTTCGCTCCCCCGTGTCTCGGCTGCATGTCGAGTACCGACTGGAGCATCCGGGTGCTTTCCCCGAGTTGTTCCCGGTAGAGCCGGGCGGAGTTGCCCTGCCTCATCGCCAGGATCTGATCGCGGTAGGGGTCGTCGTCTGCGACGTCGTTGCCTTCTCCGCTGCGTGCCGCCTGGTAGCTGCGGCGGGAGTTGTTGAACTGGTAGTCGGCGTCCTCCAGTGTCTTGTCGAGCGACAGCGCACGATAGGCGACCAGGGAGCCTGCGACGAGCCCGAACAGCAGCGCTGCCGTGACCATCGAGGTGAGTACCTGGGAGCGGTTGCGCAGTGCCCACTTCATGACTCGCCGCGGCGGGCTCAGCCGTAACGCCGAGACAGGCTTCAGGTCCAGGTATGCCTCGAGGTCGGCGCGCATGGCATCTGCCGATGGGTAGCGGTCGGCGGGATCGGAGGTCATTGCTTTCTTGCAGATCGCCTTGAGTTCCCGTGGGATCGGCTGAAAGCCATGCGCACCCCGCCCCATCACTGGCGGCACACCGCGGATGATGGCTACCAGCGTCATGTCCGAGCCGACACCCTTGTAAGGCGAGGCCCCGCAGAGGATGGCGAATAGCAGTGCGCCGAGGGCGTAGACGTCGGTACGCTCATCGACCGCGTCGATGTCTCCCGTGGCCTGCTCGCGCGCCATGTAGTTCGGCGTGCCCCGGACCTGGCCTGCCAGGGACAGCTCGTTGTCCTCTTCCGCTCGACTGGTGACTACCTGTTGCTCGTCGGCCTCTCCGTCCTCGACGCGGCTTCCCTTGACCCGGGCGAGTCCCCAGTCCACGACCAACACCTCGCCGAAGTCGCCCAGCATGATGTTGGCTGGCTTCAGATCGCGGTGGATCACGCCGCGACTGTGGGCGAAGGCGACCCCCTGACAGATGTCGATCAGGGTCTCGACCAGGCGGCGCGGGCTGTATTCCTCGCGGTAGCTTCCGGTGCCATTGGGCAGGGCCTGGTCGAGTTCCCTGGCTCGGATGACCTGCTTGAGGCTCTGGCCGCGGATGCGCTTCATTGTGAAGTAGAGCTGGCCCTCACGGTTGATGCCGATGTCGTGGACCGGAACGATGTTGGGGTGCTCGAGCTGGCCCGTAGCCTGGGCCTCCTCGATGAAGCGCAGCAGCGCCTCCTCGTGCACGGAATCGCCACGCCTGGACAACAGCATCTTCATCGCAACCTCGCGCTTGAGGTCGCGGTCATGGACCAGCAGTACCTTGCCTATGCCGCCACGCCCCAACATCCCGACTTCCTGGTAGCGGTTGAGTTGAGAAGAGAGGATGACCTCTGCGGTCGCGAGTTCCTCTTCGTTGCCGTCGGCCTTCAGAATCCACGAGATCAACTGAGACGGCGACTCGTCGAGGAGCACGGTGACCGTGTCCGACATGGCCTGCGCTGCTTTTGGCTCCCGCTCGTCAGTCATCTGTGGTCTCAGAGGTCGGCATCGTGGGGTCGATGTGCTGCTGCCCTCTCAGCAGAGTTAAACACACTGGCGTGAACGCGTCTGGCAGGCCCCTGGTTGCCTGCCGCTCTTCCAGCACTCCGGCGGCAAGTGCTTCACCGGCGCGCGATGACCGCGTAGTTATCGTCTGCAGCGATGCAGTGAGTGCGGATGTCCTGCAGGCCCGCCGAGCGGCACCACTGGATGGCTTCCTCGGAGCTGTAGATCCCTCCTTCTTCGCTGAACATCACCATGCTGATGCCGAAGCGTAGTACCTCGCCGGGGCCGGAGCGGTCGGCATCGACAGCGCAGTCCTTGATCAACAGGCAGCCGCCCGGCGCCAGGGCAGTGGCGATCCGAGCGACCAGCTCCGCATTGGTCTCGGCAGCAAAGCAATGCACGACGTTGCTGAGAATGGCGACGTCCTGGCCGCCCGGGATCTGTTCTACGCTGAGATCGATGGCCTGGAAGTCCACCCGTTCGCCCAGGCCGCGTTCTGCGGCGATCTTGCCGATCTCGGGCCCCGCTTCCGGCCGATCGACCAGCAGCGCCCGGGCCTGGGGGAAGCGCTCGAGGGTCGCGTAGGCGTAGGTTCCCGGACCACAGCCGAGATCGATCACCTGGTGCACGTCGTGGCTCGGGATCAGAGCGGCCAGTTCCCGGGCGGGCTCCTTTGTCACCGCATCCATGTAGCGCAGGAACTCGGCCTTCTTCTCGACGCTGCTCTTGCCGCCGGATGCGGCTACCTCGACGGGCGCTCCGCCACGCAGGATGTCCGGGGCTCTGCCCTTGCTTTCGAAGAACTGCTGCAGGGTCGTGGCCGGCAGCCCCACGCCGTAGGGAAGGGCAGGGTCGAAGAACTTCTCGTCGCCCTCGTACAGCCAGAATCGGCCACCCTGGTGCTGGATCATTCCCAGGTGCGCCGCGAGTTCGAGGAATGGCTTCAGCCGGCGGCCGACCAGGCCCAGTTTCTGTGCGACTTCGTCTGCGGTGGCTGGGCCTGCCACCAGCGCGCCGTATGCGCCGACCTCGTGCAGCGACAGCAGCACCAGCGCATCGTCGATGGACGCACGGACATCGTGCAGTTTCTCGATTCGGGGGCTGTCGTGTTCGCTCATCTGCTCTCCGGGTGGGGCGCGCAGTTCAGGTCGACAGGTGGACCACTCGACCGCCCGGATCGACCAGCAGCGCATCGAGGTTGCCGTGTCGGCGGGCGAGCCCT
The DNA here is from genome assembly GCA_964490445.1 of uncultured Rickettsiales bacterium. Taxonomy (GTDB): domain Bacteria; phylum Myxococcota_A; class UBA796; order UBA9615; family UBA9615; genus UBA6601. Next base: position 1,706 of record CAZBDA010000076.1, on the reverse strand, counting down.
TCCACTTCGGCGGGCTTGCCGATAAACGCGGCAGTGGACCAGGCGTCGGCATCCATGGCGTTCTCGGCGACGACCGTGGCGCTGGCGAACTCTCCAGATGGACTCGCCAGGCGTGGATTGAGGAGGTGTCGGATCACCTGTCCGCTCGGCAACTTCGGCCGGAAGGAGTTGCCCGACGTTGCGACCGCACGGTTCGAGATGACGAGGGTGTGGGCGGGCCTGCCGCCGCCGGGAGCCTCGACGTGAATCGGCCAGCCCTCCTGGTCCGGTGCTGGCTGGCCCGCGGCGTACAGGTCGCCGCCCGCGTTCACCAGGAAGTGCTGCATCCCCTGTTGCCGCAGGGCCAGGACCGCCCTGTCGACGGCGTAGCCCTTGGCTATGCCATCGAAGTCCAATTCCGTGTTGGGATGCGCAAACGAGACCCTGCGGCTGACCGGGTCGGCGTGGACCTGCTGCCAGCCGGTGCCTTTGAGCAGGTGGGAAAGTTCCCGGTCTCCGGGAAGGCGCTGCTTTCTTTCTGCAAATTGCTGCAGCTCGCGAGTCAGGCGCCCCATCGTTGCGTCGAACAGGCCACCGGTGGCGCCGTGTAGCTCTCGGCTTCGCTCCAGTACCGCCAGCACAGGCGCAGCTACGATCTGTGTTTCGCTGGCACCGAACCGGTTGAGGGAGGTGAGCTGGCTCGGTTCGTGCCGGGTCATGGTGCCGTGTACTTCGAACAGCGCCCGCACGGCCTGGCGGATGGCGTACTGGGCAAGCCTTTGATCGGGATGCCGCACCACCAGCGTGACTCGGGTGCCCAGGACCGGGACCTGCCGGGCGATGGCTGCCACTCCGGCGGAGGCGTGCTTGCTTCCCAAGCCGAACACCGAGCTCAGGTCGGGCACGAGCAGTGCGCCGGCGCAAACAGCGCCCAGGCTGCCCAACACGGCGCGGCGGGATATCTGTGTGCTCATGGCTCGCAGCCCAGGTCGAAGGCTTCGGCCTGGTCCTCGATGATGGCTCGGGTGGCCGCGGCGTAGTTGATGACGGTCCAGCAGGTGAAGGCGGCTCCAGGCACCACGTGGTCGACGTACTCGGCCCGAGTCGGTGCGGTAGCGTGGCTGCCCAAGACGAGGCTGTCGCCGTCGACAGCATCGAGGATGATCTGGGGGGGCTCGAGTATGGTCGCTCGCAGCTGGACCATGTCGTGCTCTTCGAAGTCGACGTAGCGCTGTCCTTGAGGTCGTTGCTCGTCGAATTTCTTCAGGTGGTAGTCAGCGCTGGCGTTGAACACGTCGATACATCGGTACTGCGCGTCATAGACCAGCACGATGCGGATCGCGTCACAGACGCCCGAGGTACAGAAGACGTCGGTGAAGATCTGCCTCGCGAAGCCAACCGGGTTGAGGTTCTCGTCGTGCAGTACCAGCAGGTCGAGGTTCTGGAAGTTCGAGTCGTGCACCGTCAGGAGTTCTTCGGGGATGGGGAAGCGATAGCCTCCGGCCAGGCCCGGGAAGTACGACAGGTAGGGCGCCAGCTGCTCGATAGGCTCGACGGGAAAGGGCGGAACGGGAGGCGGGTCGCAGGGGTCGACTGCTGCGCTGTCGTCGTCTCCTGCGCTGTCGTCGTCTCCTTCGCTGTCGTCGTCTCCTTCGCTGTAGTCCTCTCCTTCGCAGTAGTCGTCTACATAGCAGTCCTCCTCGCCAGTGGCCAGGCACACCCCTGCC
>CAZBDA010000075.1:23476-26073 GCA_964490445.1 uncultured Rickettsiales bacterium | reverse complement strand
ACCAGCGCCATCGGTTCGAACAACAACGCCGACCAGGTCCTCGGACAGGATGAGTCTGGCGGCCTCTGGGTGACCGGTCGTAGTGGCAACATCAACCGCTCGCAAGACGGCGAGGTCACGTTCATGAGCCGGCTCGACGAGATGTTCGAGGATGCGTTTATGGCGCGTGCCATCGAGCCCGCCGGCGAGCAGAGCGTGTATGTGCTCATGGACGGTGGCCCGGCCTCTCAGGTTGGCCAGGTCCATGCTGACGGCACGGCCGAGGTGCTGTTTGAGCATTCCGGCAGCTTGCTCAACGACATGGTGGTCCTGCCGGTTCCGATCGGCTTCTAGAGACTTGAACCAGGAGAGTCTCGCTGGGGAGCGAGAGAGAAGGTGCGGGTCCTTCGCTTCGGCGGAGGACCCGCTCCCTCTTGGGGAGGCGGGCACCTGTCCGGCCGGAGTGCACCGGATCGAGGTGCGGCCAGAACCGGACCCTACTGCGGAGCATCTCCCCAGGCGGCCAAGGAGCCGTTGCGGGGCAGGACCAATCCACCCAGACCGGAAGGAGTCACCACCAGGGCCAGGGGATTGTCCACAGCCGTCCAGCCCTGCCAGAGTGAATCGTCAGCACCGTCCAGGCCGAACAGCCGGCCGCCGCCATTGACGAACACCAGGCCGCCGCCGGGCAGGGCCGCCATGTCGTTGATCACCACGACATCAGGGCTGAGCATGACCGCACGGTCTGAGCTGCTCAACGGTGATGCGCTGCCGAAGTTGATGAGGTCCCTGTCCATGGTCAGGACCCGGTAGCCACTGCCGTCGGACACGGGGACCAGCGATACTGCTCGACCGTTGCCCACCTCGAGTTGTGCCGAGCCGTGGTGGGGTGCGCCGCCAAAGGCGTGAACATCGCCGTCGGCTTCGAGCAACCAGTAGCCACCGCCGGGGTGGGCCGCCATGTCGACGACTCCCTGCTGACCCAGGGCGATCAGGTCGTCCTCGTTGTCGACCTCGCCGTAGGAGCACGAGAACACGCGACCCGCACCGGTGTAGATCCAGTAGCCGTTGCCCTGGGGCATCGGCACGATGCCCTGCGGTTCGTGGGCATGGATGAGCTCTTCGGGCATGTCGCAGTGATGCTGTGCCGTGCCGAAGGCCTCCACCACTCCGTCCTCGTCGATGGTCCAGTAGCCGTAGCCGTAGGTGCTGAAGGCCACATCTCGGATCAGCGGCTCCTCGCCGTCCTGAATGTCTTCCAGGTCATCGGCGTATTGCTGCAGAGCCGAGTCCATCGCAGCCAGGTGGTCCTGGAACCACTGCTCGCTGGTGCTGACCTGGTGGTTCGGTGAGTCGGGCAGGAACTCATCCTGGGTCGGTGCTCCCGGATCGCCATCGCCTGCGCAGTCGCTGTCGCCGGCCAGCAGTCCTTCCATCGGGATGCTGGTGCCGTAGATGTCATAAGGACCCAGACCGCCCAGTTGCCACTCTTTGCCAATGGACAGGGAACCCCAGCCCAGGCTGAAGCCGAGCTCGGTTCCGACGCCATGCTGAAGTACCACGTCGATCTCGTCGCAGTCCGCATCCGCTTTCGCCTGCAGGTAGGGGTTGATCGAACCGTACAGGTGCAGGGTCTCGTTGAAGCTCGCTTCGATCCTGAACTTGAAGCCCACGCGGGCGCGTGCCGAGAGGATCTGGTCGAAGCTCGGGTCTTGCAGGGTACCGGTGAAGTCCACTCCACTGAGGTTGTGCGGCAAGCCGGGGATCGTGCCACCCACACCGATGACCGCGCGCACACCCGCCTGGAAACCAATCTGTGTGGTCAGGCTGGACTCCGTCTCCACCTCCCAGAAGAGCTTGGGGTCAATGTCGATCGAGACGACTACGGGAAGGCCGCCGAGGGGGAAGCTAGCGATTGGAATGGTGAAGGGCAGGTCATAGTCGGCGTCGGCAGCAAAGGCACGGGCGAGTTCGAGGACCAGCCGCATTTCCAACTCGACCTCCAGGCCCGCCGCTGCGCGATAGTCAGCGCAGGGTATGAAGCCGGCGCACAGCCGGATGTCGAAGTCGAAGTCCAGGATCCCCCGCAGCGTTGCATTGCCACCCAACTTGATGCGGTGCTGCTCGCCGTCGATCTCTTCGTCGAACAGGGTCCAGTTGGCGGCGACCCCGAGGTCCCTTGCACCGGACGGTGCCATCGGCAGGGGCTGGGGCTCGATCACCACCTGCTGGCGGAACTGCGCGACCAGGTAGATCTCGTCCATGTTGACGGCTTCCGTCTCGGCGACGATGTCATCGCCGATCACGTGGAGTTCGACGATTCGCCGGCGGAAGCCATCGGTGCCCTCGGTAATGAGGATCCTGCCTTCGGCGAGGCCCTGGCTCAGGGGATCGCAGGAGAAGCTGGCGACGAGTCGGGATTCCCCGTCGAAGCTCGCGCTGTCGAAGCAGGGCTGATCATTGAGCAACAACGCGTCATTGCTGACCAGGATCGGCTCGTCTGCGAGTTCATCGTTGACCCAGTGACCGTTCATTACCTCGGCGGCCGGCGCGGGGGGGGGGCCCCGCCCCCGGGCCCCCGCCGGGCCCGCGCGGGGCGAGGGCCCCCACACACCCGC
>CAZBDA010000075.1:0-23466 GCA_964490445.1 uncultured Rickettsiales bacterium | reverse complement strand
ATTACCTCGGCGGCCTGCTCGGGGGTCATCCCGAGCAGCCGGTCACTCTCGTCCCAGGCGAGGTCATCGAGACCGAAGACATCGTCACCGGTGTCTTGCGGGTCGAGTGCATCGAAGTGCGGGAAACCGACGCAACCCGTCAAGAAGGCAGTCGACAGCATGCTGATGAGAGCGAAACGAGACATCGGGTGGCCTCCTAGCAACCTCCTGGGAATCAACTCCCAGTTCGTTACTAAGAAGCTTCGCGTCCAGGTGTTGTGACCTTATGTCCGCCCTGTGCTGTCGCGGTGTATTTTGCTGACATACTCGTGACAAATAGGTGGAAGTTTCTGAAATCACGTGGACTATTTTGTCAACTTAGCGTAAAGCCCGACCCACTCCACGCTGGGTGGGGTTGCTGGCGCGGCGCTGGACTGTGCAGGGCCCCGCTACTACGGCAGCGCGAAGCCGAGCCGGTCGCCGCTCTCTGCGGCACCGGCGAGAGAGTGCAGGTCGCCGTGCCACAGTTGCGCTGAGCCCGTCTGAGGCCCGTTCGCTGAGCCGCGCAGCAAGAGCACACCGCCGGCATCGGTGACCCCGTTGACGTTCAGTTCGGGAATGCCGATGAGCAGGTCGGTCCAGCCGTCGGCGTCGAAGTCGCCTGTAGAGAGGGCGCCGCCGAAGTCCTGGTTGGAGGATCCCACGCTGTACCCGGGGATGGCCGTGGGCTCGATCCACTGCATCGTGGCGGTCTCGGCGATGTTGGGAGTGGCGCTGCCCCAGATGAGCATCACGCCACCCCTTGCGCTGTTGCGGCCGGGCGCCCCGACGACCAGGTCGTCCAGGCCGTCGCCATTAAGATCGGCCGCCCGCAGGGCGCTGCCGAAGCCGTCGTTGTTGGCCGCCATGCTCAGGCCATTCATGGTCAGCATGGTCAGGGGGCTGCTGGCTTCCTCGAGGCCTGAGCCCGCGACTCCTTCGATGATCACGACGCCGCCGCTGCTCAAGGTGTTGCTGGCGATCTCTTCGTCAGGGACGCCGATGGCGAGGTCGTCGACGCCGTCGCCGTCGAAGTCGCCGGCGGCGAGTGCCTGGCCAAAGTGGTCGTTGCTCTCGGCGTTGCCCACAATCCCGCTCTGACCCTGGTGAATCGTATGGGTGATGGGAGGGCCTGCGATGTCGTCGTACAGGCCGGCTGCAGAGCCGTAGATGACTCCCACCAGTCCAGCGCCGCTTACCGAACCGATCGCTTCGTTGGGGCAGCCTACCGCGATGTCATCGAAACCATCACCGTTGTAGTCGCCTGCGGCCAGGACCGCACCGCAGTAGTCGCCCGGTTCAGGGGTCGTGCCTGCGAGGTGGTCCTGGGAAAAGAACTGGGACCCCGGTGCCGTGGTGGCGCTCAGTCCGGTGGAGGTGCCGTGCAGCGTGATGATGGAGCCAGCCTCGGCATCGGAGCCGATGGCTTCGCCGGGGCAGCCGATGACCAGGTCGTCGAAGCCGTTGCCATCAAAATCACCCACTGCCAGCGCAACACCGCAGGTGTCGTCGTCCTCGCCGGTGCCGGCGACATTGGCTGTGTCCTGGTGCCAGTTCTCGGTGCTGGCAGGGTCGAGTCCGCCAGGGGCGCCGTAGATGACCGTCACCATGCCGGTCTCGCCGTCGTTGCCAATGTCCTCGCCGGGAATACCTACCGCGAGATCGCTGAAGCCGTCGTTGTTGAAGTCACCGTAGGCGACGGCGGCGCCCAGCTGATCGTGGGCCTCGACCGCGTCGGCCGGCACAGCTCCCGTGTTGTCCGAGTGCCACATTGCGCTGCCAAGGCTGCGGCCGCCGATGGACGAGCCAGGAATCACGAAGACGGCGCCGCTGTTGCTGTCGAAGCCGATGTCTTCGTAGGGCATGCCGACGGCCAGGTCTGCGTAGCCGTCGCCGTCGAAGTCGGGGTCTTCTTTCGGATCCACCGGGTAGGTGGTCGGCACTACCAGCTCGGAGTGGAAGATCTGCCAATCACTAAGAAAGCCGCCGCTTTCGTCGTACAGCGTGGCGGTGATGGTCGGATCTGCGAAGGTGGTGTCGACCTCGACCATCATGTAGGACGGCGCGGAGTCGAAGTACACGACTTGTTCGTTGCTCTCCTCGGTACTACTGAGGTTGTTGGCCAGGGGCGAGGAGGTCAGTTCGGGTAGCGAGTAGCCGAGTTGGCCACCGGGCAGCAGGCGCATCTCGCTGAAGTGCACGTCGCCCGACATCAGCACCACCCCTTCTATGTCGTTGTCGACGATCCAGTTCATCAGCGCCACCTGCGCTTCGGGATAGGCGCCCCAGCTGTCGGAAGTTCCCTCAGTGGTCCACTGGCTACCGTTGATTATGAACTTGAAGGTTGCCGTGGAAGCGAGCAGTTCACCCTGTAGCCAGGCGGTCTGGGCGTTGCCCAGGATGTTGCTGTCGATGGCACGCCAGAAGCGGTCATCGAGGAGCCAGAACTCGAGGTCGCCGTAGCTCCAACTACTGAACACGCCGTCGGTGGCCTGGGTGCCGTAGGACGGGTTGGCCCAGTACTCGGTAAAGGCCTGCAGGGCATTGTCCTTGCCGGGGGCGGTACCATCGGTGTTGTTGCCGACGAAGTCGTGGTCATCCCAGGTGGCCAGGGTGATCGTGTCGGTCAGCAGGTCGGCGCGGTTCTCGATCTCGAGGCCCCACTTGTAGTAGCGGCGCAGATCGCTGAGCTCGTTGGTGTTGCCGTAGTGGTTGTCGCCGACGAAGAAGAAGGCGTCGGGATCTTCCAGGGCGATCTGGTCAAAGATCGGCTGCGAATCGAACTTGCTGCATGACCCGAACCCGAAACGCAACTGGGTGGGGCTGGCGGGCGCGGGTGCCGTGCGGAAGCTGCCGCCACTCTGCTGGGCGCCGTCGACGTCCACAGCGTAGTGATACGTGGTCTGCGCACTCAGGCCCTGAACCTCGAACACGTGGGTCATGTCGGAGGATGACTCGGGGTAGGCGTAGGCGACGGGAGCGGCACCGCTCAATCCGGCCGGGGTGGTACTGACCCGCAGAGAGGTGGGGCGCGTCGAGGTGGAGCGCACCCAGACCCTTGCCAGGTCGTTTTCGACAGCGCCGACCATGGGACCATGGCTGAGGGCCGAGGCGTAGCAGCTGCTGCAGGAACTCGTGAGGCTGGTGTCCGACCACAGAGTATCGGACGTGGAGTTGGTGCCCATCCACTGGTTGATCTCGTTGCAGTAGACCTGCTCACCGTCAAAGGCGACCTCGATACAGGCGATCTTCCAGTCGTCGTTCTCGGAGAACTGGAATTGCACCCAGTCGACATCGGCGCGGGGCACGCCGACCCCCGCCAGGGTGAACACATCGACGGTGTCCCGCTCGAAGTCGTTCCAGTTGTCGTTGTTGAGATTCCAGCAGTCGTCACTGCTGAGGCAGAAGCGGACCGGGCCATCATCAGTTCCCGATTCAGGAGTATCGCCAGTTCGTACCGTGATGGTCAGGTCGCCGATGGTTGTGGGGAAGCTCGGCATGCCCGGATCCAGGCAGCCGGCGCCATCGGTGATGACTCCTTCGTCGCTATTGCTGTCGCAGTTGTTGTCCTGGCCGTCGCAGACCTCGAGGTTGCCCGGGTAGTTGTTTGGGTCCTGGTCATCGCAGTCGACGCCTGTGGGCGAACCGTCACCGTCCTGGTCGCCAGCGTCGGTGTCGTCGTCTCCAGTGTCGTCGTCTCCAGTGTCGTCGTCTCCGGTGTCATCGTCTCCGGTGTCGTCGTCTCCGGTGTCGTCGTCGCCCTGGGTGTCGTCGTCGCCGGGTTCGCTGGTGTCGTCATCGTCCGGCTCGTCGTCGAGGCAGCCGAGGCCTCCGCTGCATAGGAACAAGCTAAGCAAGACAGAGGGGATGGTCCTGGAGTCGTAGCAGGGCATGAAGCTCTCCTGGTGAAGGAGATAAAACCTAGCAGAGACTGTCGGAGGTGGGTTGAGGGAACGGCTTGGCTTCCGGCGAGTCTTGCTTGGCTGCCGGGTGCATAGAGGAGTTGGTCTGCGGCGGTTCCCCTGGTCTCCGCGCCCGGCGGCATTTTGGCCGTGGTCTACGACGGCCCGCCAGAGTAGGCTCTGCTACCTCGTCCCCACAGTCTGCAGAGGTGTCCAATGGCAGAGAGTTCGACCTGTGATGTTTGCGGCTCTGAGATTGAGGGCAAGCCCTTCACGCTGTCCGCGCTCACCGAACCGCCGAGCGTGCTCGCGGCCTGTGAGACCTGTGCGGGCTCGCAGTACATCACCATCCACTATGACGGCCTGCAGGTGCGGATCGACCGGGATGACTACATCCGAGCGGACCCGGAGCGCCTGCATACCGCCCTCCAAAATGCCTACCGGACTTTCGAAGACCTTGGCTGGTCCCTGGAGGCAGTTCGGCTGCACGGTGGGACGGACGAGATAGCGGAGACCTACGAGGAGTACTGACGGGCCGAGCGCCGGTTGTCTACGCGCCTGCCGGGAGTGCGGCACGCTCATCGAGGTCCTGGCGACCTCGAGGGTCGCCCCCGCCGCCATCCCCCCACCATGATTGGTGCGCGGGGGATGACGGACGAGGGCTCTGATTACGACGCAAGCGTCGACTCCCTCTAGCTGCAGCTACTTTGGCCGTGGCTTGCCGTGCAACTGAACGTTGGAGTCCCTGTGATGATCCAGCCCAGGCCATTCCCCAGGCGCATGTCGTCCGGGTAGTTTGCCGTTCCCTGGCTGGGGGTGCCCCAGTCGCTGGCTATCGACAGGACCGTTCCGACGGTGCTTCCCGGAGCGTCCATGAACAGGCCGCCCCCGCTGGTAGCAGTGTTGTTGTGGACCGTGCATGCATTGAGGGTGATGCTCGTCGGGCCCGCAGAGATAGCTCCACCTTCCGCACCGGAGCCGATGGCCCGATTGTTCAGGAAGCTGACACCGGTGAGCACCAGCGAGACAAGCCCGGGGCTCCTGATGCCGCCGCCCTTCTCGCCGGCGTTGTTGTTGGCAAACACTGTATCTGTGAATGAGACCTGTGAGGCTGCCACGCTCGAGTCCACGTGGATGTAGAAGCCAGCTCCGAACTCGGCCTCGTTGGACTCGATGGTGCCTCCTGTCCAGGTGCTGGGTGCCTGCAGGTAGCCTGCTCCGCCGGACAGGGACGCTTGGTTGTTGGCGATGGTGAAGTCGCCTGAGACGGTGGTGTTGGTGGCGACCAGGCCGCCGCCGAAATTCGCCTCGTTCTGCTTGATCGACGTGCCGCCGACCAGCTGCAGGGTGCACTGGCTGGCCAGTAGCCCGCCGCCCTGTTCGGCCGTGTTGTCCTTGATCTCGCTGTCGTCCATGTGCACGTCGTAGTTAGAGCAGTACAGGCCTCCGGCTGCGCTCGCGGCGTGGTTGTCCTCGACGGACACCCTGTCGAGCGAGGCACTGCCCGTGGGGCTCTCGGGGTTGGAGAACATGGCCAGTCCGCCACCGTCGTCGGCGCTGTTATCAATGATCTCCACCTCGACCAGGGACACCGTGCTCTCGAGAATGTGCAGGCCACCGATGACCGCAGCTGAGTTGTCTTCGATCACCGAGTCTTCAATGGAGACACCCGAGCCCAGCGGGTCGGCGACCCAGACAACCACGCCTCCGCCCGTTCGATCGGCCTCGTTGTGGCTGACTGTCGTGCCGCTAATCGTCAGGCTGCCACCCCGTAGGTTGACGCCACCACCGTTGCCGCCGTCGACTTCGCTGCCTGCTGCTGCGAGGTTGTCGTCAATGATCGAGTCGATGATCGTCAGCAAGGTGTCGTTGGCGAGGATCGCGCCACCGTGCGTTGCCTGGTTGTCGCTGAGGATGACGTCGGTGAGTGTGAGCGAGCCCGCCTCGGCGAAGATCCCACCGCCCAGCAATGCCGTGCTGCTTGCACTGGAGTCGGTGGTTCCTGTGCCCCCGGTGATCGTGATGCCGGCCACTTCCACCTGTGCACCTCGTAGTTCGAGGACGGAACCTGCGTTGGCAGCTTCGATGACGGTGCTTTCCGGACCCTCGGGGCCGAGCAGACTCAGGTCGGTTTCGATGACGAGGTTCTCGCTGTAGGTGCCCGCGCAGATCCGTACGGCTTGGCCGAGGTCAGCAGCATCGATTGCTGCCTGGATGCTCGCATGCGAGGTCGCGCCGACCGATACCAGGCCCGGCGACTTGGCGACATTGTCGCAGTTCCAGTCGACGTCATCGCAGCGTTCGTCCGCGCCCGGTGAGATGGCGTCCTCGCCATCATTGCAGTCCGTGTCGTCGGCTACGTAGCCTTCGGGCGGCCGGCATGCCTCGGTGGTGACCGCAGCATTACCGAATCCGTCGTTGTCGATGTCGACATAGAAAGTAAGCAGTCCGGTAACCGCGTCGTCTTCGAGGTTGACCAGCCCGTTGCAGTCCTCGTCGTCGCCATCGTCGTCACAGACTTCGGTGCTGTCGGGGTGGATCTCGTCGTCGCGGTCATCGCAGTCCGAGTTGTCGGTGACATGGCCGTCGGGCTGCTCGCAGGCGACCAACACGTTGTCCGGGTTGCCGAAGTCGTCGCCGTCGAAGTCCCGGTAAAACGGCATCGCGCTGGCAGCGTCGAGGGAGTCGTCGGAGTCATCGACGAGGCCGTCGCAGTCGTTGTCGATCAGGTCACAGACCTCCATCGCGTCGGGGTGGACCTCGGCGTCCGTATCGTCGCAATCCAGGTCGTCCGTGTGGCCATCATCGTCCAGGTCGGGGCCGACCGTTACGATTCGACTGTCGCTTGTCGTGCAGCCAGCGAGGAGCATGCTGGCCGCCATCAGCACAGAGAAGTTGCGCATCACTAGGTCCTCCTTTGCGCCCCGCTTGGGGGCGGATGGTTACTCCCTGGCCCGCTCGTCGCAGGTCGGGGACGAGTTGTCTCTTCAGATACAAGTTGTGCACGATGCGGTTGTCTGCCTGTGGCAGCTTGTGTCAGCTATGTGGCAGGGCCCGGGATCCAAGACCAGTGTCCTGATCAGCGGATCGCCTGCTGGCTGCTCTGCAGCCGAACGTGCGGGGGCGGGAGAGCGCTTTTCGACAGCCTAGCGAACGAAGGTCATCCAGGTGCTGGTCAGCATCGTCGTGTCGAATCCCCAGTCGCTGTCGTAGCTCCACTCGTTGAGATTGCCCCAGCCGCCCTGGCCGTTGCCCTGGGTGACGCCAAGGCCGCCGACGCAGCTGTGCTCGGTGTTCGTATTGCTGTTCTTGTACTTCACCGGGCACATCGCGGCCCTGGTGCCTTCGCTGTTGGAGACCGTGAAGGTGACTCCTCCGGGCTCGGTCTCGTTGCGGCTGTTGTGGTTCTGTCGGCCGTGCAGGGAGCTTGCTGTACCCACCGCGTAGGTCATGTCCACCTTCAGGCCCTTCTGGGAGTTGCCGATGGACTCCATGGGGTGGTGAGTCGAGAACAACTCACGCAGGGAGCCGCCCTTGCCTGCCAGGAAGCCGTTGGTGCTGTAGTAGATGTACAACGCTGAGCTCAAAGCGGATGCTGGCGGCGTGCCGTTGGCAACGTGTGCCATCAGCGTATCGCTTGCCGTGATCGCCCAGTAGGCTCGGTTCTTGTAGTCGCCCGTACGGGCCGTGGTGCACGAAGACAGGCTGCCGAAGGTCGCCAGGTCCGTCCAACGGTTCTGGCCCGGGTAGTTCCACTGGTTGTCCGGGTCCCAGTTGCTGAGTTTTCGATTGTCGTCGACCAGCGTCATCACCAGGGTCCAGCCGCCGCCGGCCGTCGTCATGTCGCACAGCGTGTCGAAGGCGCCGTTGTTGTCGGGGTCAATCCAGTAGACCCCATCCGTCGCAGTAGGGTCTGCGGCCAGGATCGCCTGGCAGTGCTGGGCAGGACAGTTGGCAGTCTGGCCGATCTGGCCTTCGTCGATCTGAGCGTCGCAGTTGTTGTCGAGGCCGTCGCAGATCTCGGCCTCGCCCGGGTTGGCGGTAGCGGCCAGGTCATTGCAGTCCAGCGCGTTGCTGGCCGTTCCTGTGGGTTGGTTGCAGGCGAGTTGAGCAGAGCTTCCAGCAGCACCGTAGCCGTCGCCGTCGTTGTCCACGTACCAGGTGGTCGCGTCGACCGCAGCCTCGTCGATGGCACCGTCGCAGTCGTTGTCCTGGCCGTCGCAGACTTCGCTCTGCGCCGGGTTGGTGTTCTCGCCCGAACCGACCACGTCGTCGCAGTCGTCGCCATTGGCTACGCTGCCTGCGGCCGGGCTGCAGCTGGTCGTCGCCGTGGCGGGGTCGCCGTAGCCGTCGCTGTCGGCGTCGGTGTACCAGGTGTCGGCGTCGAGGGCGCCGTTGTCGGCGCTGCTGTCGCAGTCGTTGTCGAGGCCATCGCAGATCTCGATACCGCCGGGATGGACAGCGGGCTGGCCGTCGTCGCAGTCGAGCGCGTTGGGGCTCGCGCCGCCGGGCAGGAAGCAGGCCAGTAGCGGGCTGCCGGGGTCGCCGTAGCCGTCGCCGTCCGAGTCTGCGAAGAAGGTCGTCGCCACTCCCTCGTCCACCTGCCCGTCACAGTTGTTGTCGGCGTTGTCGCAGACCTCGCTGCCGCCCGGGAAGCTGGTTGCGTCCAGGTCGTCGCAGTCGCCGGAGACCGCGACTGTGCCGAAGGGGGCGACGCAGCTGGCGACCGATATCAACAGGTTGCCGAACGAGTCACCGTCGGCGTCGGCGTACCAGGTAGGAGGGGCCGCGGCGCCCTCGTCGACCACGCCGTCGCAGTTGTTGTCTACCTCGTCGCAGACTTCGAGCGCTGCGGGATGGGAGCCCGGGTCGAGGTCCTGGCAGTCGGAACTGTCGGCGACATAGCCTGCCGGCGCCGTACAAGCCACTGTGGTCACGGCCGAACTTCCGTAGCCGTCGCCATCGGCATCTCCGTACCAGGTGGCTGGTGCCGCTCCGCCCTCGTCGACGTTGCCATCGCAGTTGTTGTCCAGCTGGTCGCAGATCTCGGCTGCGCCCGGGTAGGCTCCCGGGTTCAGGTCGTCGCAGTCGTCGTTGTTGCTGACGTAGCCTGCCGGTGCCGTGCACTCGTGTACCAATAGGTGCGATGCGCCGTAGCCATCCTCGTCGGCGTCCAGGTACCAGGTCGACAGGTCGACTGCGTTTTCGTCGATGTTGCCGTCGCAGTCGTTGTCCACGGTGTCACAGAGTTCCACCGCGACCGGGTTGATCTGTGCATCGCCGTCGTCGCAATCACCTTCCTCGGCGCACCAGTTGTCGCCGTCGAGGTCGGTGCACTGCGTGCTGTCGTCGTCGCCGGTAGTGTCGTCATCGTCGCCTGCCGAATCATCGTCGTCGCCTGCCGAATCATCGTCGTCGCCTGCCGAATCATCGTCATCGCCCTGGGGACATGCAGGGTCACTCCAGCAGTCCTGATCCTCACAGTCGACGAAGCCGTCGCTGTCGTTGTCCAGCCCGTCGTCACATTGCTGCTCACTGGATGGGCCATCGTCATCGCCGGGCGCCGAGTCGTCGTCGTCCGCTAGCGGCGCGCAGATGCCGTCGTTGCGCAGGCCCTGTCCGTCAGGGCAGGCCTCGATCGATGCACACCCTGGAAACGAGCACAGCACGAGGACCCCGAGCAGCCACAGTGGTTGGAATTTCATTAGGACCTCCCTGGTGCATCCATCCGGTGCGAGGGGTTCATTTTAGCCAGCCATCTTCTCCGACAACCAGTGCAACTCGTAGCTGGGTGCCACGCGGTAGGTGCAGAGATGTTCGTCTGCGGACAGTCCATTGACCGGTCAGCCTGCGGTTTTTGCCGGTCGTCAACAGGACGCCCGTTCGCTCCTGAGGACGGGGGCGTTTTCGCGGCTCCGAGCACTGGAATCGTAGAGCGGGGATCACTTCGGATCCTGTACTATGCAATCCGCGCATGGGAGGTGGATGGTGCGAATTAAGGGGTTATTCGTCCTATCGCTGGCTCTCTGTTTAGGAGCCTGTGAGCCACCTTCTGGCCAGTACACCTGTCCTGACGGCTACACCCTCGACGGTGCGGTCTGTCTTCCCCCGAACAGCGATGCCGACGGGGATGGCGTCCTGGACGGCCTCGACAACTGTCCCGGCGAGCCCAATCCAGAGCAGGCGGATCTCGATGGCGATCTTGCCGGCGATGCCTGTGACCTGGACGACGATGCCGACAGCATTCCCGACCTGCTCGACAACTGCGTGCTGGTTCCCAATCCAGGCCAGCTCGATCTCGACAGCGACGGGCTGGGCGACGCCTGCGACGACGACGACGACCAGGACGGCATTCCCGACGCGCAGGATCTGTGCCCCCTGACCTGGGATTCCGCCCAGGCCGACACCGATGGTGACGGCGAGGGCAATGCCTGCGACCTCGACGACGATGGCGACGGCATTCCTGACGACAATGACAACTGTCCCGTGTTCGCCAATCCCGCGCAGGTAGATTCCGACTTCGACGGGGTCGGTGACCTGTGCCAGGACGATGCTGATGGCGACGGCATCCCCGATGGATATGACAACTGCGCTCAGGCCCCCAATGTCGACCAGGGCGACACCGACCTGGACGGTGAGGGCAACGCCTGTGACGCCGATGACGACGGTGATGGCATCCTCGATCCCTTCGACAACTGCCCCAATGCTGCCAATCCCGAGCAGGAGGACCTGGACAAGAACTCCATCGGCGACCTGTGCGAGGGGGATGTCGACGGCGACGGCGTGCCCGACGAAGATGACAACTGCCCGTCCAATGCCAACGAGGACCAGGCTGACTTCGACGGCGACGGCCTCGGCGACCTGTGTGATGACGATGCCAACGGCGACGGTCTGTCGGACCTGATCGGTGGAGTGAGTCCGGCGACCGGGCTGGTTGCGGGAGGGGACCGGGTCCAGTTGCAGGGGTCGGGCTTCAAGTTGGGGGCCACCGTGGCCTTCGACGGGCAGGCGGCGCCGTACGCCCTGGTTGCCGGACCCGAGCGCATCATCACCACCACGCCCGAGGGGACTGTAGGCAAGGTCGATGTCATCGTGACCAATCCCGATGGCCAGGTATTTACTGCCTACGACGGCTTCGAATACATCGCATCAACGGAGGTCCATGGACTGGTTCTCGACAGCAACCTGGTGCCTGTAGCCAATGTACTGGTCGACCTGACACCAAGCGAGGGCCTGCCCATCCAAGCGGCGACGGATGCCACGGGTCGCTTCGAGCTCGAGGATGTTCCTGCCGGGGCGCGGCTGCTCGCGTTCAACCCGTCCAACGCCGGAGTGCCTGGGGGACCCACCTACCCCGCGCTCAAGGTTCCCATCGAAGTGACGGCGGGGCGCATCAACATCGTCGGTGATGGTCGGCCTACCTTCCTGCCCATTCTCGACACCAGCCACATCGTGCAGATCGATCCGAGCACCAACGCGACCGTGACCTCTTCGCCGCCCACGGTGGACCCATCGCTGGAGGGAGCACGCGTCGAGGTCGTTGCAGGCAACGCCGTGGATGAGAACGGCAATCCGTATACCGGCGAGATGCTCATCAGCGAAGTTCCCCAGAATCGCACCCCGCAGTCTCTGGGTCCGTTCTTCTCGCCCGGCTACCTCGTTACGGTTCAGCCGGCCGGGGTTGAGTTCCTACAGCCGGCGCCCATCAGCATGCCCAACTACGCCGGCCTCGATCCGGGAGAGGAGTGGCCCTTGTGGGGCATGAACCACGACACCGGCGAGTTCGAAGTCATGGGCACCCTCCAGGTCAACGCGGCAGGCGACCGCGTGGAAACCATTGACGGTGGCGTCACTACTTCCGCGTGGTGGCCGGGAGCCCCGGGGCCGATTCCTCCACTCGATCCGGACGCGCCCGACGGCGACGGCAAGGACGACAGCGACGGCGATGGCGAAGATGACTGCAAGGCGGGTGCAGGCTCTAAGGTCGACTTTGCCAGCGGCAACCTGCAAGTCGAGCACCGACTGCTGACCTATTCGACGGCCAATGCTCAGCGTGGGCTGCGTTTTGTCTACACCCTGCAGGGAGCCAGCCCAAGGGCACAGATACGTTCGCGCTTTGGGCCAGGTGCCAGCCGTGCAGAGAGCAGGGCGAACAGGTCTCGAGTCGTGATCGAAATTGAGGGAGACGTGGCCAACGATGAGCTGCTTCCCCGTACGACCTACGCTGCTCCCGGCCAGGTGATGTTCGTCGACAACTACCTGTCTCTTGCTGACTATCCGACCGGTGTGTACCAGGCCAGCACCAGCGTCACTGGATTCGTCGAGAGCTCGAGAGGAAATTTCGATGTAAGCATTCGCCTCGTCGATCAACCCCAGCGGCTGCTCGTCTGGAATGCTCGCAACAGCGCCGTCGGAGTTGGCTGGGGCATCGCTGAGGTGAGTCGCCTTCATCTCGGCGGAAACAGCGATTCGGTGCTCTTGGTTTCGGGGACTGGTTCGATGAAGGCCTACGTCGCTCCTGCAGGTGGAGTCGGCACTGCGACTTCTCCTGCCGGAGATGCTTCCACGCTGGACTTCCTCGCGGACGGCACCTTCGAACACAACTTCGCTTCGGGCGCGGCCGATGTGTACAGCGCAGAAGGCCTCTTGATGTTTCGTACAGGCCCATTCGGGGGGACGGCGAGCTTCACGTACGACAGCTCCTTCCGCCTGCTCGATGTAACGGATGAATTCGGATACACGTCCCAGCTCAGCTACCAGGGGTCGTTTCTTGAATCTGTCACGGACCCCGGCGGCCGCGTCACCCAGTTCATCCACGATGCAGGTGGTCGTCTTGTCTCGATCGTGGATCCCGATGGCGCGACTCGTAGCTTCACTTACGACACGCAGGACCGCATGACCACCCAGAGCACTCCTTTGGGCTACACGACAAGTTACTCCTTCAACGACGAACTCGGCTCCCTGGAATCGGTGGAGCTGCCGGACGGCACGCAGCGTACGATTTCGCCGAATCTGTCGGAGTCATCCACCCAGGGGATTCAGCGCGAACGATTGGCCGAACCCAGCCCAACCGTCCCCGGTGCGGTGCTTGACCGTCACGAAGGCGCCTTGATCGACGGCAACGGAAATCGGTTCGAATTTGAGACCAACCGACTCGGCCAGGAGGTGCGCCGTACCGGGCCGGATGGAGCGACCGTCCGCTCCGAGTTCGACGACAACGGCAACCTGACGACCAGCACTCTGCCGAGCGGCCTCGACGTCTCCTACGCCTACGATTCGGACGGACAGAACGTCACTGAGATCAGCGGGCTGGACACCAGTAGCGGGCAACTGAGGACGGTGAGCATCGGCTACGACGCTGTCTCGGGCAAGCCCAACGAGTTCCTCTACCCCGATGGCACCACGACCGCAGTGGAGTGGGACGCCGAGGGCTTACCTGTGTCCACGACCAATGCGGTGGGTGGAGTCCGAACCTTCAGTTTCGACAACTCGGGCAAGATGCTGTCCACGACCAGTCCGATGGGGGCCACGATTTCCTGGGAGCGCGACCCGGTCGGACGGGTCACTCAGCGGACGGATCCCGACGGGTACAGTGTCGGTCGCAGTTACGACAGTCTCGGTCGCCTCAGCGAGGTGGTCGACGCCGCGGGAAGCACGCGCAGCTTCGTGTGGAACGCGGACAATACGCTCCAGTCGGTGACCGATGGGCTCGGCGAGGAGACCCACTTCGGCTACGACGCAGAGCGTCGAAGAACGTCCATTACAGACCCGACCGGACGTGAGATTCAGTTCGCATTTGACGGACGTGACCGGGTCATCTCGCGCACAGACCCCCTTGGAACGGAGCACTACGAGTGGAGCTCCAACAACGAGATGACCGCGTACGTGCGGCGCAATGGCGACCGCAACGAGGTGGAACTGGACGCCTATTCTCGTCCCACCCGCAAGACCCTCGCTGACGGTGGCGAGACCACCTACAGCTACGACCTGTCCGGGCGCCTCCTCGAGACGAGCAACGAGAACGCCACGCTGACCTTCGAGTACGACGCGCCGGGACACGTGATGCGGGAGACGATGACCGGCGCACCCGGTTCCGGGATCCCATCGAGCGACATCTACTACACCTACGACGTGAAGGGCCGCCGTACCAGCATGATCACGGCGGACGGCGAGCGCTCGGTCACCTACGTCTGGAATGACCTCGACCAGGTCACGGAGATCAGCGAGGGCAGCACCAATGTCACTTTCGGTTATGACGACGATGGTCGAGTCATATCGACGGTGTACGGCGGCGCCGTCACGGAGAGCTCGCAGTGGTCGCCAAGTGGTCGGCTCGAAGCTCAGGACTACGAGGTCGGCAGTACCACCGAGTTCGGCTGGTCGTACACCTACGACAACGCAGGACTCCGTGCGAGCCGGCAGGACGAAGACGGGAGCCTGCGCACCTATGGCTATGACGATCTCGGCTCCATCACTTCGGTCGATCACCCAGGTACTGCGGACGATGAGAGCTACAGCTATGACGCAATGGGCAACCGCACTGCAGACCACCTCAGCAGTGCCTACAGCTACGACGCCGCTCATCGTCTTCTCGATGACGACAACTATCTCTACAGCTGGACTGACAATGGCGAGCTGGAAAGCCGCACTGACAAGCTGACCTCGGAGGTCACCAGCTACAGCTGGGACTCGGAGTCTCGGCTCATAGGTGTCACGCGTGAGTCTGCCCTGGGCACGCTCCTTGGGAGCGCAGCGTACCGCTATGACCCGCTGGGCCGGCGGATTGCCCGGGAGGTCGACGGACAGCACTTCTATTCCGTCTACTCGGGCAGGAACGTCCTGCAGGAGTTCACCAGCGATGGCCTGCCCGTGGCCCGCTATGTGTACGGCGGCCTGGACCAGCCGCTTTGGAAGATGGACGTCCAGGATGCCGTGTCGTTCTTTGTCCTCGAGGGCAACGGCAATGTCGCCGGCATCGTGGACGAAGCCGGCAATGTGCTCGAACGCTACAGTTACGACACTTTCGGCAACCGGACTGAGCTGCTCGGCGCGGGTCTCGACCAACCCCTGGGCCTTCATGCACGGCCGCTGGATCCCGAGACCGGTTTCTACAACTTCCGTCGTCGCTACTACGCGCCGAAGATCGGGCGGTTCCTTTGTGAGGATTCGTTTGGCGGTCGAATCTCCAACGCGCTGGGGATGAACCCTTACGTATTTGCCTTCAACGATCCGCTCCGATTCCGAGATCCCTTTGGTGACTTCTCCATCCCATTCATCGGCTCAGGCAGGGGCGGAGTGGGTGCCGGCGGCACACTGTGCTTTGGGATCTGTCTCGGCATCGACATCTCGTTCAGCATCGACAGCAACGGAAATTTCCGACTGGATGTCTGTGGCAGCGCCGGCTTCGGGATTGGTGCAAAGGGTCATGTGTCCGCAGAAGTTGGTGCGGGTGAAGTCTCCACCGAAGCAACCATCGAGGGGTCGATCGCCGCCGAGGCCACGGTGAAGGTGGGGCCATGCGAGCTGGGCGTGAAAGCCGAGGTCAAGGGCACCAAGAACCTGTCGACGGGCTGCACGGACAGTGATCCAAACATCAAGGGCGGGGTGAAGTGCGGACCGGTCAGCGCTGATGTCACGGTCAACAAGGACGGGGTCACCCCCAACTTCGACGGCCCCGGAATTCCAGATACTGCAAAAGCTTCGAAGTCCAAAGGAAAAGTCGACGGGTCCAAGCTGGACCTGGGCGCCGGAGCCTCTGCCTCGGTGGAGGGGAAGGCATGTATTGGGGGAGGAGCCTCACTGTGATGAAACCAACAAGGCTGTCCCTGCTTTCCCTGTTGCTGGCAGTCACCGTGCCCACGGTGGCTCTGGCTCAGTTGTGCCCCTATCCGGAGAGCAGCCCGGAACCAGAGGTCATCGAGGGCCTGGCGAGCACCTCGCTGCAACAGGCGGTCGACGGCCAGGCCAATGTCGTGGTCGGCGAGGGGCTGTTCGTGGAATTACCCTCTTCCGGCAGTGCTCAAGACCTCAACGTGACCATCGATTGGTTTAAGTCGAGTGGAACCTGCGCCGCGCCGACCATTGTGGGGGCAGAGTTTTTCAGCCAGGTAGGCTTCGCCCTGCGCCGCCCCGATGGGCAGTTGCTGACTCTCGTACAACCGGGCGATTGGACCGGTACCCAGGCATCCAACACCAACACGATTCGGACCGTGTTCCGTGATTCGGGGCAAGCAATCAACGCTTCCTCGCTGCCGACCAGCGGTGCCTACTCGCCCTCGGGCGGTCTACTCGAGCCGATGCTGGACGGAGTGGGTACCGGCACCTGGGACCTGTTGGCGACCGATGTGGCCGCCGGCGCCGAGTTGTGCATCTACGGCTGGACCTTGGAGTTCTCTCCAGGTGCGGGTTATGCATCGTGGGGCGCGGCTCCACCGGCCCTGTCTCCCCAGGGTTCCGCCACCTGGACAGGCCTGCAGACGGTGGATGGTGCCACTGAGACCAGCGTCGGCGCCGGCCTCGGCCTGTTTGGAGTCGAGGAGCGTAGTCCCTCGGATCTGCGGATCTCGATTACCTGGACCAAGACCGATGGAAGTTGCACGGCGCAGACCAGCGGTGCGGCCTACCACGAGGAGGTGGGCTTCGCCCTGCGCCGACCGGACGGGGTGATTCGGCAGCTTGTGGTGCCGGGCACCTACTCCGGCACCGACGATATCGGCCCGGTGGTGACCGTCTTCGACGACCTCGCGCTCACGCCACCCCTGGGGGGGCGTCCGATCTCGGGCACCTTCCTTCCCGCAGACGGCAGCCTGAATGACTTGCTGAATGGTCCTGTCGATGGCAACTGGCAGTTGCTGGCCACCGATCTGGCGCCGGGGGATCCCCTGTGTGTCCTGGACTGGTCGATCGAAGTGGATCACGTAACCCACAGCGCTGGTGATGTCATTCCCTTTGCCGCAGGGGCCTTCGCAGGGCTGCGAGAGATTGCCCTCGGTGCCGGCCACGGCCTGGCCTGGGGATGTGATGGCGAGCTGTGGGCCTGGGGGGACAACCTGTATGGCGAGGTTGGCAACGGCACCCTCGACAACGTCCCCACGCCCGTACAGTTGCCGACTGTCCAACTGGGCGCCCCCAGTTCGATTTTCTCCGTAGGGATCCAGTCGGCTGAGAACGAGGAGAGGCGGCTCGCAGTCGGCTCCGGGCACAGCATGGTCGTCGAGCCGGGCGGCCTCCTGGGCGGAAGCACGGTTCTGGTCTGGGGGAGTGGCTCTGCAGGCCAGTTGGGGCAGGGCACATTCGATGACCTCCTCACCCCTACCGCAGTGCAGATGCCGTTCTCGCAGTTCTCGCTCCAGGCCGCACCGACTCAGGTGGCTGCCGGCGATCTGCACTCCCTTGCGTTGTTGAGCAACGGCCAGCTGATTGGCTGGGGCGACAACAACTTCGCCCAACTCGGTGTCTCGGGTCTGTACACCGTGCTCTCGCCGACGGAGTTGCCGCTCTTGGTGCCGGCAGACTTCGGCGCCTTTTTTGAAGATCCACAGCGGCTGGCCTTCTCGTCGGTCGAGTCGGGCGGCTTCTTCAGCCTCGGCATCCAGCACCCGGATCTGTGCGTGAGCTCGAACCAGCTTGGTGGGGGACAGGGGGGCGAGGGCTGCGGATTCGAGTGCGTCGGGTCTGAGCAGAACGTCTGCCTCTTGTTGGTAGGGACGCTCAGCGTTGCCGAACTGGGCACGGGTGGCCTCGTGTGGGCCTGGGGAGACGACAGTCATGGGCAGCTGGGTCAGGGAGACGTCAATGTGCACACTGGACTCGGTCCGGTGCAGGTGCGAGATCTGCCCTTGGACGTTGTGCTCTCGGCCGGCCAGGACCATGCTCTTGCGCTCGACGAGGCTGAGGGAGAGGTCTGGAGCTGGGGCAACAATGATCATGGGCAGTTGGGGCGTCCGACCCTGACGACTGTTGACCAGGCAACCCCCAGCATTGTCACCGGCTTGTCGCGGATCATCGCCATCTCGGCGGGTTCGAAGTTTTCCATCGCGGTGGACGAGTACGGCCGGGTCTGGGGATGGGGTCGCAACGATCTGGGACAGCTGGCAGACGGCAGTGCCGCATCGGTCCTGATCCCCCAGTTGCTGGACCTGGATACGGAACTCAACTGCAGCCTGGCAGCGCAGGCGGGAGCTCACTCGGTTGTGGCGCGTGATTGTGGTGCCGTGTGTGGTGAGCCACCCAGCAGCGGCGTGCCGATTGTCGCAGGCTCCAACCCCAGTGATCCCAACGCCCCGCCGGAGCCGCCTCCGACACCGCCAGGCTACGACGTCGACAGTGACAACGATCTGCTGTCCGATCTGCTCGAAGGAGGGGTTCTGGCCACCCCTACCGATTCCGACAGCGGAGGGATCCCCGACTTCCAGGATCCTGACAGTGACAACGATGGGATCCCCGACTGTCTTGAGGCCGGCGACCGCTACATTGCCACGCCAGCAGCGGATACTGACGGCGACGGGGTGCCCGATTTCCGGGATCTCGACTCTGACGGCGACGGCATTCCCGATGGTGTCGAAGGTACCGCAGACCCTGATGGCGATGGTCTCGGCAACTTCATCGACCTCGATTCCGACGGCGATGGAATTCTCGATTCCGGCGAGAGCAGTGGTGATCTCGACGGCGACGGCATTCCCGACAACGCGGACCTCGATATCGACGGCGACGGCATTGCCAACGCGATCGAGGGCACTGGCGATCCTGACGGCGACGGTCTCGGCAACGAGATTGACTTCAATAGCGACGGCGACGGCATCAACGACGCTATCGAGGGTGTGCTCGATAGCGACGGGGATGGCCTGCCTGATTACCTGGATCTCGACAGCGATGGCGACGGCATCGGCGACGGGAACGAGTTCGGCTACGACAGCAACGACGATGGCCTGGTCGAGGTTGCCGAGGCCGATCCTGAGCTCGACAGCGATGGCGACGGCATCGCCAACTTCCGGGACATCGATAGCGACGACGACGGCATCGAGGATGGAAGCGACGGCCTCGGAGACCCCGATGCGGATGGCAAGCCGAACTTTATCGACTCCGACAGCGACGGTGACGGAATTGGCGATGGGCTCGAAGGGGAGGGCGATGCGGACCTGGACTCAGCCGCCAACTTTGTCGACACGGACAGCGACGGCGACGGTCTCTCGGACTTTATCGAGGGGACTGGAGACAAGGACCTGGATGGACTCGGCAACTTCCTGGACCTTGATTCGGACGGTGACGGCATTGAGGACGCTGTGGCGGGGCCGGGCGACCTGGATGGGGATGGGCTGCGTAACTTCGTGGACCCGGACGCTGATGGCGACCTGATCACCAACCTCGTCGAGGGCACGGTTGATTCTGACGGTGATGGCATCCCCAACTTCCTCGACAGCGACTCCGATGGTGATTTCCTACCCGATCTCCTGGAAGGCCTCGCTGATCTCGACGGCGACGGAGCGCCCAACTACCTCGATGACGACTCCGACGGCGACGGAATTCTCGACAGCGTCTATTCCATCGACGGCAACGGCGACCCGATCCCGCCCGATCTCGACAACGACGGCATCGCAAACCACCTGGACGCGGATGCTGACGGCGATGGCATGGCCAATGCCGACGACGGCATGGATGATTTCGATGACGACGGCCTCATCAACGCCCTGGACGTCGACTCCGACAGCGACGGCATTCCAGACGTGGTCGAGGGAACTGCTGATGAGGACGGCGACGAGCAGCCCGACTACCTGGACGACGATCCGACCAACGGCTCGCAATCCGACCCGGACGGAGACTCGCTGACCACCCTCATCGAGCAGCTCTACAGCCTGGATCCGCAGGACCCGGATACAGATGGCGACGGCATTCCTGACGGCATCGAGTTCTTGCTGCCCAGCTCGGCACGGGATGAACACGAACCGGTCGATACCGATCTCGACGGCATTATCGATGCCCTCGACGAAGACAGCGACGGCGACGGTTGGCCCGACGCTGCCGAGGCCCCACTGGATCCCAACAACCCGCCCGACAGCGACGGCGACGGAATTCATGACTTCCGAGACCTGGACAGCGACAACGATGGCCTGTCCGATCACGAAGAGTTGCTCGCTGGCACCTCTCCTGTGAACGGTGACTCCGATGGTGACGGCATCTCTGATGCCGACGAGGTCGCCAACGGCAGTGACCCCATGGGCGGCGCGATCCCCGCGCAACTGGTGGCCGACGAGGGCGGTTGCATGTCGTCGTTGGCCGGCGGACAGCCGGGTGGCGCGGCGGGTCTTCTTGCTCTCGTGTTCCTGCTTGCAGGACTGGGTCGTCGTCGTCGGCCACAGTTGCGGGCGGGGCCGGCTCTGTTGTGCCTGCTCCTGCTGGGCGCATGCGAGGATGCCGACGGTGATGTCCAAGCTCCAGACATCGAGCCCACTGCACCACGCCTCAGCCTGGCCGGTGACCTCGAGGTCGACGAGGGCGCCCTGGTGTTCCTCGAGGCGAGCGCTGTCGACGCCGATGGCGACGTGCAGAGTTGGGAATGGCAGCAGCTCTCCGGCCCGCAGGTCGAGCTGCTGGCGAACACTGCCCCGCGTGCTGTGTTCGTGGCGCCAGCCACCACCGAGCTGCTCGAGTTGCTGTTCTCTGTCACTGTTGCCGACGCAGGGGGACTGTTCGCCGAGGGGCAACTTGCAGTGGTAGTCCTTCCGGTCAACGAGGCTCCCGAGGTCTACGCAGGGCCCGACCGCCGCGCGGACGAGGGCAGCGCCGTGCAGGTCACCGGAGCCGTCCATGATCCCGACGGCAGCATCGCTGACTGGTCCTGGTCGGTGCTTGAGGGCGAGGGCATCGATCTGGTCCTGGGCGAGGACTTCGCAGCGAGCTTCGCGGCTCCGGCCGTCGACAGCGACCTGTCGGTTCTGCTCGAGTTGCAGGCAACCGATGACGAGGGTGCTGTCGCCAGCGACCAGCTGCGCGTGCTTGTCAGCCCGGTCGTTGAAGACATCTCAGCCAACACGGCGCCCCAGGTGGACGCCGGGCTGGATCAGCAGATCGAAGAGGGCAGCTCGGTGCTCCTGTCTGCTGCCGTGTCCGACGTAGATGGTGTGATCGCGTCGCTGTCGTGGTCGCAGCTGCTCGGGCCGGCTGTTGAGCTCTCTGCTCCGGGCATTCCCGGTCCAGAATTCACGGCGCCGCTGGTGGCCACCGATACGCTGCTGGCCTTCGAGCTGGTGGCCACAGATGACTCCGGGGCCATCGGTTCCGACCGTGTCGACGTCCTGGTCCTCAATGAGAACCAGCCTCCCCAGGTGGATGCAGGAGCGAACCAGGTGGTCGGTGGCGGCGAGCTGGTTACCCTGCAGGGCCAGGTTACGGACAGCGACGGCAGTGTCGCGGTCTCGGTGTGGACCCAGCTGCTCGGCACGAGCGTCTCCTTGAGCGATCCGTTCTCGGCCACCACGAGCTTCGAGGCACCCTCGACTGCAGCCGGCGAGCTGCTCAGCTTTCGCCTGCTCGGGCAGGATGACGGAGGCGCCACCAGCACCGATGACGTAGACATCGAGGTTTCCCCAACCAACCAGGCTCCGGTCGTCAACGCCGGAGTGGACCAGACCGTGTCCAATGGCGACCTGGTGCAATTGTCGGGCAGTGCCACTGACAGTGACGGCACAGTGGTTGCCGTCGATTGGATCCAGACCACAGGACAGCCGGTGGTCTTGACCGACCCCGCAAGCAACAACCCCCAGTTCACCGCAAGCAGCACCCAGTCGGAAGTGCTGACCTTTGTCTTCTCGGCGACCGACGACCAAGGTGCCAAGGGCGGCAGCACCGTGCGCATCACCGTGGACGTTCTCGTGTTCATTAACATCGACCTGTGCTGCGGGAGCCTGCCACCGCCGTTTCTCGGCTCCCCCCTGGTCTGCCAGGATCTTGCAGCACTTAACTGCGTGTCTCTGAACGAGCCCCGCTGTGTCTTCTTTGCCTGGGACCTGTTCTGTTCCTCTTTGTATCAGGGCTCCCTCGGCGTCTGCACCCCCGCCACCACCTGCAGTTGATGAGTATGTTTCGCTACGGTTCGCTACCCTCTGTCTGTCCGAGTGTCGCGGCTGCGCTGCTGGGTTTCGCGTTGCTCATGGTGCCCGTGGGCTCCCAGGCTCAGAGCGGTGGCCCAGATTCCTTTGGCTACAGCTACTCGGCCGCTCTTTTCGACTGGGTGGAGTTGGCTCTTACGGGCAATCCACTCTTTCTCGCTGATGACGACGAGGTCAACGTGGCTCTGCCGTGGAGCTTTTCGTTTTACGGCGCCAGCTATTCCGTGATCACTGTGGGCAGTAACGGTGGGGTCCGTTTCCGCACCAGTCCTGGCTCCATCGCGACCATCGGGACTGGCAATACCTGCCTGCCGGCAACCTCGAGTTCCGCACCGGACCTGGCAGTGCTCTGGGATGACCTCAACCCAAGCGCTGGCGGTGATGTCTACTGGCTGCACGACACCAGTACTCCGAGTGATCGGTTCATCGTTTCGTGGGAAGGCGTGCCGCACTTCTCCACCACCGGCGTCGCCAGCTTCCAGGTTCACCTGTTTGCAAGTGGATTGATCCAGTATCACTGGCTCGATACCGACTTCGGCGACAGCGGTCATGACCACGGCAGTTCGGCGACCATCGGCATTCAAGATCGAACCGGCGGAGGGCACAACAGCGGCTATCACCTCCAGTACTCCTGCAACATTTCGGCGGGACTCGAGGGGACAGCAACTCTGTTCAGCCAGTGTGTGGATTTTGATTCTGATGGAGTCGCGGATGTCGCGTGCGGCGGCACCGACTGTGATGACACCGAGCCGGCCGTGTTTACCGGAGCCATCGAACTATGCGACGGCCTCGACAACGACTGCGATCCCAGCACCGATGAGAACGCCGACAGCGACGGAGATGGCGCCTCGCTCTGTGGTGGAGATTGCGACGATTCCAACCCCTTCCGTAGCCCTTTGCTGGTTGAGGTCTGCAACGGCCTGGACACAGACTGCGACGGCGTCATCGATGCCGACAGCGGGGGCCTGGTCGCGGGCTGCGGTTGTGATGCGAACGAGGTGGAGTTCGCGGGAACCTGCTACTACGTCGACGGTACGGGAGGTGTCTGCCAACTGGGAGATGCGATGGCTCCGCAGTCGATCCTGGACGACATCGCCCCTCTGTTTGCAGGCCTCACTTACAAGACGACCCTCTCGGACAATTGCTGCGTCCTGCATGCCGATCAGCTGAGCGAGGGGCAGGACTGGGGCATGGACGGCCCCGACTGCAACAGCGCTGTGCCGTTTGTCACCGGTCCCATCCTGGGCGGCAACTTCTGCACCGACCAGTTCAACTTCAACCCCAACCAGCTGACGCTGTGTGCCGGCGGCGGAAACGGCAGCGATCTGGATGGTGATGGCGAGGGAAGCTACACCGACTGCGACGATGGGGACCCGCAAAACTTCAACGGCAACGCCGAGATCTGCGACGGCCAGGACAACGACTGCAACGGCATAGCCGAC
>CAZBDA010000074.1:0-26161 GCA_964490445.1 uncultured Rickettsiales bacterium | reverse complement strand
GGCCTTCTCATTCTTCTTCGTATGCTGGTTGTTAGTGGGGGTCGTCGTCGTTGCAGTCATTGCCACCACAGGCTTGGTCGAAGAATCCGTCGCCGTCTTGGTCTGTTTCGTGGCTCTCCCCATCGCAGTCACGGTCGATGCCGTCACACAAATCCTCGGCACCTGGATGCACGTTGTCGTCTTCGTCGTCGCAGTCACCTGGCTGAGCGACAAAGCCATCGAGTGGTTGGCAACTGAGTTGTTCCCCAGACAAGCTTCCGTAGCCATCGCCATCGCCATCGGGGTACCACGCCGTTGCGTTCGGGGCGGAGTCAGAGTCGCTCAGCTCATTACAGTCCTGGACACTGACCTGTTCACCACAGCCAACAGGCCCTGCCGCCACCAGAAGGCCAAGCGATAGGGCCCACCAATTCTCAGGCTTCATTGCCACCTCCGAGCACCAAGACTACCGCAGGGCTGAGTTGCCATGAGTCATAAGCTGTAGGGGACCTTCGCGATCACCGCTACGTGCTGAGTAGTGCCCGCCGATTGGCGGATACTCACCAGAGGGTGCAACGACAGTACTCTCTGCATCGCGTTGAGTTGACCTACGCTGTCCTGAATGCGGGTTTCAGGGGGTATGTAGAGAATCAGTCGGGTCGGCTGCTACGTACGAGGCGGTGATGATGAACGTGTAGCATTTGTCTCAATGCCGGTTCCTAACGAAGGAGCGACCCTTGAAAAAGAGACCTCTGCCGCCTTCGAGAGAGTTGTTTGGGCCGCTCCGCGACGTGGATTCGGCAAAGACGAGCCTGAAGGAGCTACCTGACGGTCGCTTCAGGGCCACCATTTCACACGCAGTTCTTCAAGGTGTGACCCCCGAGATGATTGTTTGGTTCCTGAAGAACATGCACCGGGAAATGGAGTTCCGTGGGCAACGGATGCTTGCTTACCTCTGGTGGCATCCTCTGGATCACGTGCACTTTGAGGTGGTGCAGCGCCGACCGGACGGCACCATCGGGCCGGGTTGTCGTTTTCACATTCAGGAGATGTTCGGCCGAGACGCGCGTTACCGAGTAGACGAGGTGGTGGACATTCCTCGGCTGGACCTAGGTGGCCTGACCCTCGAGCAGCGGAGCCTCGGGCAGGTGATTTTCCGGCTGGATCACACCTTCACTCCAGTGGAAGATGGGACACAGTACGACTCTGTCATGGTGGTGGGTTCAGCAACCTGGTGGTTGAAGGGAATAGCGAACCAAGTCAGGCGCCGGAAGTTTCCGGAGGACAAGCAGAGGCGCTGGCTACGCCACAACGTCGAAGAGGTGGGCTACTTCGAGCACTTCTTGCCGGAGCTATACCGACTCCACTCAGGCTTCGCCGAGCCCTGACTCTGGGGCTATCCGACGGACCCTCGGCGCATACTCACCATAGGGCCAATAGCAGGCCTGCTGTTCACTCTGTTGGGTTGGCCGTGAGCCACAGAGCGACGTAGCTCTTTCGTGGGTGGCCGAGGTCGATGAACTCGGAGCGTGTGTGGAGGCCGACAGCGGCGAAGGCCTGCTCGATGGCGGCCATCTCCACGTTTACGAAGACCCCGCCGTCTACGTTGCGGATCAGATCGGGCTTGCAGGCCATCAGGGCGACACCCTGTGGGTGGAGGATGCGCTGGAACTCTCGGGCGTAGTCGACCAGGGGATCGAGGAAATAGACGACATTGAGAGCCAGGAGCCGTTGGACGCTCTGGTCCTGCAGAAAGCCCAGGTCACGGGCGTCGTCGGAGCGCAGGTCGATCTGATCGGCGATCTCCGATGCCGCGAGCTCGTTCCGAAACTGCTCGCTGATCTCTACGGCCACTACCCGTCCAGGCAGGAAGGCCAGGGCCGCACGCAGGCCCCAGCCCGATCCAGGACCCAGCTCCACGAAGGTCTCGCCAGGAGCGATGCTCAGCCGCTTCACCGCGTCTTCGGCGGTCACGCGATTGTTGGCCGTCATGATCCGCCTGGCGATGGCGCCCATCAACCCGCCCCTGGGTGCACGCAGATTTTCGGCCAGGCTTCGTCGGACAAGAAGCACAACGGCCACGAGTCCGGCGAGACCCCCGAGCAGTAGGCTGAGTTGAAGCGAAGACACGTGGAATCCCTGAAGGCGTGGCAGGCTAGCCTTTGACTGCACCGGCAGTCAGGCCACCCACCAGGTGCTTCTGGAGCGCATAGAAGAGGAGCATGACCGGAAGGCTCACCAGCAGAGCACCGGCGGCAAAGCTACCCCAGTCGGTCTGGTACTCGCCGACATAGCGTTGCAGCGCGACGGGCAGGGTGAACATGCTCTCGTCGTTCATCAGCGTCGCCGCGAGGATGAACTCGTTCCAAGCGGTCATGAATGAGAACAGCGCGGTGACTGCCAGGGCAGGCCTGGCCAGCGGTAGGATCACTCTCCAGAAGGTTGTCCAGGGGCCCGCTCCGTCCATGATGGCGGCCTCTTCCAGGTCGCGGGGAATGGTGTCGAAGTAGCCTTTCAGCATCCAGGTGCAAAAGGGAACTGAGGTGGTCGAGTAGACCAACACCAGGCCAACCAGTGAGTCGAGAAGCCCTGCACTATCGAGCAGGATGTACAGAGGAATCATCATCACGACGCCGGGAAAGATCTGGGTGAGGAGGAATGCGGTGAGTCCTGCCTCGCGGCCCGGGAAGCGCTGCCGTGAAAAGGCGTATGCAGCTGTGCATGAGAGCGCCATACCCACCACCGTGGTCGTAATCGCGACGAGCAGTGAGTTGTAGAGCTGGTGGCCGAACAGCCAGGTGCCGGCCGAGTCGCTGTGGCTGGTGACCGCGATGAAGTGTTCGAAGCTGATCGCTTCGGGGATCGGAGATGGTGAGGAGTCGAAGCTCTGCCCTGGACTCAGCGCCATCTTCAACACCCAGAGCACCGGGTAGATCGCCGCTGCGCTGGCGAGCACCAGGGCGGCATGACTGAGGATCGAGTTGATCCTGCTCTGCGTTCGCGTCGAGCCCCTGCTGCTCATGCGTTGCTCTCGGCCTGCCTGGCCAGGCGCGCGGAGATGGCGCTCCAGCCGAGCAGGATGATGAAGATGAGCACCGCGTAGGCGGCCGCGTAGCCGTACTGCTCGCGTCGGGTGAAGGCCCACTTATAGGCCTCGCTGATGAGGATCTCGGTGGCGCCGTCGGGTTCGCCGCCTGACACCAGGTAGACGATATTGAAGGAGTTGAAGGTCCAGACGGTGCCCAGGAGCACGGCGGGGATCAGCGCCGGTCTCAGCAGCGGAAGGGTGACGTAGCGTAGCTTAGAGAACCAGCTCGCGCCGTCGATCTCGGCAGCTTCGTACAGGTCCGTCGGTATGGACTGTAGCGCGCCCATGCAGATGACCATCATGAAGGGAAAGCCGAGCCAGACGTTGGTGCACAGGTTGGCGAAGAACGCGGTCCCGAACGAACTGAACCAGGAGACGGCCTCAAGCCCCAACAACTCCAGAAAGCCGTTAATTGCACCGAACTGCTTGTGGAACAAGCCCTTCCAGATGAGCGCGGTGATGTAGTTTGGCACGGCCCAGGGCAGGATGAGCAGCACTCGGTACAGCGGCCTCAGGCGCAGGGTCGCGCGGTTGAGGATCAGCGCGAGCGCCAGCCCGATGCCCAGGTGTAGGGCGACGTTGAGGACGGTCCACAGGAGCGTCACTCCCAGCGCGAAGTAGAAGCTCATCGGTTGGGACGGGCCGTAGCTGCGGGATAGAAGGATGTCGATGAAGTTGGCCATCCCGACGAAGGTCCAGTCCCCTTGGCGGTGGGCGAAGAACGCCAGCACGAGGCCGACGAGGAAGGGCAGGAAGACCAGAACGAGCGTTGCGAACGTGGCAGGGCCGGCCCAGGTCCAGGAGCGGACGGCGCTTCTGGCTTCGCCGCGGCGAACGACCCCTGTGGTCCAGCGAAGCAGCAGGCCGAGTCCCGCCAGCAGTGCCACCGCTGCCAGCAAGATGTAGGGCTGGGGTGAGGCTTTGGGGGGCAGCGGCCTGGTAATGGCGCGGTAGCGAGCGGCCGCAGCTGCGGCGGCTACTGCGGGCGCGGTGCCGCCGCGGAGGGCTTTCTTCAGGCCCAGTTGTGCTGGCTCCCAGGCGTCGCGCATCTCGGGACGGTTGTCCATGGCAACAGTCGTCGGCAGCTGCGCGCGGAAGGCTGAGAGGACGGCGTCGCCCCTTAGCCTCGGGTCTGTCCAGGCCGCTGCGTTGGCGACTACCTGGCGGCCGACGATGGCTCGGGTCAGGGCGGACTCGCGGCCGGCGAGGTGGCGGGCGAGATCGAGCGCGCTGGTGGTGTCCTTGGCGAGCGAGGATACAAAGACCGCCTCGTCGGTGAGGAACGGGCTGGAAGGGAGTCCAGTTTCGTTCAAGGTGGGTAGCGGCGAGACCGCGAAGTCGATGCTTGGGTCGATCTCGCCGGTGAACCAGGGGCCACTGAGCACCATCGCTGCCTTGCCGCTGTTGAACAGGCTTGAGACCAGTGCGCCGGTTGCCTCGGCTGGAACGAGCTTCTCATCCTGCAGGCGTGCGATGAAGGCCAGGGAGCGCACGAAGGGCTGTCCCGTGTAGTCGATGGCGGCCTCGGTAGAAAACAGCTCTCCGCCATGGCCGAAGAACCAGGGCGCGTGGAAGTAAAAGGAGTCGCTCTGGTAGGCGAGCCCGAAGCGACCCTCTCTGGAAAATCCTCTAGCGATATCGACCAACTCGGCGCTGTTAGCTGGCGCCCTGGGTACCAGCTTGGTGTTTCGGAACAGCGCGGTGCTCTTGAAGGCCAGCGGTAATCCATACAGCTTGTCCTGGAACTGCAGCGGCGGGATCGTCTGCGGTAGGAACAGCGCGCGCTCCGCCTCGTCCACGTGCTCATCGAGAGGCGCCAGCAGGCCACTCTTCACCCAGCCGCCGATGCGCTCGTGGGCGAAGATGAACAGGTCGGGCCCGTTGCCTCTGGGAATCGTGGTGGTCAGTTTTGATGCCATCACCTCGTAGGGAATGGCGAGAGCCGTAACCGTCCAGCTGGGATGTGCTCCTCGGAAGTCATCGAGCACCGTGTCGAGCGCTTGCTGTTCAGCGCCCCGGTAGCTGTGCCAGAGAGTGACTTCCTGGGCCCGCGCAGCCGGCGCGAGCAGCAACATCATGGCAACCGCGACGAAGGCGGTAACTCCGCTTCGGGCAGCCTCAGTCCGAAGCACCAGAGTGCCCAATGGCCTTGCCGTCGGCCGCGAACAGCGTTCCTCGTCCGGTCTGGGCCTGTAGGTGCAGGGTCTGGCCGCGACTGGCGGCGGCGGCGTCACTTCCCTCGAGCCGAGCGATCACGAGGTCCTCGCCGACTCGTACGTGTGCGAAGGCCTCCCAGCCCATCGCTTCCACCGCCTCAACCTCCCCGCTCAGTCCGCCGGTCCCTGGACTGAGGTCATGGGGCCGCAGGCCCAGGCAGACCTCGTCACCGACGGCAGACAGCTCTCCGTCCAGGTGCCCGAGCGGTAACTGCAGATCGCCGGGGCCAAGAAACATCGGCTCGTCGCCCGTGCCACCGATGCGCCCCTCCAGGAAGTTCATCGCAGGAGAGCCGATGAAGCTTGCGACGAAGCGATTCGCTGGGCGCTGGTAGAGCTCCAGCGGCGGGCCGACCTGCTGCAGGATGCCGCCGTCGAGGATGGCAATGCGGTCGGCCAGGGTCATCGCCTCGACCTGGTCATGGGTGACGTAGATCATGGTGGTGCCGAGCTGCGCGTGCAGGGCCTGCAGCTCGGCGCGCATCTGCACCCGAAGCGCGGCGTCGAGGTTGGACAGCGGCTCATCGAACAGGAAGACCTTGGGCCTGCGGGCGATGGCGCGACCCATGGCGACTCGCTGGCGCTGGCCACCGCTCAGCTTGCCCGGCTTGCGATGCAGCAGTTCTGCCAGTCCGAGCATCTGGGCAACCTCGCCGACCCGCTGCTCGATCTCTGCCCGAGCCACCTTCCGCAGCGTCAGGCCAAAGGCGATGTTGTCGAACACGCTCATGTGCGGATACAGCGCGTAGGACTGAAACACCATGCCGATGTCGCGGTCTCGCGGCGACACGTCGTTCATCCGCTGTTCGCCGATGCGTAGCTCGCCGGAGCTCAGCTCCTCGAGCCCGGCAATCATCCGCAATGTGGTGCTCTTGCCGCAGCCTGAGGGGCCCACCAGGACCAGGAGCTCTCCGGGTTCGATGCGCAGCGAGATGCCACGCACAACCTCGGTTTCGTCGTAGCTCTTATGGACATCGATCAGTTCAACGGAGCTCATCTTCGCTCTTAGCCCTGCCAGCTGCCTTGGGCTTCATCGTTCTGTGCGCTCTCGTTCACCAGGAGGTACCGGTTCTCGCCCTGCTCCCAGCGGATCTCGCCGTTCGGGCCGATCACGACCAGCTTGAATTCCTGGACGCTGTCGGCTGGGAACTCGGTCGATAGCTTCCAGCCTGAATCTGAGGGACTCAGGGGGCCCAGTCCCTGGGACGGTTTCCAGTGACCGAGTTGGGGGCCTGCGCCGACGACAAAGAGCTGCTCATCTGGGCCGACCGGTGCCTGACGGAAGTACAGGACGATAGGAGTCGATTGCTGCTCACGTTCGCTCTTGAGAGGGAAGCTCATCCCCTCGATTGGCCGCAGTTGAACGACGAGCATCGAGTGGCTGGGGACGGTGAGTCCCTCGGATAGGTCTCTATGACCTGCTGGGGGTTGACTGGCAGTTGGCCGCTCGCCGATTTGAGTGTCTGGAGGCATCAGGGCCAACAGGTCTCGAGCCTCGCCGCTGGCGAACGGCTCGGGGAGCGAGAGGGTGCGCTCGGTCTTGCTGCGGGAAACCACCATCACAACGGCTTCTTCTTGCGTGTAGCGCAGGTAGGCAAACAGCTCCTGGTCCAGGGCCAGGAAACGGGTCGTGCCTTCGCGCAGCGCGGGGTGCTCGCGTCGCATCTGAGCGAGATCTCGGAGCAGAACATGAGTGGGGCTCACGGTGTCCGCGGTGAAGTCCATGTCCGCACGATTGGCTGGTTCAGAGTCTCCCTGGAGGCCGACCTCTGTTCCGTAGGTCACTGCGGGTACTCCGCGCGCTGTGAACTGGAAGGCGAGCAACTGATGGACACCTTCGAGCAGGCCGTTACAAGCACTGACCACCCGGGGCAGGTCGTGGTTGTCGGCAAAAGTCACCAGGTTCTCGGGGGCCGGGTAGAGCGAGTCGGCAGACAAGGTCGCCGCGAGCCGGCCAAGTGGCGCCTGGCGGCAGAAGGTATCGGTCATCGCGTAGTACAGCGGGAAGTCGAACAGGTGGCTGAATTCGCCGTTGCGCCAGGTGGTTGCGAGCGTCTGGGGGTCGCCGTCGAAGACCTCGCCGAGCAGCACCAGGTCCTCGCCGCCCGTCTCTCGAAGCGCACGGTTGTATTGCTGCCAGAACGTGTCGGGAACGTGGCGCACTGCATCCAACCGGAACCCTATGGGTGCTGCTCGATTCAGCCAACCGCGGCCATGCTCGATGAGCCAGTCAGCGACCTCGTCATTTTCGTGCGCGAGGTCCGGCAGTCCGTGCACGTCGTGGGTGGATATCTGTGTGGGATCGTTCCAGTCGGTGATGTCGCCCTTGCCATGGAACCAGTCGGGCCGTTCCTCTACGAGGGGCGAGTCATAGGCTACGTGGTTGACGACCTGGTCGAGGATCAGGCCCATGTCGCGTTCCTGCAGGGCAGCGACCAGAGAACGCAGCTCTTGTTCTGTCCCCAGGTGGGGGTCGAGCTCTCCGGGATGCTCCATCCAGTAGCCATGAAACGCACCGTGTTCATCGAGCTTCTGCCGCCGCATCCTGGTGATGGGTGACAGCCAGAGTGTCTTGATGCCTAACTCAGCTAAGTAGTCGAGCCGCTGGGTGAGACCCGCGAGGTCGCCGCCGTGAAAGCTGGCTGGGTTTGCGGGATCTACTTCGCCGTCGTTGCCAGGATCACCATTCTCGAAGCGGTCCAGGAGCACGAAGTAGATGGGGCCCAGTTCGGTAGACAGGTGACCTTGAGGTTCTGGTGAAGAGGAGTCCTGGGTCTTGCTGCCATCGTCCAGCTTCCAAGGCGCCTCGGGGTCCGCAAGCGCAGTGTCAGCCAGCCGGGCGATGTTTCTTCGCAGCGTGTCCTCTGCCGCCTTGAGCGCGGCGTCGGGACCCTCGTGGGGGAAGCGAAGGAAGACGGGCACCTCGAAGGCCCGCTGTACAGCGAGCTCAGGAGACTCCGGTTGTCCCATTGTGCACTTGACGGTGACCGTCCAGCGGAACCTGCCGCTGAGCTGAGAGTAAAATGCCGCCTGCGCTTCGACCAGCAGAGCAAGATCGGCGTCAGGGCTCGACGAGGCCAGCCTCGCAAAGCGATGGGAGCTGGCACGGCGGGACTCGAAGTCGTCAGCGAAGGAGTCGACGGCCAGGAAGGCTGCCGTCAGGTTGCGTTCCTGCAGAGGTGCTGCGACCGCATTCTGGATCGCCTCTTCCACTGGCTGTGGTCTACCCGTCGTGCGGTCATCAAAGGAGATGGCTACGGCGACTCGAGCGGGGCTCGCGAGGCGCGCAGTCGGCTGGCGAGGCGCACAGCCAGTAGGCACCAGCAGCATGCTCGCGGCGAGGAGGCTCAGCAGGCGGGGGAGGGATCGCATCGAGCGCATCAGAACCAGGCCTCCACTTCGATTGCGAGTACGTGGTGTAGGTGTGTCTCCCAGGACCCGAAGTCGTTCCACTGGCTGACATCTTCGACGAAGCTGTTGCCGAATGCGTTGTTCTGGGTCGAGTACTGGATGCCGTAGAGCAGCCGAAGGGCCGGCCTGGCGTAGATGCCGACGCCCAGCGGACTGAGCACGACCCCGGCCTTGCCCTGCCAGGTGGTGCGGGTGTCTGCGTCGCCATATTCCAGGCCTTCACTGTCGGCCTGGCCTGCCGTTGACTGGAAGATCGAGTCACCGTGATTTCGCCACAGGTTGCCGTTGCTGGACACCTCGTAGGCGACGCTGCTCTCAATCAGGACGTGAAAG
The DNA here is from genome assembly GCA_964490445.1 of uncultured Rickettsiales bacterium. GTDB lineage: Bacteria > Myxococcota_A > UBA796 > UBA9615 > UBA9615 > UBA6601. Next base: position 17,134 of record CAZBDA010000074.1, on the reverse strand, counting down.
AAGCGGCTCGGAAAGACCTGCGCACGCAGGACGGTCGAGAGGTACCAGCGGGTGTGGTCGCCGGGTGCAATCTCGTTGTCCTTGTCCCAGTGCCTGCCATAGAGAACGCCCCAGGCCAACTCCAGTCGGTTGCGCACCAGCTCCAGCTGCAGCTCGTTGCCGACCAGCAGCTCGAAGCGCTCATCGGTGAGGTCTTCGATGTACAGGGTGACCTCTTCTCCACCTGAGGTTTCCGTCGAGGACTGCAGCGGGTGGCGCTGCTGGAAGGAGGCATGCACGCTGTTCCAGCTCAGCGGCCCGAAGTCGCCGAAGCCCAGGTACGCGATGGCTCTCCCGGACAGTCCGGTGCTTGGCTCTGGGCCCGGAAAGGCCTCCTGCTGACCGGGGTTTTCGATCAGAAAATTCTCGACCACTTCGCCCCGAAGCCAGTCTTCGTAGTCGATTCCGGGGGTGTTGTAGGGGGCGTTGCGGCTGCCTTGGACCTTCGGCTCGAACAGCACCTGGCCACCTAGCGCCAGCTCGAAGTGCCCGCCCGCTCGCAGACGGGCCGAAGCTCCTGCAGTGAGGATGGGGCTGTAGCTCAGCTTTCGTATCGGGAAGCCCGAGTCGCCTACGCCGACCATGATCTCAACCGGACCGAGCTTGCCGCGCCCGGAGATCCCCAGGGTTTGTTCGAAGAGCTGCGAGGGCCGCATGTCGTACAGGCCCAGGTCCCCGAACCAGGTGTCGAGGGTGCCGATGCGCCAGGTGACGCCGGGGATGAGGATCCCACCGGCTTCGATGTAGGCGCGGGACAGGCGGAACTCGGCCAGCGAGCCGTCTCCACCGCTTCCACCGGCCACGGTGCCGCCTTCGATGCGGAAGTGAGCGCGGGCCCAAGGCGCGCGGCTACCCGGCTCTGCACGCAGCAGCAGCAGGCGCAGCTCAAGGGCAGCCCATGGCCCCTCGTTGAGCAGCCGTCCGTAGAGGTTCCAGTGGCCCAGCTTGCCGTTGCCGCCCTGGAAGTCCGGCCTCGCCATGAGCCGGAAGTAGCCGCCCACCGAGACGCGTTGCTCCTGGGTCTCGGCCCTGGATTGCTGCGGTTGCCAGCACAGAGTCGCAGCGACGACCATGATGATGAGTAGCGCGCGCCTCGCGCTGCCATTGCTCATCAGGGCGCGGCCTTCAGCACCACGATCGAGGAGTCCTGAGCCACGTAGGTGGCGCCGATGTCCTCGGTTGCATTGAGGCTGATGTTGTGGCTGACCAGGGGATCTACCGAGCCGCTATCGAAGAAATCCGCGTCGCTGTTGTCGTCGTCCAGATCAAACCAGCGCTGAGTGTCCAGAAGTCGGCTCCAGGTACGTCCCTCTGGCAGGGTGAACTCGACCGCCTCGCGCTGCATGTTGATCAGGATGGCCAACTCGGGTCCCGCGCTCGCGTCGTAGTAGTGGATCATCAGGTGGCGAGAGTTCCAGTCCACCTGGTCGGTGTTGGCGGCACTCTTCCAGGAAAAGGGTGCACCGGCACCGTACTCACTGGGTGCGAGGGCGTAGCCGTGCTCCTTGCGCAGCTGGATCACCTGGCGGACGAAATCATGCATTCGTCTGCGCTCGTTGTCCTGCTGCCAGGTGCCCCACTGGAACCAGTTGAACTCGTTGTCCGCGCCGCTGGAGTAGGCGTTGTTGTTGCCGTGCTGGGTGCGCAGCCACTCGTCGCCACCCAGCAGCATCGGTGTGCCGTGACTGAGCATCATCGCGGTGAAGAAGTTGCGCATCATCTGTCGCTTCAATGCCTCGCCGGTGGTGTCTGAACCCCAGTCGCGTGAGCGGTTGTGGTCCTCGCCGCTCTCAAGGTCGCACCACGAAGAGGTGGGGTCGTCGCAGCACACTGGATTCAGTGGCCCGCAGCCGTTCTGCTTCTGCTCGTAGCTGAGCAGGTCGAACATGGTGAAGCCGTCGTGGATGGTGACGAAGTTGACCGAGTGATAGGGGCGCCGGTCTCCTTGTTGGTACAGAGCCGCAGAGCCGGTCAGGGAGCCGCCGCCATCGATCTCGGCCTCCAGCGATGCGAGCTGCCAGTCGTCGAAGTTCACGAATGAGCGCCACCAGTCGCGGAAGCGGGCGTTCCACTCGGCCCAGGCGATCCCGGGCGCATCACTCGCTTCGGGGAACTGTCCGAGCACGGGGTTGTAGAAGCCGCCAGCGGACCAGGGTTCGGCGATGATGCGCGTCGCGTGGGCCTGCAGGATCGGGTCATCGACGATATCCTGCAGCACCGTCGTGCTCGGATCGGCCCAGTTGTTGTAGTCCCCATCGACCTCGCCGAGGATCGGCGCCAGGTCGAAGCGGAAACCGTCCACGTGCAACTCCTCCACGTAGAAGCGCAGGGAGTCCATGAGCAGGCGCCTCATGGGCGTGTGGTTGGGGCGGGTCTGGTTGCCGACGCCGGTGTTGTTCCAGTAGGTCAGGCCATCCTTATCCAGCGCGTACCAGGAGGCGTTATCCAGGCCCCGGTACGAGTAGATACCCGCCACTTCGTGCGGGTCGAAGTTGTACCAGGTGCTGTCGGTGCCGGGGTCCAGGGAGGTGTCGTCCTGGTAGATGCGCTCGCGCCACAGTCCACCTTCACCGGTGTGGTTATGGACCACATCCACCAGCACTTCGATGCCGTGCTGGTGCAGTTGGTCCACCATCCACTTGAACTCGTCGATGACGTCGCGGGGGGCCGGAGCCGAGGAGTAGCTTACTTCGGGCGCGAAGAAGCTCAGGTTGTTGTAGCCCCAGTAGCCACCGTCCAGTGGCTTCTCATGAACCGGCAGCAACTCGACCGCGTTGATGCCGAGATCTGCAAGGTAGGAGGCCTTCTCGCCGACGCCGCGGAAGGTGCCTGGGTGGTCGACGCCCGACGAGGGGTCGGCGGTGAAGCCCTTGGGGTGCACCTCGTAGATGATCAACTGATTCCAATCGTGTCCTTCGAGCGTGCCGTCGCTTCGGCTGCTGCGCCAAGCCACCTCTCCCTCGCTCCAGGAGTAGCTGCTGTCGACCACCACTGACTTTGCGGCGGCCCCCCAGGTGCTCTGGGTTCTCGCCGGCCCGCTGGCAGTGCTGCCACGGCTCCAGTCGTGGTCGCGGTGGAAGGCCTTCGCGTAGGGATCCATCAACAGCTTGTTGGGATTGAAACGGCTGCCCTGATTGTCGACATCGGCGACGAAGCCATCGATGGAGCCGGGGAACCAGTCTTCGTGTTCTGTCCAGTTGCTCCCCCACGCTACGAGGCCGTAGTGCTGGCCCAGTCCGACTCCTTCGACGTGCAGGTTGAAGACCTCCCCGAAGCGCACCATCTCGAACTGCTGGTTTGGTTGGTCGGCTTCCGGATCATCGAAGAGCAGTAGATCCATGCGAGTTGCGTTGGCCGAGTAGACCGAGAAGTTGACGCCATCATCGATGACGGTGGGGCCGAGGTGGTCAAGGGCGATGATCGCGTCTTCACTCAAGCTGGGTGCCCGCGACTCGGTGTGATAGAGGCGCGGCGTGTCGTCGTCTTCGCAGCCGAGGAGGCTGGCAGCTCCCAGCAACAGGCCTGCAGCTAGAGCACGGGTAGCGAAGGGAAGTATGCTTCTGGGGCTTTCAGCCATGAGCACTCAGGGTAGCAAGATCGCGATCAGAGATGAGCGGAAGGTCCCAGGTGTCCAATCCAGTGATTACCCGTCCACTGAGTCGTCGCGCAGGGGTGCTTCTGCACGTGAGTTCTCTGTCTGGGCCAGGGCCGGTGGGTGACATTGATGCGGCTCTCGCCGCTGTGGGGCCGTTGGCCGAGGCTGGGCTGAGATTGTGGCAGATGCTGCCCCTGTGTCCTGCAGACTCCTTCGGGAGTCCGTATAGCTCCTGGTCCAGCCTGAGCGGTAGCCCGTTGCTGATTGGCTTGCAGCCGCTGGTCAAGGCTGGGCTCTTGCCTGCCGATGAGCTCACGTCCGCGCCTCGATCCAGCCGAGACGACCACTCTGACTTTGCGCTGGCGACTGACTGGAAGCTCCCGCTGCTTGAGCGCGCGGCGCGGGCTCTGATCGCAGATCCAGAGCATCCCTGGCACGAGGACTGGAGGGAGCATACCGACAGTAATCCGAGGGTCTCACAGGCGGGGCTGTTTCACGCTCTGCGTCGTGCGCACGGAGGCAAACTCTGGTGGGACTGGCCCTCAGCCGTGCGCAACCGCGAACCGGGCGCCCTTGAGGAAAGTCGCCGGCGACTCAGCGAGAGTATGGATGTCTGGACCGTCCTGGAGTTCTTCTTTTCCCAACAGTGGTTGAAGCTGCGAGAGTCGTGCGCTGAACACGGCATCGAGTTGGTGGGTGATCTCCCCATCTACGTGGGAACGGACAGTGTCGATGTCTGGGCGAATCCAGAGTGCTTTCAGTTGGGGGCTGACCGCCGACCGTTGGCGGTCTCGGGCTGTCCTGCCGATGCGCTCAATGACCGTGGGCAGTGGTGGGGAACGCCTCTCTATCGCTGGCCTGTCCACGCCGCAGATGCGTTCCAGTGGTGGGTTCGTCGCATGGAGCGGATGTTCCAACTGACGGACTGGATTCGCATCGACCACTTCATTGGCCTGGTGAACTACTGGTCGATTCCGGTGCACAGTGAGAATGCCCTCTCGGGTAGCTGGCAACCGGCTCCAGGCGAGGCCTTACTGCGCGCCCTGGCGGCTGCGTTGGGGCCCCTGCCGCTGGTGGCCGAGGACCTGGGTGTGCTCAGCGATGCTGTGGTCGAGCTTCGCGATAGGCTGCAGGTTCCGGGTATGTCCGTGTTGCAGTTCGGCTTCGATGGTGCGGCTGGCAACCCACATCATCCTCGCAATCACCGTCCTGCGTCCCTGTGCTGTACCGGTACCCACGACACACCGACGCTGGTGGCCTGGTGGCAGCAACTCGACGAAGAGTCCAGGGTCCGTGTACTGAGCCTCCTGAAGGATCGCGGCTTACCGCTTCCCGCGCCTGGGGCTGCGCCGGTACGGCAGATGGTAGACCTCTGTTTCAGCTCCTCTGCTGCCTGGGCGGTCCTTCCCGTGCAGGATCTGCTTGCGCTGGGACCGGAGGGGCGGATGAACATTCCGGGCACGACCTCTGACAACTGGACCTGGCGGCTTCGCGATGGGCAATTACAGCGCGCGCTGGAAGGGCTTGCCGCGCTCGTGGTAGAGCACAGACGCTGATCACGCTGCATGGAGCAAATGGACCACACCGACGATGACAAGGTGGCCTACTTCTGCATGGAGTACGGCCTGGATCCGGCCCTGACGATCTACTCGGGTGGCCTCGGCGTGCTCGCAGGTGACATTCTCAAGGCGAATCACGACCAGCAACGCAACCTGGTGGCCATTGGCATCTTCTGGGATGAGGGTTACACCCACCAGCGCCTCGACGCGCAGGGTCAGGCTCAAGATCACTATGAGAAGACCTCCCGCGAACGATTAGAGCCTGTCGCCGCTGAGGTCAGCATTGAGATTCGCGGTGAACAGGTGCCGCTGCGGGCCTGGTTGATGCGAGCGTATGGGAACGCTCCGCTGTACCTGCTGGAGCCTGTCAGTGGGGAGCATCGAGCCCTCTACACCGCACATCTCTACGGCGGTGACGATGATGATCGGGTCGCGCAGGAGTTGATCCTCGGCGTCGGCGGGGTCCGCCTGCTGCGCGCTCTGGGTGAGGATATAGGCACCTACCACTTCAACGAGGGGCACGCGCTGTTCGCGGCGCTTGAACTACTTCGGGAGCAGATGGCAGAGGGCATGGGGCTGGAGGCCGCACATGCTGCCGTCCGTGAGCAGGTGGTGTTCACAACACATACACCCGTGCCAGCGGGCAACGAGGTCCACCCGATCCCGCGTCTTCTCGCCCAGGGGGTAGGCCTCGGAGTTTTCAGCCACGAACAACTGGCCACCCTGGGGGGCGACCCCTTTGAGATGACCGCGGCCGCAATTGAAGTCAGTCGTGGTGTGAATGCAGTGGCCGAGTTGCATGGTCGCACGGCTCGCCAGATGTGGTCACACGTGCCTGGTGGCAGTGAGATCCTGTCGATCACGAACGGTGTGCACCTACCCACCTGGCAGGACAGAGAGATCTCCAGGCTCGCTGCTGATGGGAGTGACGATCAGCTCCTTGCTCGACACCAACAGCTCAAGGAGCACCTGGTCGATGAGGTGGCCCGTCGCTGCGGCTCGCGGTTCGATCCGGGTTCCCTGGTTATCGGATTTGCGCGACGGGCTGCCACGTACAAGCGGGCGACGATGGTGTTGCGTGATCTGCAGTGGCTGCTTCCCTTGTTCAAATCGCAGCGTCTTCAGATCATCTTCAGCGGCAAGGCGCACCCACGAGACACTGAGGGCAAGGCGATGGTCGCGGAGCTGGCCCGTGTTGCCACTGAACATTCCGACAATGTCGCTTTCCTGCAGGATTACGACATGGAGCTGGGTGCGCTGCTGACTCGTAGCTGTGATGTCTGGCTGAACACCCCGCGCCGTCCCAAGGAGGCGTCGGGAACTTCGGGAATGAAGGCAGCAGCCAACGGGCTGCTTAACCTCAGCATCCTGGACGGCTGGTGGGACGAGGGCTGTGAGCATGGGGTCAATGGCTGGCAGTTTGGTGATGGTTTTCAGGGCGATGGTCAGGATGAGCATGACCTGTGCGCCCTGCAGGCCACTTTGACCTCCGCAGTGCTGCCAACCTTCTACGACGATCGACCCCGTTGGGTGGGCATGATGCGGGCCGCGATCCGGACTGCCGAGGAGCGCTTCTCGGCGGCGCGGATGGTGAACCGCTATCACAGCGAACTGTACTGACCCTGGCTAAACTCATGCTTGGACTTCCAGCCCCCCGAGTCAGGAACGTAGGCGTGCCGCCGTCCTTTTTGCTGCCAGGGAGCAAGCCTTTCGTCCTGGTGCTGGCCCTGCTTCTATCGAGCGCTCTCTCTGGCGGCTGTGACACCCAGTGCGTAGGTCCCAGCTGCCCCGACGATGATGACGACGCGACTGCGGACGACGACGATGTCGGAGATGACGACTCGGCAGATGATGACGATTCGGGCGACGATGACACTGCGCCGTTACCGCAAGAGACGGACGAGCGCATCCCTGAGTTGAGCGATCCGCGAAGCTGTGCGGTGACTCGAGAGCACCGGCCCTCGGGCCAGTCGTCGCTGGTGCAGATTGCAGGGGAGTTCTCGGACTGGCAGCCCGTCGACATGACCGGTCCGGACCAGGAGGGATGGTGGCAGGCCGACCTGGGAGACCTGGCTCCTGGTGAGTACGGCTACAAGTACCTTCATGACGGGGCCTGGGAGGAGCAGCCGCCGCTATCGGCGCTGACTCGCTGGAACGACGGCGTCGAGAACCGCAACCTGCGGGTGCTGGACTGCAACCGTCCCCGCCTGCAGGTAGTGGATGCGGTAGCCGACTCCTCGGGCAGCCTGTTCGCGGAGGTCCGTTTCCTGCGCGCCGCCGATGGCGCCCTCCTGGATGAACCTGGCGTACAGGCCAGCATTGCAGGGGGCTCCGTCTCTGCTGCCTGGAATGCGGATCAGGGCCTGCTCACTATCACGCAGTCCGGGCTCGCACCAGGAAAGCACACCGTCCGTATTTCGGCTTCCGACAGCGCAGGCCGGCTCGCCGAGAACTCGCCGCTCGTCATTCCCCTGTGGGTCGAGGAGGAGGCCTTCCAGTGGCAGGACGGGCTGATGTACTTCGCGTTTACCGACCGTTTTCGCAATGGTGACTGGGATCAGAGTCCATTGTTCGGTGCCACCCCGGGCGTCGATCAACGCGCTGACTATCAGGGCGGTGACTTCCTGGGTGTCATCCATGCGTTGCAGGACGACTATTTCACCGACCTGGGCGTGAACGTACTGTGGCTGTCGCCGGTCTACAGCAACCCCGAGGGGGGCTTCCTGGGGATTGACGGTGTGAATCTGTACTCGGGCTACCACGGCTACTGGCCCACCGAGCCTCGCGGGGTGGAGGAGCGCTTCGGAGATGCGGGTGCTGCCCCTGCAGAGCGACTTCACGAACTCATCGACCTGGCTCACAGCAAGGGCATTCGCGTGCTACTGGACCTGGTTCTTAACCACGTTCACCAGGAGCACGAGTACCTGGTCGATCACCCGGATTGGATGAGCAACGGATGTGTCTGCGGTGACGTGGGCTGTGACTGGGAAGAGCGGGCGCTGGACTGCTGGTTCACCGATTACCTGCCGGATCTGAACTACCGTAACCACGCAATCGTCCAGCAGGTCACCACAGATGTGCTCTGGTGGATTCAAGAGTTCGATGTGGACGCGCTGCGCATCGACGCAGCCAAGCACATGGACCACGTCATCATGCGGACCCTGCGCCGGCGCATCGAGGAAGACATAGAGGGCCTGCACGGTGAGGCGTTCTACCTGGTCGGTGAGACCTTCAGCGGCGCCGATCAGCACGGGCTGCTCATGGACTACGTCAGCGACTACGAGCTCCACGGTCAGTATGACTTTCCACTCCTCTGGGGGATCCGAGACGCTTTTATTCGGGATGGTTCTTTTCTTGCCCTGGAGCAGGCAGTTCAGACCGGTCTCGATGCCAGGGATGGTGCGCTGATGTCGCCCTTTCTCGGCAACCATGACATCCCTCGCTTCGCCACGGAGGCTGCTGGCAACGACCTGGGTCCCTGGGACTTCACCCTCGACTGGATGGCAGACGGTGGCAGCGTGGTGAACCAGTGGGACCTGGTGAACAGGCAGTCGATGGCTTTTGCCTTCACCCTTACTCAGCCCGGGGTGCCGCTCATCTACTACGGTGACGAGATCGGCCTGGCAGGCTCAGGTGATCCCGACAATCGCCGCATGATGAGCTTCGATAGCTACCTGAGTGCCAACCAGGCCGAACTGCTTGGCCGTGTGCGCGCCATAGGCCAGGCTCGAGCAGGCAGCGAAGCGTTGCGCCGCGGGCAACTGGCTACGCTCTGGGTCGACGATGACCTGTTGGTCTACAGCCTCACGGCCCCCCTGGGGGATGCGGCGGTAGTGGCCATGAATAAGGGCTTAGACTCGCGTACAGAGACCGTGCCTGCTCCTGGTCTGGTCGCGGCGGGCGTAACCGAGTTGCACGACTCGCTCCACCCCGAGCGACAACTGCAGGTCGGAGCCGGCGGATTCGAGATCACCCTGGGCAGCTGGGAATACGCGCTGCTGCTGCCACCAGATCGCTGAAGAAGTATCCGATCAGGGCGTGTAGCGGTACACCGAGATGCCGCGAGTGCCGACATTATCGACCCAGTGGTCGTCTTCGTTCACCAGCGTGATGAGGTAGGTCCCAGGGTCAATCGACAGTGAGCGCAGTGGTCGACTGCAGGTAGCGCTTGAGCCGGTGTAAATCTTGGTGATCCCATCATCACCGCTGGTGCCGTTGTCATCAGCGTACAGCGCGTGTGCGCCGTCACCTCCTCCGCAGTGAGTGGCCTCGACCAGGAGCCGCTCCCCGGCTGAGAGAGTCACGGAGAACTGGCTGATGTTGGTGCAGTCGCCACAGACTACGTTGGAGTCCAGGAAGCTGGCGCTGGATGTGTCGAGCTGCAGTCCGGGCACGAACTCGACGGTGACGCTGTTGGGGCCGGTGTTATCGCTTCCTCCTTCGGGTCCATAGCTGAGCTGAATGTTCAAAGTGCCCAGGCTCCCATCCACATTCTGCTCGACATCCTGGTCTGTCCAGCCGTTGACGGTCGGGCCTCGGTAGGCCCAGGAGCGGGTGCCGGTAAACAGGTACATGCTGCCCCCGCCGACACCGATGTCGCTGGTGAACACTCCATCTCTCGACTCGTCGGGATTGTCCAGCGTGTACCGGATGACGCCGATTGCCGGAACGGTATAGCTGCAGGTGGTCGAGTCGGCAGAGCTGGGGTCATTTACTGTGAAGGTGCAGATGGTCTCGGTCTGGAGCACTGTCACCTGGCTGGAGCCGGGAACGCCGTACGATCCCGTTCCGTCGCTGGGCGTGATCTCGCAGGTCCACAGTTCGCCGGGTTGGGTGATCCCGCCAGATAGCGTCAGTGCTGCGTTCGCATCGGTGGTGGTCATGCTCGCCGATGCACTCGAGGAGCCAGCCAGTGTCCAGGTGATGTCGTAGCTGGGGGTATCCGCCGCATCTGGATCGCTGGACGGGGTAGTTATCGAGCAGGTGAGCTCCTCCCCGGCGATGGGGTTGGTAGGCGTGATGCCGACGCTGGGCTGGCTCGGCGTGGTGTTGAGAACTGTGCTGGCGGCACTGGGCACTGGAGTTCCGCTTGAGACGCCATCGCTGGGCGTTGCTACGCAGACCAGGGAGTCGCCCTTGTCAAAATAGGAGGTAGGCAGGAGAGGGCCGCTGACCGGGGGAATTGGCGGACTCCCGTTCAGCTCCCAGCTCAGCTCGAGTGCCGGGGTCTGAGCCGGGTCGGGATCGCTGACTGGCGATCCTCCGCAGGTTACCGCTGTGTTGGTGTAGATGAGAGAGGGAGAGATGGCAGGGGCTGTCGTTGAAGGCAGTGTATTGAGGATGGTCAGCGGAGCGCTGGTCTGTGCCGGGCCAGCCTCGAGGCCATCGTGTGGCGTACCGATCACGGTGATCTCATCCCCTGCATCGAAGTCGCTGCCGGTCAGGGTGTCGGTAGTCGCTCCCACGATGTCCGCTGCAGCTTGCTGCCACTGCCACGACACGGTGACCGTCTGCCCGTCGGGGTCGCTGGTTGGTCCGGCTACCGCGGTCAGCGTCCCCAGTTCGTCGGTGGAGGTCGCGCTGATAGAGACCCCGGATAGTGTCGGTGGCGTGTTGCCGACCACCACGCTCGCTGTCCCCAGGGTCGAGTGCCAGCCGTCATCTGCTGTGACGACTACTTCCCATGCGTCTCCGCGCGCGGTGTTGGCAGCGGGCACGGTGTACAGGTCGTCGAAGGCGGGCATGGCGGTCGTACTGAGAGTCCAGCGGATGTCATAGCTAATCGTCTCTCCCTCGGGGTCGACGGCGTCCTGGTCGATGACCAGCTGCAGGGAATCGCTGGTGATCGGCTGCGCTGGATCGATCGATATCAGCGGCGCAGTCGGTGGGGCGTTCAGGGTGATAGTGAGGGTGTCCGAGCACTCAACACCCATGTCGTCCGAGACGGTCACCGTGAGGATGTGGGTTGCCGTTGTCAGGTTGCTCGCCACGTGTTGGAAGCTACCGGTGGGAGCCGGTGTGGTGGTACCCAGCACGCCGTCTTCGCTCGAGCTCAGCTCCACGGTCAATGTCTCCACGTCCTGATCGGGGTCCGCCACCGTGCCGGCGAGAGTGACTACGTCACCGGGGTTGTACAGGCTCTCTGGTGATGGGCTCGAGAATGCGCAGGAGGGAGCCGTGTTCGGGTCGTTGACCGTGATTACCACCGAGTCTTCCGCAGTCATGCCGCCACTGTCGATTGCGCTCGCAATCAGCAGCCACGAGCCGGTCCCGAGGCTGGTCGAGGAGTTAACCTCCCCGCTGGAGTCGGGCACCAGTGCTGCACCCAACGGGGTCCCATCTTCCATACGCCACTGGACCCTTAGTGCCTCAGGCCCCTCCTCGGAGTCGTCCACAGTGGCGCTTAGGGATACTGGAAGGTCGGAGAAATAGCTCCCGTCGATGCTGGGCTGGTTGATGCTGATCTCGGGGGGCGAGTTGGCGAGGACGGTGACAAGGACTTCGTCGCTTCCTGAGGCACCATCCTGGTCGACGACCCGCAGAGTGATTGTGTGCTCGCCAGCGCTTAGCTGGTCGCTGGTAAAGCTTGTCACTCCTTCGGCGTCGGGTGTCTCCTGTAGCAACTGTCCGTCCAGCGAAGAGGACCAGCTGACGAACAGTTCGGCCGGAACAGCAAGCTCATCAGAGACGACACCGGAGAAGCTCTGCTGACTTCCCTGCAGTACCTGTGCGCCGTGTTCGGGGACCAGGATCGAGGCTTCGGGTAGGGCGTTGCGGGTTCCGATGGTCTGGTCTGAGCAGCCGAGCAGATGAACGGCTATCAAGACCCCCATCGCTGGTGCGCAGACTGTCGGCCGCATCGTCGCCCTCTCAGTAGCCAATATACCGGCTGTTGGTGAAGCTGCCGCGTTGTGGGAGAAGTGGACTCGGCTTAGGGCGTCAAAGTTGGGGCCAGACTTTGCAAGGGTCCCGCATTGTCGAAACGACAGGGCCAGGAACCCCCCAGGTTCAGCCACCGTCACCTTGCTCCGTCCGGCTCACGCTGCTGGCCGATCCTTCGAGGAGGTCGTCGGCAATTCGGCTCAGCTACGAAGCCAATATCGCGGAGTGGCCAAATCCATCGCCAGGTCCCAGTCCTCGATCGCCGGCAGTCCGATGAGGCCATCGTGAATCATTTCCTGAACTACGACATCGAGCGGCAGTGCGCCGACTCCGGTTGCTTTGAGGATGACTCTCTTGTGAGACCCCCAGCGGGGCTAATGTCCGGTGATCTCGGCCAGCGCCATGCTCGAACACAGCAGTGTTGCGAGCGCGAGGAGTGCAGTGATTCGAGTGTGCATGTCTTGTCCCCAGGTGCCGGCTCAGCGGGGCAGCTCGTAGCCGACCGGTGCGCCTGGGCCCAGGTCTATGCCCAGGAAGACCCAGAGAACGGTCAATACGAGGCCAGAGACGAAGAGCCAGATGCTGTACGGGATCATCGTCGCCATGAGGCTGCCGAGACCGAAGTCCTTCTTCCAGCGATGGCAGAAGATCAGGATGAGGGGGAAGTAGACCATCAGCGGGGTGATGATGTTGGTGGCGCTGTCGCCCACGCGGTAGGCAGCGGTAGCCCCCTCGGGACTGACTCCGAGCAGCATGAGCATCGGCACCAGGACGGGGGCCAGGAGCGCCCACTTTGCGCTGGCGGATCCGACGACCAGGTTGATCAAGCCCGAGAAGATGACGATAAGACCCAGCAGGATAGGCAGCGGCAGCCCGGAGTTCTCGATGGCATTGGCTCCGTGCACCGCGCTGATCAGGCCCAGGTTGGACCAGCTGAACATTGCCACGAAGTGCGCCGCCGCGAAGGCCAGCACCAGGTAGTAGCCGAGGGCCTTCATGGACTCGGTCATCATGTCGACGATGTCCCTGTGGCTCTTCACCGTCCCGGCTGCGGCCCCGTAGGCCCAGCCGCAAGCTAAAAAGAGGACCAGGAAGGCGGCCACCAGGCTCTTGTAGAAGGGGGAGAGACGGGCGTGGATGGAGCAGGCGCCTGAGGCCAGGTCGGCATCGGAACAGGCCGCCTCGTTGATGAGCGGCGTGCCGGGGCCCAGGGTGAAGCCCGCCCAGCAGACCACGGTCACCACAGCGGCGACACCTGCCCAGGCCAGGCCCTTACGCTGGTCGTCGCTGAGATCCTCGTCACCGCCCCCTTTGGCCTCGTCCTCGCCGTCCCAGGACTCCAGACGCGGCTCGACCACTTTGTCGGTGACCCACCAGATCACGGGTAGGAAGACGAAGGTCAGTACGCCGATGAAGTACCAGTTGCCAGCGATGTTGGCGTCGTAGCCGGGCACCAGGGCCTCGGCCGCCTGCTCGGTGATGCCGAAGAGCAGGGCGTCGAGTTGTCCCGGTGCGAGGTTGGCACTGAAGCCGCCGCTGACCCCTGCAAAGGACGCGGCAATGCCGGCCAGCGGGTGCCTTCCCGCAGCGGCGTAGAGGACACCGGCCAGGGGGATCAGCACGACGTAGGCGGCGTCCGCGGCGTGGTTGCCCAGCATGGCAACGAGAGCCACCACCGGGGTCAGGAGCGAGCGTGGCGCCTTGCGGACGACGGAGCGCATGGCGCTGTCGAACAGGCCCGACCGCTCGGCGACGCCGGCACCCAGCATGACCACCAGCACGTAGCCCAGGGGGTGGAAGTGAGTGAAGGTCTTGGGCATCTCGACCCAGAGCCTCTGGATGTTCTCTGCCGCAAAGAGGCTCACCGCCTGAAGGATGAGCGGGTTGCCCCCTCCATCCAGCTTCGTGGGGTGAGGCGCGCTGACTCCCAGGGCCGCCAGAGCCACCGAGACACCCATCAGGACAAGGATCAAGTAGAAGAAGATGAAGACCGGGTCCGGCAGCTTGTTGCCGGTACGCTCGACCCATGCGAGAAAGCGTGCCACTGAGATCTCCTCCGCTGAGAGGCGACATCATAGTCTGGCGCGGATGATCCAGGCGGGGGAGGGTCAACAATCATCTTCGCCCAGACAAGTTACGAGTCGTCCGCATCTACCGCTGCGGCTAGGGCCCTGGCCGAGGCTCAGGCCATCGCCGCCGAACTGAACGTGACCCCAGAGTCCGAACTGGGCCAGGCACTCGCCGCGGCGCGCTCGGCACTTGGCGGATACCGGTTCCGTTCAAGCGGCAGGACCCGCCCTGAGTTTCCCAATTTCCACCCACCTTCCACTCAGCCCAGCCAGAGTGTGTGATCTGGACAAGGACTTTCACGCGTCTCGGTCACAGGGCATCTTGGCGCATACCCCCCACCGTCTCCGCCATACCCTTGCCATGTCGCGCTTGCGTGGTTCGCGAGCGTCCCTGTAAGCGGTTGCTGGAGTAGACTCTTGGTAGGAGGACTGGCCCCTCATGCATCGAGCCTTGTCATTGATGTTGGCTGCTCTGCTACTGATTTGTCCTTCCGTCGCGTTGGCGGAATGCGTTCAAATCTATCGTTCGTCGTGGATCTCAGAGCTTTGCTTTGGCAGGACCACAGTTTCCGCAACGATGAGCGGCAAGCGATACGACTTTTGCGGAATCTCAAGGGGGCTCTTTGATGCTTGGGTCAGCGCTCCCTCAGTCGGCAAGTTCTACCACCAGCGCATTCGGGGCAATTACTCCTGTAAATAGCCCGCTCCTCGTGAACTCAGCTTGGCCTCTTATCGGGCCAGGCCCGCCGCCACCTGGCGCATACCCCCCAGAGTCAATCACGCACACGGACGACTCTCATCCTGAATCGAGTCGACTCTCCGCTAACATGCTCGGGTGGATCGTTCCTACACGAGCCTGCTCACCCTCGTTGTGCTGATGACTGGCGGCTGCATCGCGGGAACGGGTGGCGCCACACTGTACGACTTCGATGGCGACGAGGTCCTCGACGCCAATGACTGCGACCCTTCCGACCCCACCATCTACCCTGGTGCCGACGATACGTTCGGCGACGACATCGACCAGGACTGCGATGGCAGCGACGGCATCGACCTGGACGGCGACGGCTACGCCTCGCTGCTCTCGGGCGGCACGGACTGTGACGACAGCGATCCCGATCTGAACCCCCGCGACCAGGACCAAGACGGCTACAGCACCTGCACCGGCGACTGCGATGACTCAGACCCGGCCATGACCCCGGCCGATGCCGACAGCGACCACTACAGCAGCTGCACAGGAGACTGCGACGACAGCAACGCCCAGCGAAATCCCGGACAAGTGGAAGTCTGTGACCTGGTCGACAACGACTGTGATGGTGTCCAGGCCGAGGACGAGGTGGACATCGACGGGGACGGCGACGCCGCTTGTAGTGACTGCGACGACAACAACGAGGAACTCGATTCCCATAACCTGGACGGCGATCCCTACTCGCTTTGCCTGGGCGACTGCAATGACGACCCGAGCCAGGCGGGCGCAGAGCTTATCTACCCAACAGCGCCCGACCTGGTCGCCAACGGCATCGACAACAACTGCGACGGCATCCCTGGCGTCGATGCCGACCGAGATCTGTACGCGTCGGTGCCATCAGGGGGCACCGACTGTGACGACACGGAAGCTACGATCAACCCCGGCGCCACGGACGAAGTCGATGCCGCTGCGCTCGACTCCAACTGCGACGGTTTCGATGGGGTGGATGCTGACGGCGACCTGCATGCAAGCATTGCCAGCGGCGGGGATGACTGCAACGACAGCAACGACGAGATCTATCCGGACGCCCCCGACAACCTCGGCGACGGCATCGACCAGAACTGCGACGACTGCATCGATCCCGACCTCAGCGACGGCCTGTTCCCCGGAGACGGGGTGGACACCGACTGCGACGGCTATGCACAGAACGGCACGGGCACAGAACAGGACTGCGATGACGGCGATCCCACCACTTACCCCGGCAGCAGCGAACGTTGGGAATCTGCCGCCCAACAACTCGACACGAACTGCGATGGCGACCTGTACACCTTGCTGGCCGATGCCGATGTGTCGTTCGTGGGAGTGGGCGAAGGAGACGAGAGCGGCTATTCCGTCTCGTCTGCCGGCGATGTGGATGGCGATGGCCTCGACGACCTGCTCATTGGCGCCCATTACAACGACGACGGCGGCCCCTATGCCGGCAAGTCCTACCTGTTTCTCGGCGCCACCATCGCCACTGCCGGTGCTCTTTCCTTGAGCGATGCGTATGCCTCCTTCCTGGGGCAGAGCGAGAACGACAACGCCGGCCATTCGGTCTCGTCTGCCGGCGATGTGGATGGTGACGGCCTCGACGACTTGCTCATTGGTGCCCCGGACAACAGACCTGGCGCGATGTTTGCGCATCAAAGCGCTGGTCGGGTCTACCTGTTTCTTGGCGCGAGCATCGCGGCCGGGGGCAGCTTTCCTGCGGCCGATGCCGATGCCGTGTTCGTGGGGGAGAGCGCAGGCGACGCCAGCGGCTGTTCCGTCTCGTCTGCCGGCGATGTGGATGGCGATGGTCTCGATGATCTGCTCATTGGCGCCGATTCCTACGACGGCGGCAGCTACGTTCTCGGCAAGACCTACCTGGTTTATGGATCGAGCATCGCGGTCGGCGGCACCTTCTCTTTGGGCGGTCCGATGAGCGTGGCCGGTGCCTCCTTTGTCGGTGGGTCGGAAGACAGCCGCCTCGGCCATTCCGTCTCGTCTGCCGGCGATGTGGATGGCGATGGCCTCGACGACCTGCTCATGGGTGCGCCTTACTCCAACGCCCCTGGGCCGCCCGCAACTCCAATCGTCTTCGATGTCGGCATGACCTACCTGTTTCTTGGTGCGAGCATTGGTGCTGGCGGCTCCTTTGACTCGATCCAGGCCGATGCCTCTTTTGTGGGCGAGAGCCCATTTGACTTCAGCGGCTATTCCGTCTCGTCTGCCGGCGATGTCCACCGTGATGGTCTGTCACACCAGCTCATCGGTGCGTCGCGCA
>CAZBDA010000073.1:0-26310 GCA_964490445.1 uncultured Rickettsiales bacterium | reverse complement strand
GGTGAGTGGTCGTCTGAGCTGGGGTCGTCGGATCTGTCGAATGCTCCCTCGTCACTATCGAGGATTCCGTCGTCGTCGCTGTCATCGTCGAGGTAGTCGGGGGTGCCGTCTCCATCGGCATCGCCGGTTCCCTCGACCGAGTCGGGGATTCCGTCGCCGTCGCTGTCGCCGTCGTCGTCGTTGTCGTCGTCATCGCCGGCGCTGTCGTCGTCGCCGGCACTGTCGTCGTCGCCGGCACTGTCGTCATCGTCGCCGGAAGCGATTCCTACACCCTGCAACTGGACCTGCAGGGGGAAGACAGTGGGTGCATCCAGGTCGCCGCCGCTTCCGCTCAACGAGTCCTGGCTACCACTGACCTCGAGTAGGGCGCTGTAGGAACCCTCGACGGTGGGTGTGAACTGAATCTCGATTTCGATCGCTTCGCTGGAACCGAGGGAGATCTCGTCGAGGCTCGTGAGGACCACGAATGCAGAGTTCTGTGCTCCGCTGAGTACTGCAGCCGAAAGCACCACGTGCCCTGCGCCATCGTTGGTCACGGTCAGCGGACGGGTCGAGGACGTACCGACTTCCTGCGAGCCGAAGCTGAGCATGGGGGTGTCGGCGGTCAGGACTGCGACCTGGTCGAAGCTGCAACTGCCAGCCAGGGGCAGCATGGCAAGCAGTAGGCAGGCACAGATCCACAGTAGGGCGCCCGTCGGAATTCGGAGCCGACGGCTGGGCCTGGTGTGGTGGTGGGGCTTGCTGTGATCCATGACTCAAGCAATCTTACGCGCTGTGCCCGACGTCGTCATTTAATTGAGTGAGTCGGCGTTGAGCCCAGGCTGTCTCGGGCCTGTTTGTGGTCGTCACCGGACGATGCCGTGATGCGCGCAGAGACTGTAAGGCTAGGGCATACAATGTAGTCTTAAAATGAACGATTCTCTTTACATCGAGGAGCTTTTACTCTTGCTGTGAACCTTCCAGCCAGGAGAAACTCATGAACTCGAAGAAGACCGTAGCCCTTGCCACTCTCGGCCTGCTCACCGGTTGCGGAGCCTCGGTAGATCTGACCGGCCCCGCCAGCTTCACCAGCCCCCAGCCCGGTGGCGAGTCCCCCGCCAGCCAGAGCCTCGGCGAAAGCGACCCTGCCGCCAACCTCGAGATCCTCGAGCAGTTGCGAATCGTCGATTTCGGAGAGCTCATTCGCGAGTACCCCGAAGGTGCCATGAACTGCTACGGGCCGTGTCCCGAGTTCGCCGACGAGATCGCCGAGGAAGACGCGCGGCAGGCGGCTCGCCTGGCCGAGTTGGTGGAGATCGCCAACAACGCTGCATCGGTGGATCTGAACGTGTACCAGTGCAGTGTCGAGGTGATCGATCACAACCTCGCAGCCCTGGACAGTCTC
The DNA here is from genome assembly GCA_964490445.1 of uncultured Rickettsiales bacterium. Lineage (GTDB taxonomy): Bacteria > Myxococcota_A > UBA796 > UBA9615 > UBA9615 > UBA6601. Next base: position 24,926 of record CAZBDA010000073.1, on the reverse strand, counting down.
GATATCGTTCCGGTGTTCGGCCTGATCGAGGAGGTTCCCCAGAACAATCCGTACTGCTACAACCTTCCCTGCTCCGAAGACATCGCCGCCGCCGAGGAGATCAACTGCCAGCGTGCGACGGCATTGGCGCTGATTGTTGAAGAAAGTACGGAACTCTGAGTCGCACTTGCCCACGCCTGCCCGAAGTTGTCGAACGCCTCGGGCTCGGCGTGGGGCTCGATCTGCCCTGGGGAGCGCCGATAGGCTTCGGCTTCGACCGGGAAACAGGGGACCAGGTTACCGACAACGTGGTGGACTTCCTGGCTCGCCACGAGGATGACTTCAACTACTGGTTTATCTCCTGGCAACCCCGCGGACGAAACCAACTCGATCCTGCAGAGTATTTCCCGGTGTACGACGACCTGTTCGCTCGTGCACCGGGTTTTTCTGTGCGCGGGCTGCACCAGACGAGTTTCAACCTGGGTGCCCTGGAAGGCTATGACCGCACCGCGATCATCGACTTCACCAATGCGCTGATCGATCGCTACGGCTTTAAGTGGGTGAACGAGGACCTCGGGCTGTGGTCCATCCACGGACGATCGTTGCCCTACCCGTTGCCGCCCTACCTCACCGAGGCCGGCCTGGATGCGGCGATCCGCAACTGTGCCGAAGTGCAGCGGGCTCTTGCTGCGCCGCTGCTGGTGGAATTCCCGGGCTTTTCCGCCGGCACCAGCATCGTCATTGGCTCCCTGCACGGCTACGATTTCTTCCGCGAGGTGGTCGAGCAGAGTGGTTCCCCTGCAACCCTGGATATCGGCCACCTGCTGTCCTACCAGTGGTTGCGCGGACTCCGGGGCGAAGACCTGTACGGCGACCTGGACAAGCTGCCCACGGACAGTTGCTTCGAGATCCACCTGTCGGGCTGTGAGACTTCCGGCGAACTGTTTCTCGATTACCACCACGGGATCCTGATGGACGAGCAGCTGGTGCTGCTCGAGCGATTGCTGCCCCTATGCCCGAACCTCAAGGCGATCACCTACGAAGACCCGAAGTTCGACGCGCAGGGCACGATTGTGCCTCGCTCGGTCGCCGGCTTCGAGGCATTGCGCGCGACCGTCGCTGAGTGGGTGCAGGCGTGATCTCGCTGGACGTGGCGACCGACCGCCTGCTGCACCGGGTGAGCTATCGCCAGGCCTTCCTCGAGGCTCGCTACGACGAGCTGGAGCTTGCCCCTGCCGACCTCGCGGCTCTGCAGGAAATCGACCGCGAGCAGCTGGTCGAGACCGCCGATGCGGTGCGCAACAGCCTGCTGGAACGAAGGCACCGGGGCAGCGGCGGGATCCGGTCGACCTACCCCCAGACCCTGGCAGCCTGGCAGGCGATCCACGACGACGAGGACCTTGTCTTGTTCCTCGACCAGTTCATGGAGTCCGAGGCGTTCGAGCGCTACCACGAAATCCCCCACATTGGTCACGGGCTGAGCCTGGAAGAGGCTGTGTATCGATTCTTCCTGGCCGAGGACGTCGGCGACCCACAGAGCCGGGAGTGCGAGTTTCTTGCTGGGATCTGCAAGGCCCTGGCGTTGAACCCGGCGCCTGCGTTCACTGTGAACGCGCCCCTACGCCGCGCACCCGCCGGCTGGTTTGCAGTCTCCAGCGAGGGGCCGCCCAGGTTGTTTGCGTCGGTGAGTGGACGCTACGTGAACGGCGCCTTGACACCGCTTTTGGCCGAGTTGCTGACCGCGCGACTGTCGCCACAGCAGCTCGCCGAGGCACACGGTGTCTCGCCTGAGGTGGTCGCTGCCGCTCGCGACCGGTTCACGTCGCTGGGCCTGTTGGCCGAGGTGCCGGTGGACTGAGGTCGGTCGCGACGATCACCGCGTGCTCGTGTCGTTTCACCTGGGGTAGCATCTCCGAGTACAGCTCCCGGGAGGGCTTATGCAGCGTCACCACCTTGTCCAGTTGCTGATGGCGGGCATCCTGTTGTCCTGTGTTCGATAGTTCACAGGGCGATGATGACGAATCCATCGTCGGCCGCGGGGCGGTCACAGGGAAGTCGAAGGCGATGACGACACTGTGGGCGACGACCCCGAGCCTCCTGAGCCACCTGCGGCTTGAGTCCTGCTGCCTGCAAATGATGGAGATCTGGTCATGAAACGGCCCCGCTTGCTCTTGCTGCTGTGTGCGGTGCTGCTGCTGGCAACCGGTTGTCCGCAGCGTTTCGGCCATCTTGCAGACGATGACCGCGGTGACGATGACGACTCCGGCGGCGACGACGATGACAGCGCTGGTCTCGGCGATGACGACGACAGCAGTGGCGCGGCCGACCCCTGCTCGGACAGTCCTGGCGCGCAGGACATCCCCTTCGATCCGGATTGCCGTATCGACTACAACATCAGCCAGAATCCCAACCTCGACATTGTCTGGCAGGTCAGCAGCTTCACTGAGTCCGGTTGCCACCGCGAGGTGATGATGACGCCCCTGGTGGTGCCGTTGGTCGACAGCGACGGCGACGGCCAGCCGAGCGCGGGCGACGACCGGGCCATCGTGTTCTCGACCTTCTGTGGTCCCGACTACAACGATGACGGCATCCTTCGAGCGCTGGCCGGCGACGGTAGCTCGGTGCTGTGGTCGGTGACGGACGGTAGCTGGCGGGTACAACCCGATGCGTCCCTGGCTGCGGGTGACATCGATGGCGATGGCTGGCCCGAGATCGTCGGCGTCCACGAAACGGGGCGACTGCTGGCCTTTGACCGGCATGGCAATGGGCTGTGGCAGTCGTCGTCTACCGTGCCGGCCCTGGGGGAGCGTGGCGCGCCCTTCCTGGCAGATCTCGACGGCGACGGGAGCATCGAGATCCTGTTCGGCAACCAGATCTATGACGCACAGGGCGTGCTCCTCGCCGAGGGAGCCCATGGCCGTGGCTCCAACCAGTCGCGCCAGGAGTTCCCCACTTCCTTTGCTGCCGATGTCGATCTGGACGGCAGCCAGGAGGTTGTCGTCGGCAACGCGCTGTATGACTCGAACGGGGCCACCGTGTGGTTCAACGGTGAGCCCGACGGCTTCCCGGCGGTGGCCAACTTCGACAGCGATCCGCAGGCCGAGATCGTGGTGGTGTTCTCAGGCCAGGTGCGATTGCAGGACACTGACGGCACGGTGATCGCGGGTCCGGTCACGCTGCCCGGCTCGGGCGCCGGAGGGCCACCAACCGTCGCCGATTTCGATGGCGACGGCTTGCCCGAGATCGGGGTCGCCAACCTTGCCTACTACACGATGCTGGACACTGATCTCAGCGTGCTGTGGTCGAACCCGACGGTCGACCTGTCGTCGTCAGTCACCGGATCTGCGGCCTTTGACTTCGACGCGAATGGAGCGTCCGAGGTCGTCTATGCCGACGAGCAGGATGTCTGGGTCTGGCACGGCGCCACCGGCGACCTGGTCTTCCAGGGAACGGGCCATGCATCAGGAACCCACCTGGAGTATCCGGTAGTGGCCCAGGTAACCGGTGACCAGGCGCCTGAGATCGTGGTGGGCTCCAACCACCTCATCGAGACCGGCTGGAATGGCATCACGGTGCTTGCCGACTACGGTCGATCGTGGATGTCGACCCGGGCTTTGTGGAACCAGCACGCGTTCATGCCGACCCACATTGGTGACGACCTGTCCATCCCGGCGAACCCCACCATGCCCTGGCAGCAGGGGCAGGGCTTCCGACAGAACGAGGTAACTACCAATCCGGGGATCGCGGCGTCGGACCTGAGCCTTCAACTGCATGCCAGGTGTGTCTCCGACAGCGGCGTATTGGTGCGCCTGCGGGTGGCGAATGACGGCGTCTCGGCCGCTGCCTTCGAGGTGGTGCTGACCGAGGCGGTCAGTGGCAACGCTGTGGGCACCCAGACCATCAACGGCCTGCCGTCCGGCACGCTCAGCAGTCCCATCGACTTTCAACTCGGGACACAGTTTGCTGGTGCGACGCTCCTTGCGACCGTCGACCTGCATGGCGATGTTGCCGAGTGCGACGAGGACAACAACGCGTTGCAGATCGATCCCTGAAGTCAGCGGACGGGGCTGCGAACGGCAGGCGCGGATCGTAGAGCCCAGATTGTCTTCAAAAGAAAATGAACGATCATTCAGTCGGGGACTGGTCATCGCTCGTTCAAGGCCGTAAGTTCCGTTGCCATGTGGATTCAACACTCGCGATCAGGACCCGCCGGAGACGTGCGGGACCTCGTGCAACTCAACGACGAGCACCCCGGCTTTCATGACTCGGAGTACCGCTCTCGTCGCAACGAGATCGCCCGCATCGCGCTGCGCCATCGCAGCGGCAAACAGGTGCCCGACGCCCCGTACACCGAGGCCGAACACGCGGTCTGGAAGCAGGTCGTCGAGCTGCTCGAGCCCCTGCAGCAGCGCTGGCTGTGCCGCGAGTTGCTCGAGGCGAGCCGCAGGTTCCCGCTGTCCAGAAACCGGATCCCGCAACTGCGCGAGGTGAATCCTCGCCTGCAGGCTGCTACTGGCTTCCGCATGGAGCCCGTCATGGGCCTGGTGCAGGCGCGCACCTTCCTCAGTTGCCTGGGGCGCAGGGTCTTCCTGTCGACCCAGTACGTCCGCCATCACAGCCGCCCTCAGTACACCCCAGAGCCCGATATCCTGCACGAGATGGTGGGCCATGCTGCCAGCCTCGCTCACCCACGCGTCGCCCAGGTCAACGCCGCCATGGGCTGGGCGGCCGATGTTGCTGATCCCGACGAGATGCTCCGCCTCGAGCGCGTGTACTGGTACGCGATGGAGTTCGGCCTGGTCGAAGAGGGCGGCGACATCAAGGCCTTCGGCGCAGGACTGCTCAGCTCGGCGGCGGAACTGGGCCAGGTCGAAGACGGCCCCGCTCTACTGGAGTGGGACATCGAAGCCATCGCAGAGACTCCCTACGATCCCACCGACATGCAACCGCACCTGTTCGTCGCACCGAGCTTCGACCGCCTGTTGCACGACCTCCAGGTGTGGGTCGAGTCAGGCGGCTGGATGCTGCGCGCCCGCACCATCGCACCTGCCGTCGGCTGAGTCGCGACCCGCGCGGTCCCCGCTCAGGGACCGAGCAGGTGGTCGTCGAGGAAGTCCGCTACTTCCGGCCACTGGGAAATCGGCGGATCGGCGTCGTGGATCTCGAAGTTGTAGCCGACCTCCAGCACGGGCATCGTCGCAGTCGTGAAGTCGTTGATCAGCAGCTGCAAGGCGTGGAGACCCGGCGAGGTCTCGTCAATCCAGCCGCCCTCGGGCCCCTCGATGTAGTAGCCAGAGGTGAGGTCGCTCACCCAGGCAGCGATGCCGTCGGCGACCCGGATCGTCGCGTTGCCGCTGACGGCGCCACCGGAGTGACCCATCATTCCGATTCGGCAACGATCGACCACCGGCAGGGCGGCGGCGTAGCGCAGGGTGAGTAGCTGCTCGTAGATGCGCAGTCCCGCAAAGGACAGGTCTGCACGCATCAGCGTCTCGGTCACCAGCGCCTCGTCGAGGTCGCCATCGTTGACCCGCATGGTCGGGTAGATCACCGCGTAGCCCCGGTTTACCAGGTCGACACCGCCGCGGCTGATCATCCACTCGGTGGCGTCCTCGGTGTGACCGTGGATGCCGATCACGGTGGGGAAGGGGCCCGGCCCCTCGGGGTGGGCGACGATTCCCCACAGTCGGCCTACCCACGGGTCTTCGAGTTGGAAGTCCCGGATCACGGACGGAGCGTCGGTTTCGGCCAGGTAGTACTGCTCGGCGTCGGACACTCGGAGCTCGCGTGACTCGATGCCATCGAGGAGAAAGTCGATGCGTGCACCCGAGAGCACCGCTGCGCGCAATTCCTCGCTGCTCATTGGCCCTTCGAGCAGCGGCATGATGCCCGCCCGCATCTCGTGAATGTAGTCCTCGAACTCCTGGTCGGTGAGCGGCTCGGTCCACTCTGCAGCCAACTCGGGAAAGGCGAGGTAGTCGTCCATGCAGGGCCCCTCGCCAAAGGGGCACTCGTCTTCGCCGGCGAGCTCATCGACGAACAAGATGCTTTCGGCTTCGGGCAGGCAGTTCCCCTCGTCGCCGGGCTCGCTCGGGTCATCGGGCCCCGTCGGCCCCTCCGGGGGCGAGACGCAGCCTGCTGCCAGCAAGAGAAGAAGCAGGATGGGGAGCGAAGTCTTCAGTTGGGTCTCTCTCTGCCGTGCGAACCGGCCTGGGTCTGGTCGAATGGTTGGGCATTGCCCGGAAGTTCAGCTTAGTGCGTATTGTGCTGCTGCCGCTATCCTTGCGCGAAGGTGACCATGACAGTTGTGAGCCATGCCCTTTCGTTGCCAGCCTTGCTGCTCGGCGGCTTGTTGCTCGCGTCCTGCTCGTCCGGGGCTGCCCCGTCGTCGTCCCCGCAGGACCTTCCGGCTGTAGTTTCCGCTCTGCCGGCGGCTCCGTCACCTTCGCCGCTGGCGGTGGCCCCAGCGCCCCCGGCTACTGGCAGCTTCCACCTGGTCACCGACCAGGACCGATCCAGGATCACCTGGGCCGCGCGCGCGGCGGGAAAGGAATACTCCGGGGCGATCTCGCTGGTCGTTGGCGGCTTCTACCTCAAGGACGATGATCTGGACGGCGCCAGCGGTTCGATCGCTGCCAACCTGCGCTACATCGAGACGGGCAGGCCCATGTGGGACCAGCGGATCTCGGAGTCCTTCTTCGAGGCCCTCCAACCGGCGGGTGAGAAGGCGCACGGGACGGTCAGTACGATCCAGCTGGCGGAGGGCGCCGCATCTGGCGGTGAACGTCGCGGTGAGGCGCGCGTCGATCTTGTCTTCGAGCGCGGCAGCCGAGAGTTCATTCTGCCGATCGCGGTGACCCGGGACGGCGAAGCCCGGGTGCTTCGCTCCCTGGCTCCCGCCGTCCTCGACCTGCGTTCTGTCGGCTACGGAGATCGCCTCGCTGGCCTGGAGTCGTCGCTCGGTCTTGACGACATCGAGGCCGAGGTCCGCTTCGAGTTCGAGTTGCACCTGCACCCGCTGTCTGCGCAGGAGACGGCTCGGAGCGTGCCGTGAGACGCCTCGCAGCGCTGCCGCTTCTGTTGCTGGGTATGTCCTTCGGCTGCAGTGCGTGTAGCAGAGAGCCGGGGCCTGTGGCAGACCCGGCGATTGCGACCCCCGTGGTTGCCGAAGCCGTACCCGGAACGGGGCAGGACGCCTGCCCTCAGGGCATGCTGAAGGTCGAAGGAGGCTCCTTTGCGATCGGCGAGACCGATGCGACCCTGATCGCAGCCTACGCACCAGACCGCATCCTGCCCCGGAGCCTGTTCAGCCTCGCTTCCTACTGCGTCGGACTGCACCCATTTCCAGGCACGGCGGGTCTGCCCTGGCCTGCGGACGGCCTGGGTCCCGACGACATGCCTGCGGTCGAGGACGTCCTGCATCGTCATGGTCGCAGGCTCTGCACTGCCCCTGAACTGACGCTCGCGGCGGCCGGTTCCGAGAATCGGCGTTATCCGTGGCATGCCAGCGAGCGGCGCCGGGACCTGTGCGAGCGAGACGATGTGCGCCCTGCATCTCTGGGCAGTCGTCCCCAGTGCCGAAGCGCGATGGGCTTGTGGGACCTGCAGGTGCGCTCTTCGTGGATCCGAATGGACACTGCCACCCGAGCCGTACTGGGTCGGCCCACCGACGAGACCTCGCCCGGCCATGACTCCATCTATTGGCTGTGGGGCGGAAACGCACGCGACGACACCTACTACGCGCCGTCGAACTTTGGTCTTCACCACCACCTGCCCGGTGGCAAGGCCTACCAGGACGATGCCTTGCGGGTCTGCGCCGATCCCGGCGCCGTCAGCGACGACCACGAGCGGGCCTGGCGCGCCCTGGTCTCCAGCTACCCGGACAGTGCCTCGTTGCGCATTCTCGTCGATGCGCCACGCTGATCTCGACTGATCACGGCGCGGGCGGAGTCCGCAAGAACAGAGTCAGCGACAGCGAGTTGCCCTCGATGAGTTGATCCTTCTGCCAGTGGGCCCTCTCGAGGCAGCTTGGGAAGGCCTCACCGGTGACGATCAACAGGTGCCTGGCGTTGTGGTCCTGTGTCTCGCAGGGAAGAACTGTGCGGGCGAAGGTGTCGCTGCGCTGCCGCTCGCCGCGATGGTAGGCGAGCAGGTGCTGGTACTCGAACCAGACCGAGTGCACGCCGAGATTCTCTGCGGCGACAGTGACCAGGACATCCTGGCTCCGATCATCCTGAAAGGCCTGGCCGAGGGCCGCCAGGAAATCGCCGGGAACGTCGGGGGTCTCGTCCCTTCGGTTCCAGCCCATGCCCTCGACTGAGCTGACGGCTCCCAGGCCCCGCAGTCGGGCCGGGTCCATTGCCGGGTGGTTGGGACGGAACAGCACGATCTCTGTGTTCCAGGGCGCTCGCGGCGAGTGGTGGAAGTCCCAGGCGACCAGCAGGCCGAGGGCGACAATTCCGGCAGCGAGCCGGCGTGCTCGCTGGGGGGAGCGGATGCTGTCGAGTCCGAGTCCGGCGCACAGACTGACCAGGGTGGTCGCTGGGACGATCAGTCGCTCGTCCTCGTCCGCGGCGATCAGTCCGACAAACACCAGGCTGGCCAGCCCGGCCATGGCAACCAGGGGCAGCCCTCGGCGGTCCCGCAGCAGCCAGAGCAGTGCAAGGAACAGCAGCGGGATAGCCAGGGCCGGCGAGAGCCCGGCGCTGACGAAGTGGATGGACATGTAGGCGGCTCTCGGCACCAGGTCGCTGGGTTTCGAGCGCAGCCCGAAGATGCTGTCCTGGTGACCACTCGTGTCGGCCTGGGTCTCGAAGGTGCCTCTCAGGGAGCCGTCGGAACTGCTCAGTACCAGGGCCAGCAGGATGCCGGTCGTCACGGCGAAGGCTGTACTCGCAAACAGTCGCTGGCGTCGCTGCTGTCGGCTGCCGCACAGCAGCGCGCCGAGCAGGAAGGGCGAGCCCAGGGGCAGGGCGGTCCACTTCGCCGTGCACGCAGCTACGAACGCGAGGCCACCGCGTAGGCCCTGGGCGATGGGGCGGGCCCCGGGTCGCGGTAGGACGCACAGCACGGCCAGCCACACCAGGCTCAGGTAGGGCAGGTCGAAGTAGTAGATGGTGGAAGAGCCGTGCACACAGGGCAGTAGCGCTGTGAACAGTCCGGCGGCCACCGCGGCCTGCTTCGATCCGCCCAGGCGTCGGGCGCTGACGCCGACGCACAGGGCCAGCAGGCCTCCCCAGAGCAGAGCGCTGAAGGTCACTGACTCGGCCTCCAGTCCGAACAGTGCGCCCCAGGCGAAGCCGACGAAGTGCAGGCCCGGAGGGTAGGGACTGTCCAGTAGGGCGTAGATTTGCAGCGGATTCCAGGAGCCGAGATCCTGGACAGCATCGAGGCCCCGTAGGCGAATGCCGTGGTGGATGAAGGGGACTTTCGCCGTGCGGTAGGGCTGCAGTGGCTGCTGGAAGATCCTGGCCAGCAGGATCCCCAGCAGCATGGCTCCAGCTGCGAGGTTTGCGACTCCCCAGCCCCTGGCTGCTTGGCCCATCATCCTCGCACTATATCGGGCCGGGGAGGCGAGCTGCTTAGCCCTCGCGTAGCTCCGCTGCTGCCGCACCGCGAATCGCCATGGACTGGGCGTCCTGGACAAACGCCACCACTCGAGCCGAGGACCGTTCCAGGTCGGCGGGGTAGGGGAGTTCCACCCGACCCCATCCAGACCTGCCCGGGATCACGGTCTGCAGTTCGCGGACCACGTTGGCGTGTCGCAGGGTTCGGCCGCGATTCTCACCGCGAGCGACCTCGGAGGTCGCACCTTCCTGCACCAGGGCGATCTGCAGGACTGCCCCGTCCAGGCGTCCCGAGGCATCGAACTGGACCTGTACGAGCCCTCGTTCGCGAACCGCTTCGAGGGCAAGTTTCGCTTCGGCAGGACGCTGCAGGGCTTGTTCGATGGCGTTGTCGAGGCGTCCTCGCCGACTGCCGACGAAGCTGTCATGGCCGTTGACCACTGCCTGCGGGGTAAATACCCGCGAAGTGCGCCAGGCCAAAGCGTAGCGGCGCTGGCGCTCCGACCAGAGCTCATCGGCGAAGCGGTCCGGCCAGCCCAGCTTATCCCAGTAGTCCACGTGGAAGGTCAGTGGGTACAGGCGGCTGTCGGGCTGTCGGCTGCGCGCGCTGAGTTCCACCAGCAGGAGGTCCGCCGGGGGACAGCTGGAGCATCCCTCCGAGGTGAACAACTCGACGACGGCGAAGGGGCTGTCTACGGGTTCGACGACCTCGTCGAGTGGCGGACGTCCGTCGGCCGCTGCCAACAAGGGATACCCGAAGCAACCGAACACTACCGCCACGCTTACCACGGCTGAGGTCAATGCAATCACAGTCTTACTCTCCAATATCCCATCCTCCGATCCTGGCGGGCCCGGCGAGCCGCTTCTCGGGCTGGGGCTGTCTCGCTGTATGCCGTAGCAGGCGATCGGTTACAGAAAAATTTCGAGGACACTCCTTGCGGCTGACCGGACGGGCCTGCCAATGGGGCAACCTGGTCAACACTTCGGGACTCTCTGGCGACTGGCATTTGATAATGTTTTCTGGACGGGTGACGGGCAGGTCTCGAACAGCTGGGATCGAAAACCCAGGTGGAGATCTGTGGGAGAGAATTCCACTTCAGCTTGTCAGAACTCGGAATCATCCGGTCTTACTGGGTGTCTTGATGGATACCCCCTGTTGTTCGACTCCCTGCGAGGTACCCTAATGTTCCGGCTGCAATCGTTGCTCTCTCTGGTCTGTGTGCTCATTCTCAGCGGTTGTGGTCAGGGAGGTGTCGGACCAGCGGGTGATCCGTCCAGGGGTGAGATTGAGCCCTCTAGCGCCGACCCTGAGATCGTCTCTGCTCATACACATGGGGTAATCGGTCGCACTGCGCCGGTACGGGTGCGCTTCGTCGAGACGGTGGTCACGGACGCTGATACGGGCAAGGTGGTCGGTTCGCCGTTTACCTTCGTGCCCGCTGTCGACGGCACCGTCGAGTGGACTTCACCACGTGAACTCGTCTTCCATCCCGGCGACAACCTGGAACCCGGCCGCAGCTACAAGGTGGTCGTCGACCTGGGCAAGGTGCGCCCGGAGTGGCAGGGCAAGGACTTCTCGTTCGGTTTTGCGGTGATGCACCAGGCGTTCTGGGTCGAGCACCTGGGCCTGGAGGCTGAAACGGGGGCCGCCTTCGAGGTCACCGGCACTTCAGGCGACGCGAAGGCGCCTTGGCTGTCGCTGCGTAGCGAACCGAACCGCGAGGCGCGCGAACTCGGCCAGCTGCCCGATGGGACGCCCCTGTACCGCACTGGCAGCAAGGGGGACTGGACCGAGGTCGAGGTGGTCGGCGGCCCCTCTCGGGGCAACAAGGGCTTCGTGCACAGCCACTGGACCCAGCCCAGCACTGAGGCCATCGTGCAGCGCTTTGTTGGGATCCTGCGTACCGCCGACGTTGCGGACGACGCGGCCGTGGAGAAGATCCTCGCAGCCTCGCAGAACGGCGCTGAGCGAGTCATCGAGTGGCACCATGATAGCGACGACGAGGAGCACCGCTTCGAGGTGCGCGGCCTGGTGCGCGAGGCTCAGTCGTCGCAGTTGGTGCTCGCGCTGGATGGCGCACCGATTGGCGTCAAGCGAGAGGCCCGGGAAACGATCGCGGTGCCGACGTTGGCGCGCTTCAGCCTCAGCTCGGCCCGTGCTTTGACTGCTGGCGACCGCCGCATCGAACTTCGCTTCAGCGACCCCGTCGACAAGGACCAGCGGTTGAAGGGGCTGATCGAGGTGCGGGGTCATGACGATGTGCTCCTCTCGGTGACTGGCTCCATCGTCCACATCGACTCGAGCCGGCCCTGGGCTACCGAGGAGACCGTCTCAGTACGCGGGCTGCGGGATGTGTCCGGTCGACGACTGCTGGGCGCCGAGAGACGGCAGGTGTCCTTCGCGCCGATGAAGCCGAAGGTGCGATTTGCCGGCAAGGGCGTGATCTACCCGACCAGTGCGGGGATGACGGTGCCCATCGAGGTCGTCAACCTGCGCTCGGTGACTGTCGAGGCGCAGCAGGTGTTCTCGTCGAACGTGCCGCAATTTCTGCAGGTGAACGGCCTTTCCAGCAGCAAAGAACTGGAGCGGGTCGGACGGACCATCTGGCGCAAGCGCATAGCGATTGAGGGCGGGGAGCACAGCGCCAGCCGCTGGGTGCACCTCGGGCTCGACATCTCTGCTCTGCTGCGCGAGCACCGTCGCGGTCTGTACCGAATCAAGCTGAGCTTCGATCGCGGAGACATTCAGTACGAGTGCGCCGACTCGCGTCCCGCCGCCGCCGGCTCCTCTGGCAGCGACGAAGGGGACTGGGAGAGCTTCGATCAGGGCGAGGGCAGCAGCTGGGATTGGTGGGGCGAAGGAGATGGCGGTGACCTCAGTTCCTGGGACTTGTGGGAGGGTCGCAACAACCCCTGCCACCCTGGCTACTACCGCGAACACCAGGGCAACAACACAGCCTCTCGCAACGTCATGGTCAGCAACCTCGGCCTGACCGCCAAGAAGGGCGAAGATGGACGCGTGCTCGCCCTGGTGACGGATCTCGGCACTGCCGTACCGGTTGCCGGGGCCGAGGTAAAGCTGTTGGACTACCAGCTGCAGGTGATTGCCGAGGGGCGCTCCACCGAGGCTGGGATGCTGGTCCTGCGGCCCGAGCGCAAGCCCTTTGTCCTCGAGGCGCACCACGAGGGCAACTCTGCCTACCTGAAGCTGGATCGGGGAGGCGCCCTGGCAGTGGCGCACTTTGATGTCTCGGGGACCGCGGTGAAGGATGGGCTGAAGGGCTTCCTCTATGCCGAGCGCGGAGTCTGGCGTCCTGGCGATGACATTCACCTGAACTTTGTGGTCCTGGACGAGGCACGTCAGCTGCCGCCCGATCATCCGGTGCACCTGGAGCTCAAGGACCCTCGCGGTCGCGTCGTCGAGCAGCGCACGGTGGCCCGCGGCCTGGATGGCTTCTATGAGTTGAGTACCGGTACCAGTGCCGATGCCCCTACCGGCAACTACACCGCCCGGGTGAAGGTCGGTGGTGCTGTGTTTCAGAAGGTGCTGCGAGTCGAGACCGTGGTGCCGAACCGCCTCAAGATTGACCTCGATTTCGGTACCGAGATGATCAAGGGGGCGCGGCCGACGCTGAGTTCCACCTTGTCCTCCCGTTGGTTGCATGGCGCCATAGCCCGCAACCTCGAAACTGCCATCGAGGTGAGCCTGCGTCCCCGGCAAACCAGCTTTGCGCGCCACGCGGACTACGCGTTTAACGATCCGGCCGCTGCAATCAAGACCGAGCCGGACGAGATCTTCGCTGGTCGCCTTGATGAGAATGGCCAGACTCCTGTCATCGCGCCCATCGAGGTTCCACCGGGTTCTCCCGGCATGCTCACGGCCTTGTTCCGTACCCGCGTCTTCGAGCCCGGCGGAGTGGCGAGCATGGACGAAGCAACCATCCCGCTCTCTCCCCACGACCGCTACATCGGCGTGAAGACACCCAAGGGAGACAAGGCGCGAGGCATGTTGCTGACCGACACGAAGCACCAGGTAGAGGTGGTCGCCGTCAATGCGGAGGGTGAGTCGGCTGGCGACGGTGAGGTCGATGTCAAGCTGTACAAGGTGAAGTGGCGCTGGTGGTGGGAGAAGGGCGCGGAGACCTTTGCCGACTACGCGGGCAGCACCGAGCACAGCCCCGTGGCTGCCGGAACCATCAAGCTCAAGGACGGCAAGGGAACCTGGGACTTCGAGGTGAAGTACCCGGCCTGGGGCCGCTACCTGTTGCTCGCGCAGGACAAAGGCGGCACGGGCCACCGCACCGGCAAGGTGATGTACATCGACTGGCCTGGTTGGGCTGGGCGTGCGGAGAAGGAGAACCCGGGTGGAGCTTCGGTACTCACGGTCATGGCCCAGGAGGATGAGGTCGAAGTCGGTCAGACCGTGAGTCTCAATATTCCCACCCCGGCGGGCAGCCGTGCCCTGGTCAGCCTCGAGAACGGCACGGGCGTCCTGCAGACCCACTGGGTCACCTCCACGGGCGACAAGACGCTGTGGGCCTTCCAGGCCACCGCGGACATGGCCCCCAATATTTATGCCCACGTGACCCTGGTGCAGCCGCACTCCGGCTCCGGTAACGATGCGCCGGTGCGCATGTACGGCGTGGTGCCCATCGAGGTCTTTGATGCCGCAACGAAGCTGGCGCCGCAGCTGACGACCGCCGCGGTCTTCGAGCCAGAGAGCAAGGCGACCATCGAGGTCAGCGAAGGGCAGGGCAGGGCGATGACCTACACCCTCGCGGTGGTCGACGAAGGCCTGCTCGGACTGACCCGCTTCAAGACTCCGAACCCCTCGCTTTCCTTCAACGCAAAGGAGGCCCTGGGAGTGCGCACCTGGGACAACTTCGACATGGTCGCCGGGGCCTATGGTGGAGCCATCGAAGGTCTGCTCGCCGTGGGCGGAGACGGCGCCGATGCTGCTCCGCCCGTTGCCAAGGCGGATCGCTTCCCACCGATGGTTCGAGCCCTGGGTCCATTCCGGTTGGCAGCGGGCGCGACCGCACGCCACGAGGTCGACATTCCCCACTACCTGGGCGAGGTGCGGGTGATGGTCGTCGCGGGTCGTGATGGCGCCTTCGGTAGCCACGAGACCTCGGTGAAGGTGAAGAAGCCGTTGATGTTGCTCGCTACTTTGCCTCGGGTGATCAGCGTCCAGGAGGAAGTGGCCCTGCCGGTGAGCGTATTCGCCTTGGAGGAGGGCCTGCGGGACGTCGAGCTCGAGGTCGAGGTCGAGGGCCCCCTGGAGGTTGTGGGGGACCCCTCCCGGAAGCTGAAGTTCGCTGCTCCGGGCGACCAGATGGTCAACTTGAAGCTTCGGGTGGGTGGTGCTCCGGGGGTCGGCCGGGTCACTGTCCGCGCCCGGGGTGGCAAAGAGAAGGTAGCCCAACGCATCGAGATCCAGGTCCGGCATCCCGGCGCTCGGGTCACGGAGGTCCACGGCGGTGTCGCCAGGGCCGGTCAGGACTGGGCCCAGGACATCCAACTGGTCGGCGTTGCAGGAACCAACGAAGCCCTGCTCGAGGTGTCCCGGGTGCCGCCGATGGACCTTGCGAGCCGCCTGCCGGCTTTGATTCGCTACCCGCACGGCTGCCTCGAGCAGACCACCTCGTCCGCTTTTCCGCAGGTCTACGTCAAGCAGTTGTTGGAGTTGAGCCCGGAGCGGCAGGACTCTGTGCGTCACAACGTGCTTGCGGCAATCGACAAGTTGCAGGGCTTTCAGACCTGGTCGGGAGGCTTCAGCTACTGGCCCGGCAGCGGCAAGGCGAATCCCTGGGCTACCAGCTACGCCGGTCACTTTCTCCTCGAGGCCGAGCGAGCCGGCTATGCGCTTCCCGCCGGGCTCCGCTCAAAGTGGATCAAGCACCAACGCAAGGTTGCGAAGCGCTGGGCGCGGAGTGATGAAAGCACGGTTCTGGACCAGGCCTATCGCCTCTACGGCCTGGCCCTGGCTGGCAGTCCGGAGCTCGGCGCCATGAACCGGCTGAAGATCTCCGAGCTATCACTGGCGGCTCGCTGGAGGTTGGCCGCGGCGTACCAGTTGGCCGGGCAGCCCGAGGCGGGCCGGGAGCTGATCGCCGGGCAGAGTCGGGATGTCCCCGCCTACCGCGAGCTCAGCGGCACCTTTGGTTCCGACCTGCGCGACGAGGCGATGATCCTCGAGACGCTGGTGTTGCTCGGCGACCCGGAGGATGCCCTGGGACAGGCGCAAAAGGTCTCTGCGGCGTTGACCTCGCAGGATCAGTTGTCGACTCAGACGGCGGCCTATGCCCTGGTCGCCATGGCGCGCTTCGCCTCCCTGGGCGACCCCTCGGGCAGCACGAATTTTGAGTGGCAGGGGCCTGACGGCAAGTGGCACGAGGTCTCGTCGCCGCATCCATTGGTACAGGTTCCCATCCGCCTTGCAGCGGCAGCGTCGAGCGTTTCGGTGGCGGTCAGGAATCCCGGCAAGGGCTTCCTGTCGAGTCGCGTGATCTCGAAAGGCACGGCAGCCCTGGCAAAAGAGGGCAGTGCCGCCAGCAGGTTGGAACTGACCGTCATCTACCAGCGTGCCGATGGCCAGCAGGTCGATGCCACGGAGGTCAGCCAGGGCACCGACTTCAAGGCCCTGGTGACGGTACGCAACGCCAGCAGTCAGAAACTCCAGGAGTTGGCACTCAGCCAGGTGCTGCCCTCGGGTTGGGAGACTCACGGAGAGTCTCCTGGCAAGGGCGAGGGCTTCACCTACCGGGACGTCCGCGACGATCGGGTCGATACCTACTTCGATCTGAATCCGGGAGAGAAGCGCTCCTTTGGGCTGGCGCTTCATGCGAGCTTCCTGGGTCATTTCTACCTGCCCGCCGTGCAGGTCGAGGCCATGTACGACAGCACGGTGTTCGCTCGCGAAGGCGGTCGCTGGATTGATGTTGTGCCCATCACCCCGGAGAGCTGAGCAGGAGGGTCCCGGTGATGACTCAGCCGGTGCAGACGGCCAGGCCTGGAGTACGGCGGAGCTGGCTCCGCTTTGGGCTCTGTGCGCTGGTCCTGGCGGCGCTGGGCTTTGCTGCGTTACCGGTCGTGCAGTTCGCCGAGCCCTATTCCGCCGTGCTGCTCGATCGCAACGAGCAGCTGCTCGGTGCCCGGGTTGCCGCTGACGAGCAGTGGCGATTCCCGCCGCGGGAGACCCTGCCGCCGCGCTTTGCCACCGCCTTGTTGGCTGCCGAGGACAAGCGGTTTCGCCATCACCCCGGGGTCGATCCGGTGGCGGTCGTGCGGGCCATGCGGCTCAACCTGGCGGCGGGGCACGTCGTGTCCGGAGCCTCCACCCTGACCATGCAGACGGTCCGTATCGCCCGGCACAATCCCGCCCGGACGGTGCCCGAGAAGCTCTGGGAGATGCTCCTCGCCCTGCGTCTCGAGCTTGCCTCTTCGAAGGATGAAATCCTTGCTTCCTATGCCGCTCACGCACCATTCGGCGGCAACACAGTCGGCCTCGAGGCGGCTTCGTGGCGCTATTTCGGTCGTAGCCCTCGCGACCTGTCCTGGGCAGAGGCGGCGTCCCTGGCGGTTCTGCCCAATGCGCCGTCGCTGGTGCACCCGGGACGCAACCGGGAGCGTTTGCGCCAGAAGCGTGACACGCTGCTGGCAGTGTTGGCCGAGCGCGGTGTGCTTTCGTCGACCGATCTGCAGGCGGCTCGTGCCGAGCCACTTCCCGATGCCCCGTTGCCGGTGCCGCTCCTGGCTCCGCACCTCACTGCCCGTGCGCAGACCGGTGATCGTGCTCATCGACGGGTCGTTACGACCCTCGATCGCGAGGTCCAGGAGCGTGTTCTCCAGGTACTGGGCCGCCATCACCAGCAGCTCTCCGGGGCTCGGATCCATAACCTCGCGGTGCTGGTGGCCGAAGTCGACAGCGGCGAGGTGCTCGCCTACGTCGGCAACGCTCCGGGCCTGCAGACAGCAAGGCACGGAAACTACGTGGACATTGTCCGAGCGCGTCGCTCTACCGGTTCCCTACTCAAGCCTCTGCTGTATGAGTCGATGCTTGAGGTCGGCGAGTTGTTGCCCACCGAGCTGGTGCCCGACGTGCCGATGCGCATGGGAGGCTTCGCACCCGAGAACTTCGACAAGCGCTACGAGGGAGCCCTGCCCGCATCCCTCGCTCTGGCTCGCTCTCGCAACGTCCCGGCTGCCTGGATGTTGCGTCGCTACGGAGTGCAGCGTTTCGGCGCTCGTCTGCGCGACCTCGGCATGACGACCTTGCACCGGGCCAGCGCCGACTATGGCCTGTCCCTGGTGCTCGGTGGCGCCGAGGGAACGCTGTGGAACCTTGCCAGCCTGTACCGCAACCTCGGACGCTCGGTGCTGGAGCCCGATGCTACCGAGGTTCCGGAACTGCACTGGCGTCTTGACGGCGGTGATCCTGGGCGAGTGACGGCCCCCGACCCGGCAGCAGCCTGGTTGACTCTGCAGGCGCTGCAGCAGGTGAATCGTCCGGGGGTTCACGGAGCGTGGCGGTCGTTTGACTCATCGCGTCGCATCGCATGGAAGACAGGCACCAGCTACGGCTTCCGCGACGGCTGGGCAATCGGCGTCGATCCGAACCTCGTGGTCGCCGTTTGGGTCGGGAACCACGATGGCGAAGGGCGCCCCGGGCTGACCGGTTTCGAGGCGGCCGCTCCGGTGCTGTTCGACCTGTTCGACCTGTTCGAAAATGCTGGCTGGTTCCAGCAGCCCGCGGGCCTCGTGCAGGTCGAGATCTGTGCCTATAGCGGCCAACGGGCGGGCCCGGACTGCCCCGCTACCCGGACAGGCTCGGTGCCGTCAGCGGCCCTGCACTCCACCGGCTGCAGCTTCTGCCGGCGTATACACTGCGACGAGGATTGCTCACGCCGGATTCATGCCGGTTGTGCTGGCCTGGAGGAGATGCACTCGGAGCCATGGTTCGTGCTGCCTGCAGCCCAGGAGTGGTTCTATTCCCGGCGTCACAGTGACTACCGGACTCTGCCGCCATGGCGTGATGGCTGCGCCGAGGCCGGCGCCGACAGCGCCGCTATCTCCATGCTCTACCCGCGCTCGGGAGCGCAGGTCTACGTGCCGATCGAGTTGTCGGGAGAGCGTGGACGGGTGGTCTTCGAGGCGGCCCACCGTGATCATAGCGGCCGGATTCACTGGCACCTGGACGATGACTTTGTCGGCACCACCGAGTACATCCACCAACTGGCCCTGGCGCCGTCGCCCGGCGATCACCGCCTGACCCTGGTCGACAGCAGCGGCCGCCGGCTGGTGCATCACTTCGCGGTGCTGGACCCCGAGGGATGAGCCCCTGTCGCTGACCCGAGGGGCCGGTTAATATCCGGGCCCCAGCGCAGTCCAAACGGGGGGGAGTGAGCCATGAGCCAGACCTCGGATCTTCTCATTACGATGGACCTAGTCGGGACCCTCAGCGGCCTGGCGGACAGGCTTCGCGCGGCACAGGAGCGCTTCGACATCGAGGCCATCGGCGCTCTGTGCGAGCAGAATCGGCAACTTCGCCCCGATCTCGCCGAGGCCATTGTCAGGCTCGGGGGCTTTGTCCCGCAGACTGCCGAGGAGCAGGAACTGGTCGGACTGGCGGGGGTCCTGGTGCGCAACATCCGCGCCAGTGACCAGTCCTTTGCCCTGTGGCAGGAGCATCTCGCCAGCACGGGAAGGGCCCTGCAGGCGCTGTGTAATGCCGTCCCGCTGTGCGCTGCGCCAACCGTGGAGGTGCTGGATGATTGCTTCGCGGGACTTCCTGCCATCGTGGTTGCGGCGGGGCCCTCGCTGGACCGCAACCTGCACCTGCTCAAAGAGCTGCGCGATCGGGCCGTGGTGATCTCCATGAATCGTTGTGCGTCGGTCTTGCAGGCAGAAGGGATCCGCCCAGACTTCATGGTCGCATTCGACTGTAGCGAGTTAATTCCGGATCAACATCTTGCGGGCATAGACGCCGAGATCCTGGACAACTTCGTGCTGCGAGTTTCGGTGCATTCCCGCATGCTGGAACTGCCCTTTGGCCGTCGGTTCGTGTTCACCGACGGCAGCGCCCACGAGGTGGGCTTGCTCGAAGCCATGGGCAAGCCCGCTCGCTCTCTTGGTGGCGGCTCCGTAGCCGAGGCCTGCTTCCAGTTGGCCTGCCACATGGGCTGCGATCCCGTCCTGGTCATCGGCCAGGATCTTGCCTACAGCGATGCACGGGCCTATTCGTCCCGCGACCTCGATTCGGACCAGCGTCTGCACGTCAGCGACGACCAGCTTGTCGGTGAATTTCGCGGCAGTGACGGGACGCTGAGCATGATTGGGGGGGGTGAAACCTATGGTTTCCGGCTCCAGGAGGTGCCCGCTTGGGGTGGCGGGCAGGTGCTTACCAGCCCCATGTTCCTGGGCTTTATCGAGCACTACGAGCGCTTGCTGCCACAGCTTGATCCCGATGGTGTGAGGACTTTTATCAATGCGACTGAGGGAGGCGCCCATATCGAGGGGATGCAGGATCTCGGGCTCAAGGAAGCCATCGACCGGTACATGACCTCTCCCATCGAGGGTCTGCGAGCACGCATCGTCGAGTTGCACGATAGCTATGTCCCGCCGATGAGTGTTGCGGCGATGGGCGACCGGATTCGGGAACTCGAGCAACAGATGAAGCAACTGGATGAGTTGACGAGCACCTGTTTGGCGTTGCTTCGCGACGGCGATGGGGGTGCGCGGGTGCTGGCCGAGGTCGAGAGACTGGGTTCGGCCATCGAAGGGCTGGCAGCACAGTGCGAGTACTTCCTACGGGCGGTATATGGCGGGACCTTCCGCATGCAGAGTCTTGCTGGCGATCGGGGGGAGGTCCTTGCGCAGGAACTCTCTGCGCTGCGCGGCGCGGTCCAAATCCTGCTGCCGCTGTGCAGCGAAGCCGTGCGGGGTCTGGCCGACCCTTAGCCGCTTGTCGGATGATGGCCCGTGGCACCGGTTGCTGTGCTCCTGGTGTTTGGACCCCGAGGGCTGAACTCCGCCCGTTGCCTCAGTCGGTCTTTATCCCCACGATCTGGTAGCCGCGCTTGGCAAGCGTATCGGCCAGGCCAGCGAAGCGGCTCTTGGGGTCTTCGAGGCTGGCTGACAGCTTGTTCAGGGCCCGCACCTCGCCCTTGTCGAACCACATGCCGCCACACGATCGGCACTGGTCGATGGTGAGCTCGTTGGGTGGTGCGTAGAACATTTCGGTCATCCCGCTGGCGCAGCGAGGGCAGCTGATGCTGCTGTCCTGCTCCTTGCGGTCGGCTCCTGCCAGCATCGGCAGGTCCCTGGACAACTCGAAGTACGAGCCGACTTCGCCGGCATCAAACCACACCCCTTTGCAGCCACTGCAAAAGTCCATGGTCACACCTTCGTTGTCGATCTCGCCCAGTGGGCTCGAGCAGCGTGGGCAGTCCATCTTGTCTTCCTCCTGGTCGGTGAGAGGCGCTGAAGGCGCCCGTCCCTACTTGTTTGTTGAGTCGTCGATTTCCTGGCGAATCTCTTGCACGGTTTCGTGGGCAGCTTGCGCGGCCTCCCCGGCCTGTTCCCTGGCACCTCGCACGGCGTCTTTGGCAGTTCCGCCGGCCTGGTTGGCGACTGTGCCGGCCTCCTTGAGGGCTTCGCCGGCAACTTCAGCGGCCTTGCCCACGACCTTGATCGCTTCCTGGACTTCCGCCTTCGCTCCCTCGATCGCTAGCCCTGTCTCTGACTTGATGGTGTGTGCCGGTTCGCCCTGCTGGGTCTTGTGCCCCTCAGCAGAGAACATGAAGTACGCACCGACCGCGGCGAGAACCAGCAGGAGGCCAAAGAACAGGGCCAGTTTGATGAGCTTCTTGATCACGCCCAGCAGCACAATGGCAGCCAGGATGAGCAGGGCGACGACGAGGATTGACGGCATCGGCAGTCTCCAAGTTCGGGCAGACTACCCCAGGACACGACTCCATTGTCAGCCGGGTACCCTGGAGAAGACGTGAAGCCCTTCATCCTGGCAACAGGCTTCGGTCCCTTTCCGGGGGTCGAGGTCAATCCCACCCAAGCTCTGGTCGAACAGTTGGCCGGAGGGGAGTTCGCAGACTTCGAGATCAGCTGCAGGGTCCTGGATGTCTCGTTTCAGCGTTCCCAGGAACAACTCCAGGAGCAGCTTCAGCAGAGCAGGCCTCGCTGCCTCGTCCACTTCGGCGTGGCCAGCGGTGCGGACCGCCTTCGTGTCGAAACTCAGGCCGTGAACCGAAAGTCGACGAACATTCCCGATGTTGACGGTAGGCAGTTCGAAGCCTGTCCGGTGCACCCCAGCCGCGAATTGGACGCGGTACTCACTACGCCGCTTCCCGCCCAGCAGCTCGTCGATAGCCTCAATGACGCCGGCTGGCCTGCCCGGGTCTCCGACGATGCTGGCCGCTACGTCTGCAACAGCATCTACTTCCATTCGCTGGCCCTTTCCCAGGAACAGGGGGGCGGAGTCCCTGTCGTGTTCGTCCATGTGCCGCTCGTCGGCGCCGACCCCTCTCCGGCCGATCCCCGGGACACCTCCTGGACTCGGCAGCGACTCCTGCTTGCCGCGCAACACGTGGTGCTGTGGTTGGCGGACCGCATCCCAGAGGCAGGTTGACCGCCTGGCCTGCTGGCGCCCGGCGAAGGAAGTGTCCGTAAGGGGCTTGTAAGAACCGTTCGCGAGACCCACCTTTCAAGCTGGAGGAGCCTGCAGGTGGAGTTGCTCGAGGTCTGCGTGCTTTGCGACCTGTTCGCTGGCTCGAATGCGGAGCATTGCGACCCATTTTCGGCCCCGCCAGTTCCCGCCAGGAGCTTCGCCTGACCACGCCGCATGGCGCTGGTTTCCGTGGCCCTGTCCGACCCGCAACCGCCTTGCCCAGGGCCCCACAAGCCACCCGACAAAGGAGTGCCGATGCTCGAACAGATTCAGCAACATCTCGACAAAATAATCGTGGGACCGCCTCTCGCTCACGCGAACCTCACGGTAGTGCCGCTGTTCGCCCCCCCCGATGGGCCCAACGTGGTCACGCTGGTCGAAGCGCTGGGGCAGAAGACCGCAGAAGTGACGGAAGTCAGCGAGGGCGGTCACGTGCCGGAGTTGCTGGTGAAGAACCATGGCGAGGTTCCGCTGTTGATTCTCGATGGCGAGGAGCTGGTCGGTGCGAAGCAGAACCGGATCCTGAACACGAGCATCCTGGTGAAGGCGGGCGCCTTCGTGAAGGTGCCGGTGTCGTGTGTAGAGGCGGGTCGGTGGCGGCGCGTGAGCCGTGAGTTTTCGACTCTCGAGCGCATCATGCCAGCGAGCATGCGTTCGAGGAAGAGTTCCCGGGTGACGGCCAGCCTCAAGTGTGCGAAGGGCTATGACGCCGACCAGACTGCCGTGTGGACGGAGGTGGATACCTACTCGCGCAGTCGCGGTGTTCGATCCCAGACTCGAGCCCTCAGTGACGCCCTGGTCGCCGACCTGGCGACCATCGACTGCTATGTCGACGCGCTGCCGAGCCAGCAGGGGCAGGTAGGAATCGCTGCCTACGTCGATGGCCGCTTCATTGGACTGGACCTGGTGGGTCGGCCCGAGGTGTACGCCTCGACCCACAAGCGCCTGCTTCGTTGCTACGGTGCCGAGGCTCTGGTCAGCCAGTCACGCAGCCTGCGCCCACCGTTGTCAGCAGGCCTCGCTGACGAGCAGCAGGGGCGTGCGACAGGGGAGGGGTGTCCCGATCCCCTGGGCCTGCTTCGCGAGACCATGAGTGGTGAGTTCAGCAGTCATCCCTCGCCCGGTGACGGTCGGGATCTAAGACTCGAGGCTCACTCTTCGCAACTTGCAGCGCTGTGGGCGGACGAGGGCATGGCACACCTGGCGGCCTACCCGGCGGCATGATCGACGCGGCTTCAGGGTGCCGGGCTAGCACCATGCCGTGAGCGATCGGCTGCGGGTCGCATTCGCTCAGAACACGGAGGGGTCGGCGAGCACCGTGCAGACCAGCCGTCGTTCTCGGCGAGGGCCGTCGAATTCACACAGGAAGAGGTTCTGCCAGCGGGACAGGCCGAGGTCACCATCAATGATGGGCACGGTCTCGGATGGGCCCACCAGTCCGGCCTTGAGGTGCGAGTCGCCGTTGCCATCCTGGAGGTCGTGCTGCCACACGCCGCGCGGGATCAGCTTGCGGAGCAGGTCGACCACGTCGGTCTGGACGCTTTCGTCCCAGTTCTCCTGGATCATGACCGCGGCCGTCGCGCCCTGGACATAGACCGACACCAGCCCGTCGCGTACGCCGCTGCGTTGTACGATTCCTCGAACCTGCTCGGTGATGTCGAGCAGCTGCTCGCGCTGGTGGGTGGACACGGTGATCACGTCGCGCATCGTGCGAGAGGATAGCAGCCCCCCGCCGGCTGACTTCTCCGCCTTCCCTCGACAACGGGTGCAGGTAGAATCGCTGCCATGGGCGCCGCCACTGACTTCGACGACAGTTTCCTGCAGCAGACGTTTGAGGCCTGCCGCTTTCACAGCTACCTGCGCAAGTCGCTCGAAGTGGTCGAGCCCGGCTGGGTCAAGGTGCGACTCTCCTACTTCGAGGACCTCGACCAGGCCATGGGCATGCTTCATGGTGGGGTCTATGCGGCGCTGCTCGACACCGCGTCCTACTATGCAGCGCTGAGCGCCTACCAGCCGGCGGGCAAGCTGCCTCTGACCCAGGAGTACAAGATCAACCTGTTGGCCTCGGCCCAGCGCGAAGACCTGGTGGCGGAGAGCAGGGTCCTCAAAGCTGGCAAGCGGCTCGCGGTGGTCGAGACGAAGATTCACTCGGCTTCGGATGTCCTGGTAGCTGTTGGACTCACCAGCCTCGTGGTCCGCTCCTGAGCTTCCTGGTTGCCCCCTGACTTTACCGTCGCGTCGTCCTCGCATCGCTGCGAGGCGCCGTGGTGGTGTGGCGCACTCGGGTTTCAATCAGGCTAGTGTTGCGTCTGGAGGTTCCATGCGCCGATTTAAAAACACTGCTGTGCTGCTCAGCGTCCTTGTCTCTTTCGCCCTGTCTGGCTGCATCACTTCGGTAAGTGGTGATGAGGACTGTGGCGACTCCCTGGACAACGACGGAGACGGCTGGATCGACTGTTCCGACCAGGATTGTCTGGGAGCGGCAGACTGTCCGACCGGGGACGATGACGATACCGCTGGCGATGACGATACATCCGGCGACGACGACACCGTGGGCGATGACGACTCGGCAGGAGACGACGACACTGCAGGCGACGACGACACTGCAGGCGACGACGACACTGCAGGCGACGACGACACGGCCGGCGACGACGACACCGCAGGCGACGACGACACCGCAGGCGACGACGACACCGCAG
>CAZBDA010000072.1:0-26874 GCA_964490445.1 uncultured Rickettsiales bacterium | reverse complement strand
GCCACAGGACACCTGGGCCTCGATCTACACCCACGAGATGCCTCCTGGTGACGCGACGCTTAGCGATGCGGACGCCCGGGTGATCCACGAGTGGCTGAGTTGCGGGGGCCCCGAGTAACGTCCCCAGGACTGCGCCCCGCTTCCGCGGGCTATGCACTGTGGCTGGTGCGAGACTCAGGTAAGCAATGCCATCAAGGGATCGACCCGTAGATCTGCGGGATCTCCTTCGATACCGGCATCGTGCATCAGGGCCCGCATGATGTGCTCGGGCTTGATGACCTCGCCGGCAGGATCGGAAGCGCCGGTCGTGAGATTGGTGGTGGTAGGAGCCATGCCAACGTCCGACGAGGCACCGATCACCTGGCCGCCACGAATGTTGCCACCAGCCAGGAACGCGCAATTCGTCAGGCTGTGGTCGCGACCGAGATTGGCGTTGACCAGTGCGCCGCGACAGAACTCGCTGAATCCGACAATCACCGTGTGATCGAGCCAAGTGGTGCCGTCGCCGTACGGCCTGCTCTGCAGGTCCTCGATCATCTTCGCGACCGTGTCGAAACCGGCCTCCTGGATCGGGCCGTTGTCGGTAGTCCAGTTGTCGTAGTGAGTGTCGAGGCTGCTGGCGACCTGGATGCTGACCACACGGCTGACGCCCTGGGTGATCGCAGTGACCGCTGTGGCGGCCCGAGCGGCGGGCGTCGACAGGGTCGACGAGCCGCTGGCAGAGATGCCGTAGTGGAGCCGGAGCGCCTCCATCTCCGGGGTCTCGGCCTGGAAGTCGAATAGGGAAGCAAGTTCCTGCTCGATCATCGTGTTGGCGCTGATCCGCGAATCCTCAGTTGCCTGCCACAGGCTGGAGTTGAGCGCCTTCGGGCACAACGCGGCCTGCGCCAGCAACTCGTCGATCTGACGCGCCTCGAGCAGCCCCATGGTCGATGGTCCAGGCTCTAGCGCCCGCACCAGGTCCGGCACGCTGCTCACCTTCAGCGCCGAGGCGTAGTTGGGCTGGTCCCGGTTGTAAGACTCCACCCGTACCGACAGGTTGGGGATCACCTCGTCAACGCCCAGGTGGCTGGCCAGCAAGGTCGCCGTCGACGAACCTCGCGCCTGCAGACCGCTGGGAGGCTTGCCGGTAATAAAACGGCGACGCCCCGCTTCGTGAGTCAGCGTTTCCATGCTCATACCGCGCACGATGGCCAGCTTGTCGTCGTGGTTCGCGAGGGCGCCGATGTAGGGCCCCACGAACAGGCCGTTGCTGGTCACGAACGGATCGATAGAATGGCCGTCGTCATCGAGCAGCGTGTAGCCGGGATTGATGAGCGTGTCGGAGATGTTGCCTTCGTGGAAGACACTCGGATCACGCGGGTCCAGCGACAGCAGCACGTCCCAGGCACCGCTGAAGTAGCAAAAGATGTAGTAGCGGTCCGAAGCACCCTCGGCCCGAGCCAGGCGCATCAGCGGCGAGACGCCACCAAAGGCAGCAATCCCGGTGCCGGCCAGCAATGAATTGACCAGGAACCGGCGGCGACTGTGCATGCAATCGTTCATCTGTGGCTCCTAGTAACTGTAAAAGTCAGGGTGGGTGATGAGGCCGACGCACACCGTCTGCCACCCGGCAACGGGGTCGCCCGAGACATGCACCGAGGACTCGAACAGCCAGGTCCACCGAGTCACCCCGGCGTCGCCTTGCGCCAGGTCCTGGCCGTGGTAGCGCAGCAGCAGGTAGCGCATGTTCGCTTCGATCGCGGCAGAGTCCTGGGCGACGGTGGTCTCGGGGGAAGCCATCACCATGAGTACACGCTCCTCGGCTGTCACTGTCAGTTCGCGCGCCACGAGCTTGGCGCACACCGAGCGGGCCGCGTCACCGAGGAACTTCGTGAACAACAGCGAGACCGACAGGTCCTCCTGGGTCGCATCGAGGAAGTCCGGCTTGCCGAGGGTCAAGCTCATCTCCTCGAACAGGTTGTCGCCGGAAGTACCGTCTCCCTCGGTCCAGGCGATTCCGCCGGTGACCCGCTGGATGGAGGCGTCGAGCTGGTCGATATCCATTCGCCGACGACCGCGCAGGCCCTCGTCAGGCCCCGGTGGTATGGGCAGCAGGGTGCCCTCACCATGAGGGTTCATGCCCACCCCCACAGGATCTGGATCCGGGGTCGCCGGAGCCGGGGGCTCAGGCGGCACCGGAGCCACCGGGTCGGGCTCGGAATTGCAGGCGGCGACCAGCAGCAGGCCACCGGCCAGGATCGCGATACGGATCGTGTGGCTGAGGGTCACTGGACACTCCGGTAGACGGGACTCGAGACAATCGTCTTGACCAGGTCCCGGTAATTGAAATCAGAGGCAATGAACTGGTCGCCGAGCTGGTCGATCCAGGGTTCCTCCTCGGGAAGGATGGCGCGACCCAGCAGCCAGGCCGCGGCGGTACGGCTCACACAGTCGGGCAGACGACCATCGACGACCACGCTCAGCGCCAGCGCCCGGGGGCCTGACTCGATGTTTCCGTAGTGGTCTTCACGACGGAACTCATACGACAGCAACTTGCCGAGATATTCCTCCTGGCTCTCGACCAGCGCTTCAGTCAGGTAGTAGCGCTTGCAGTCGGTGCTGCAGGACTCGCCGCTGGTTGCGCAGCGCTCGCAGTCATCACGCACGGCCGGGTACGACTCGGCATCGAGGTAGCCGGCACCCTGCTGACTCCAACGCCCCCAGTAGGCGGCGCTGGGCTCGAGCAGCGCGTGGCAGTACTTACAGCCATCGCGCAACTGCAGGTCGAGCTGGTAGGCACTCTCGTCGTCGGGAACCGGCAGCCCCGCGGACGGCGGTTGGAAGGGCTGGCACATGAACGCGTTGTAGAAGCGGTTGGCCCTCGCACGACCGGTTTGGAAGCGCAACAGGAAGGCCGGGCTGGTGAGCAGGCCGGCATGTTCCGGGCCCAGTAGGATGGGGTGCCAGGTATCGACGTCGGTGTAGGCAAGCTCTGGCAACTGCTCGACTGGCAGGGGTACCGGCGTGTTGCGAGTCCCGGCGGGCACCCGGGCAAGGTGCTTCCAGTAGTGCACCAGCGGACCGTTCACGTAGGCCGTTCGGCCGGTGAACAACTCCAGGTAAGAGCGGTCACCGTCAATGACGTCGGCGATGCGCAACTCGACCTCGCTGCCAAACGCCTCGACCACGGGACGAACCGAAGCACCTCCCGAGCGGCACCAGGCAAGGGCTGGGCCACAACCACAGCCCGGGTCGCTGGCGCCGTCCTGGGTGTCGCAGCGGGTTCCCGTGGCTGAGACCAGCACATCCTGGGCGTCAAAGGCACACACCGGCAGGGAGGTGTCGGGGGCCCAGTAGGGCGCGACCATCACGTAGCCCTCGCGCTGGGTGCCATCACCGGGGTCGCTGGTGACCAGGTTGCCCTGCCCGTCCCACTGAGCGGGCACAGGATTGCAGGGCACGGTGTCGCCGCGGTACTCGCCGGCAGGCTGACGGCGCCAGTAGGTCTGTGCTCCGTCGAAGCGAGACAGGCTGAATGCTGCGTTCACCAGGTTGACGTTGCTGACATTGTTCCAGAGAAGCTCGCGGTGCTTGCGGACCACCCGGTTGGTGAACGCTGCCTCGTGCAGCCACAGATCAAGCAGGGTCTCGGGCACCTCACCCGCCGCCAGTACCTGGTCGTATTCTTCGACGGTCGGCACGACACCACGAAGATCGAGGCTTAGGCCGCGAGCGTAGCGAGTGATACTCAGGGACGGGTCTTCGTCCGGGCACAACAGGTCCTGGTTGGCACCGTCCTGCGACCAGGCGGCAGGCGCGGGCAGCAGCATGGCCAGGACGAGGAGGGCAAACAGCTTTCTCATGGCATCACTCCAGGAATCCTCCGGCCCGCCAGTCTTCGACCAGGCCGATCTGCTGTTCATCGAAAGGCGGTGCGTTCAGGGGCATCAAACCCTCGCTTACTGCGTGCAGGATCTCTTCGATCTCGGTCTGCCAGGCAGCCAATGAATCGATAGGGTGACCTCCGCCCGCGGTGGTCGCGCCCACCGTGGCGCTGTGGCAGAGGGCGCACTCGGCCTGGAACAGCGGCTCGATGTCCGCACTCCAGGTAGGTGGAATGAACTCACCAACCGAGAAGTACAACGAGGCCACCACCAACTCGTCCTTGCCGTAGTCGGCAGTTGCCTGCACCTCGTGGGCTCCGTCGGAGAGCAAGTCGGGGTCCAGCACCAGTGACCAGCCATCGGCCGTGTCCACGGTGACCGGCTCACCATCGAGCAGAGCCGTCAATCCCACGAAGTCCGGGGTCACCGTAGGCAGCAGGTGCAAGGTGGCGAGATCTTCGAGTTCGCTTCCGTCGGCAACGCCCAGGAACAACAACGGGCGACCCGCCGAGAGTCGGGACAGGCCGGCCTCACCCGAGACCAGGGCGCGGCCCACCGCATCGGTACCGACCACCACACCTTCAGGAGCACCTTCTATGGGCCGGAACACACCGGCCTCGTGCAGCCACAGGCCATCGTCAGTGGTGATCCAGAGTTCACCGGCATGCTCGTTTGCAGAGACGCCGAGGGTGGCGAAGGGGAGATCAAGCGCCTCTTCGGTACCGTCTGGCCAGCGCCCCCACAAGGAACCATCCGTGGCAGCCCACAAGGTTCCGTAGCTGTCCGCTGCCAACGAAGAGACGGCGAAGTCTCCGGCACGGGGATAGGCAGTAAAGCCATCGTCCTCGACCAGAGCATAGAGCTGCTCGCCGGCGCCGACCCACAGAGCCTGGGAGCCGTTCAGTTCTCCGAAGACAACGCTGCGAGCAGAGGCCGGCAGCCCCTCCGGCTGCAGGTCGAACACCTCACCAGCCCGCCACAGGAGCAGTTGATCCGACGAAATAATCCACAAGTCCAACTCCGTTCCTTCGGTCACCGCGAACAGCGACGAGGCGCCGAGGGACGGCAAGGCCTCGTTGAGCGGCGAGGCAACCAGTCCGTCGTCGCTGGATACGAACAGGCCCTGCGAGCCCGAGACGAGTAGCTCGCCCCCCGGCAACTGGCACAGTCCACCGATGCTGCCGGCTTCCGCGCCGAGGGCCGCCGGCTCACTTGCCAGGGGGTCGAGGGTCACCAGGCCCGTGTCGATGCCGACGTACAGGCCCAACACTGAGTCCGAGGCCACGAAATCGACGGGCTGGTCGAGGAGCAACTCGACCGTCACTGTGCGCGCTGCACCGATTGTCGGTCCCGAGGGCTCTGGAGGCAGCGGCGGCTGTGGCTCGTCGGGCACACAGCCTACCCAAAGGGGCATGCACAGACAGGCAAAAACAAGAAGGCGAGGCATAGCGGGTACCAGCTAAGAGCATATTCCGGCCACGGTCAAGGGTTGTCGTACGCGTGAGCGGAGCCAGAATTGCGGCCCGAAATCGGAAAATGACCCCGCAACCGGCAGGTCGCACTCGACGACCTGAACCCGCAGTCGGCATCGAGGGGCTGTCGTACCTTTCCGAAGTGCGGCGCCACAGACCTCTCTATACTGCGGGGACCTCGACAACCAGGAGCCCCCCGTCATGCACCGCAAAGCACTGTCCCGCCACCTTCTGATTGCCCTGCTGTTGCTCGCACTGGGGGGCTGTACAGCAGAGCCCCACGAGGGAGCCGAGCCTGGAGAATGCAGAGACGACCTCGACAACGACAGCGACGGCCTGATCGACTGCGCGGACGAGGACTGCTCCGGCGCAGAGAATTGCCTCGGTGACGATGATGACACCACCGTTGGCGACGACGACGACAGCAGCGTCGGTGATGACGACGACGATAGCGGCCTGGCGGTCCTGCCCTGCGAGCCCGCCCTATCACTGGCCTCGGCGACGGCCATTCCGCTGGGTCTCGTCATCCTCGAAGCCAGCGGCGGAACCGGCGAGTACCAGTTCTCGTTCGTCGAGAACCTCTCTGGCGGTGTGCTCAATCCACTGAGCGGCTCGTATCTCGCCGGCGTGACCGACGGAGTCATCGACATCATCGAGTTGACCGACGCAGGCTGCGAGGGCCAGGCCACGGCGCAGATCCAGGTGGTCACGGAGATGCAGGTTGCGCCGGCAGCCATCGAGGTGATCCCTGCCCAGGGGTTTACCTACCTGGTCACCAACGGCTCTGGGAACTACAGCTGTGAGCTCTTCGTCAACGATGCCGGCGGCAGCCTCGACACCGACGACTGCAGCTACCAGGCCGGTGGCAGCGAGGGAGTCGACGGGATTACCTTCACCGACCTCGGCAGCGGCCAGCAGGAGCTTGCCTGGATCACCGTCCGCAGCGATGCCCACCCCACTCCGGCCCCCGACCGCCTGTTCATCTCCCTGGGCAGCAGCCAGGAACTGCATGTTCTGGGGGGAAGCGGCCACTGGGATCTTGCCGCCGCCACTGCGGGGGTCGTCGACACGACGACCGGCTCGTTGCAGGCCGTGGCAGCAGGCCGCACCGAGCTCTCCGTCACCGACCAGTTCACGGGTCTGTCCACGGCAATCACCGTCAACGTAATCGCTCCCCAGCAGGCACCGCTGGAGACCACCGGGGAACTCGTCCAGGAAGGGCATGCCCTGAGCACCGACGTCGACGGTGACGGCTACCTGGATGTGGTGCTGTCCTATCCGGGGGCCGACGTCGGCGCCTACCGAAGCGGCGTCGTGCTCTTGTGGATGGGCACCGCGGACGGCCTGGAGAGCCAGCCAGCACGCACCTGGACCAGTACCAACTGGGACGAATTCGTAGGCCGCGGCCTCGCCAGCGGGGACTTCGATAGTGACGGTCTCCCCGACCTGGCCATCGGCTCTCCATACGGTGACGGCAACGCCGGGAACAACAGCGGCATTGTCAACGTCCACGGCGGCGTCTCGGGCAGCCCGTTCAGCGCGGAGCCCGTATTCCAGTCCGAAGGTGACCACAGCTCCGACTACTACGGCCAGGCGCTGGCGGCCTGCGACTTCAATGGCGACGGCTTCGACGATCTGCTGGTGGGCGCCTACCAGGATGAGGACCGCGAAGGCAGCGTCACCTACAGCAACCAGGGCGGGATCCACCTGTACCTGGGCAGCGCGCAGGGATTGTCTGCTTCGACCTACCAGGTGCGCTACGGCATGATTCCGACAGCCCTGGGATGGGAGCAGCGAGACAACATCAAGATCGGCCAGGCACTCGCCGCCGGTGACGTCAACGGCGACGGCTTCTGCGACGCGGTGGTCGGCAGCTACACTTACGAGGGCAACGACGGCGCCGTGTTCGTCTATCTCGGCGCCAGTGACGGCCTCGGCGCCGAACCGGTGGCCGCCTGGACGGGCATCAGTGCCACCTCGGGCGGATCCGACCACTTCGGTCGCTACCTCGCCGCCGGCGACGTCGACGGCGATGGCATGGACGACATCCTGGTGGGCGAGTGGGCCTACGACACGCCGGGCGTCAGCTCCGCAAACCACGGCGCGGCCTGGCTGTTCCTGGGCCGCGACTTCTCCGCTTCCCTGCCGCTGACCGGCTTCGAAGATACCGACAGCGCCGACTGGTACTACCTCGGCGACGGCGGCTATGACTACGTCGGGATCCGCGTCACCATCGCCGACATGGACGGGCTCGCACCGCTCGACCTGCTGATCTCGGGCGTCGGAGATGAAGCCACCGGGGGGACCGGCGGCACCGGACTTATCCGGGTGTTTCACGGAGTCTCCGGGGCCCTGCCCGCGGCCTCCGCCGACCAGGAGTTGGCAGGAGAGCTCAACGGCGAGTGGTTCGGCATGTTCGTGGCGCCACTGGGCGATGTGCAGGGCGACGGCTCCCACGACCTGTTCGTACATGCGCACCGTGACTCCAGCAATGGCCTGAGGGTCGGGGTCCCCTATTTCTTCCCGGGACCGGCGCTGCTCGGTGACGACGACGACTCCGCCTCGGGCGAGGAGCCGGCCCGCGCTGCCCTCGACTATCCCGCCTCGCCGATGGGACAGTGGTTGGGCTTTGGGGCAGCCTTCGTTGGCGATGTCACCGGCGATGGCTACGAAGAGCTGGTGGTCGGCGCGCGCGGGGTCGACAGCGCCGCGATTCCATCCAACTCAGGAGCCGCCTACCTCTACCTGGGCACAGCAACCGGGGTCGAGTCCCAGCCGGCGCTAACCGTGGCGGAGTACGTCGGCCACAGCGGCTACGACGAGCTGGGCGGCGGAGTCAGCCGGGCGGGAGACTTCAACGGTGATGGGCTGCCAGACTTTGCCGTCACCGCCCGCTACGACGACCGGCCCGGCTCCTTCAACAGCAGCTACGTGAACCCGAGCGAGTGTCCGGGCAGCCTCAACAATTCCGGAGCTGTCTTTGTGTTTCTCGGCTCCAACACTGGCCTGCCCGATTCTGAGCCGGCTTTTGTCTACTACGGAACTGTCGCTCAGAACCGTCTCGAGATCGTCGATGGCGGCTTCGACTACAACGGCGACCTCTACGACGACCTGGTGGTGGGTTTCCCGCAGTATGACGGCGCTCCGGGCAATGACAGCGGCGGAGTCGCTGTGATCATGGGACAGCCGGAAGACCCGAGCGGGATCACGGTGATCTGCTCGCCGGGCTTCGAATACCTGGGAGCCGGATCGGGCGATGACTTCGGCAAATCGGTGGCCGCGCTGGGCGACGTCGACGGCGACGGCTGCGGAGAATTTGCTGCCGGCGTGCCCGACAGCGACAGCAACGGCTTCAACAACCAGGGAGCGGTGGCAATCTTCTGGGGCTGGGGTGCCGGAAGCTGCCCATCCCAAGCTGAGTGGAGCGTGCTGGTTCCCAACGACAGCGGTGCCCGCGCGGGCTGGGCCCTGGACTCCGGCCACGACGTCGATGGCGACGGCTTCAATGACCTGGCCATAGGCGGCTATTCACTGCCCGTGGACGGCAACACAGTCGGTTCGGCCTGGGTCGCCACATCAGACTACCTCTCGGGACTCAGCGCCGAACCGGTGCTGAGCGGCCAGGGCCCCTCGATCAGCCAAACCCTGGTTGGCTCTTCCGGCCAGTTCTTCGTGCACGGCTCTGTCCACGATGAACATTTCGGCCGCTCGGTAGCACTGGTTCCGGGGGTCAGCAGCGACGGCCGCGCTGGCTTGCTGGTGGGAAGCGCGCTGGGCAACTCCTCGGGCGTCGACCGCTCGGGCGGCGCACACCTGTTCGAGTTCATCATCAGCGATCCGATCGACTACGGCCTGAACCCGAATCCGGTGGCCGGCTTCGGCGGCGAGACTTCGGCACCCGACAGCCGGCTCGGCGAACAGGTGTCGGCGGCACTCCTGGGCGGTACGCCCTATGCGGTGGTTGCTGGCTACCGGGCCGACGGGCTCTCGGTGGACAGCGGCGCAGTCTACGTGTTGAACCTATCGCCCTGAGGCGGGCGCGAAGTACCCACAGCGCAAGCTGCGAAGGCCGCATACGCTGCATTGCCCTGGAATTGAGGGGGCGGGTTCTGCATACTACGCGTCCACTGCCCCCACCGACGACCGGACGACACAATGGCTGACTGGAAGAAGCTCGATACTCTCCTGGCCCTGGTGATACTGCTCACCCTCGTGGTCGGCTGCGCGCCGCCCGCCGAGGATTCGACCAGCGAGATCACCTACCACCAGGACATCAAGCACATCCTCGACGCGAAGTGCGTCAACTGCCACCAGGACGGGGAGATCGCGCCCTTTTCCCTGAGCAGCTACGAGCAAGCCAGCACCTACAGCAGCGCGGTCGCGCACAGCGTCGAGCAGGGCACGATGCCGCCGTGGATGCCCGACAACACCTGCAACAACTACCAACACGACCTGTCCTTGAGTGACGGCGAGCGCGAAGACCTGCTGAACTGGGTCGACTTCGGCACTCCCAAAGGTGTCGAGGGAGACGAGACCGAGGATGGTGGCGACGAAGAGGCGGCGTACAGCTATGACCTCACCCTTACGATGCCCGAGCCGTACACCCCGCAGCTTCAGCCCGACGACTACCGCTGCTTTGTGCTGGACTGGCAGGGCACCGAGGAGCAGTACGTCACCGGCTTCCGAGCCCGCCCAGGCAACACCGACATGGTCCACCACGTCATCTCGTTCGTGGTCAATCCCAGCGGCGCCGACGACTTCCGAGCCATGGATGCAGCCGATGACGGCGCCGGCTACACCTGCTTCGGGTCCCCTGCCGTCGGCCCGGTTTCGGTCGCGAGCTACGCGTCCTGGCGTTGGCTGGGGAGCTGGGCACCAGGGGTCGGGCATCGCGGTCTGCCCGAGGGCACGGGAGTCCGCATAGCGCCTGGCTCGGTGGTCATCATGCAGGTGCACTACAACGCCCTGGGCGACGAGGTCCCGAGTGATCTGACATCCTTCGACGTGCAACTGAGCGACCAGGTCGAGAAGCCTGCCGTCGTCCTGCCAATCACGCGCTACGGCTGGATCAGCGGTGCCGTTCCGATGACCATTCCCGAGGGAAGCCCGAGCACCATACACAGCATGGAAGTCGACCTCGCAGAAGACGTGCTCGGCTACATGGGCTTCGAAGCGGGCCTGGAACCGGGAGACTCCTTTCAGATTCACTCCATCGGCTTGCACATGCACCTGCTTGGCACTCGCGGACGCATATGGATCGAACGAAGCGGCGCCGACGAGCAGTGCCTGCTGGACATCCCGAGCTGGGACTTCAACTGGCAGGGAGCCTATGACCTGCAGCAGCCGATCACCGTCCACGCCGGCGACCTTTTTCACCTCGAGTGCGAGTGGGACAACACCGCCGAGAACCAGATGTCGCTAGATGGCGAGTTGCTGCCCTCCCAGGACGTCGAGTGGGGTGATGGCACACGCGACGAGATGTGCCTGGCAATCGCCTACATCACTGCCCCCTAGACGGCTGCAGGCGGAACCGGCGTCGGCGGCAATCTGTCCGTAATTCCGTGAAGCTTCTCGCTACCTTGCTGCGCCGCTGCCCGCTGACTCTGCTGGTCGTGCTCACCGCCTGCCAGTCCGACCCGCCGCCGCCCCAGGACCTCGACCTCATCGACAACCTGCTCTGGCAGGAAGTCGCGCAGGAAGCCGACCCGCTGGCTGAACATCGCCCCGAAGAAGTCAGCTGCCCCGGTGCTGCCTGGGACGAAGAGGACGCGTCCCTCGAGGTCGACACGAGCCTGTGCAACTACCTGGCCCTGGAGCAACCGGCGCGCCTCTCGGTCTCAGAAGGCGACCTGCTGAAGCTGGTGATGTGGCACGCCCAGTTGTGGGACTTCGAAGTCGCCGAGGCACACGTCGCAGTCCTTCTCGATGAACAGTTGGCCTGGGAAGTGCTGATCCCCATCCCCTCCGATCCGGGGATTTATGATCTCGAAATCGAGTCCCCTACCGACCTCGAGGAAGGTGCACCCATCCACCTGCACCTGCACAACCACGGCAGCAACTCCTGGAACTTCCTGGAACTGTCGACGATCCCCTGAGGGCAGGGCTAGTTGCCCGGAACCCCCGGCTCGGTCATGGCCCGCGCATCGAGCAGAGCATCCAGTTCATCCCCCGGCAGGACCTCCCAGTCCAACGCCACCTCGCGCACCGTGCGGCCCGTCTTGAAGGCCTCCTTGCTGATGGCAGCGGCCTTGTCGTAGCCGATGGCCGGCGCCAGCGCTGTGCAGATGGCAAGGCCCCGCTCGACGGTCTCGGTACAGCGCTCGGCATTGGCAGTGATGCCCTTCACGCAACGCTCGGTGAAGGTGTCTACGGCATTGGCGGTCCAGGTGGTGGACGACAGCAGGCAATGCGCCATGACCGGCATCATCACGTTCAACTCGAAGTTGCCGCCAGCGCCGCAGATGCCAACGGTGACGTCGTGACCCATGACAGCCGCGGACACCATGATCAGCGCCTCGTTCATCACGGGATTGACCTTGCCGGGCATGATCGAGGAGCCCGGCTGAACCGCTGGCAGGTTGATCTCGGCAAAGCCTGCCCGCGGCCCGCAAGCCAACCAGCGGATGTCGTTGGCGATCTTGGTCAGCGACACCGCCACGGTGCGCAGGTGACCGTGCGCCTCGACGACGCCGTCCCGAGCTCCCTGCGCCTCGAAGTGGTCGGCAGCCTCGACAAAGGCCAGCCCGGTGTCGGCGGCCAGGGAACCGATGGCAGTGGCTGGAAACAGCGCCGGACGGTTGAGCCCGGTGCCGACCGCCGTGCCGCCCAGCGGTAGAGCCAACAGGGCATCGCGGGCAGCCTCGACCCGGCGAACCCCCTGCTCGACCTGGGTGGCATAGCCGCCGAACTCCTGGCCCAGCCGTACTGGAGTGGCATCCTGCAGGTGGGTA
This sequence comes from uncultured Rickettsiales bacterium, assembly GCA_964490445.1. GTDB lineage: Bacteria > Myxococcota_A > UBA796 > UBA9615 > UBA9615 > UBA6601. The sequence continues at coordinate 14,586 of CAZBDA010000072.1, read as the reverse complement.
CGACCGGTCTTGACGATGCCGTCGAACTCCAACGCCTTGTCACGCAGGGCCGCGGCAAGGCGCACCAGCGCTGGGCGCAACTGCTCGTGCAGGGCGATGGCACCGGACACGTGGATGGTGGTGGGGATGACGTCGTTGGAACTCTGCCCCTGGTTGACGTGGTCGTTAGGATGCACGGGGGACTTGCTGCCCAGCTCGCCACCGAGGATCTGGATCGCCCGGTTGGAGATCACCTCGTTGGCATTCATGTTGGTGGACGTGCCCGAGCCGGTCTGGAAGATATCCAGTGGGAAGTGCGAGTCGTGCTCACCCTCGACCACCTCGGTAGCCGCCTGGACGATGGCCGCACCCAGATCGGCCGGCACGATGCCCAGTTCGACATTGGCCTTTGCGCAAGAGCGCTTGACCAGGCCGAGGGCACGGATGAATGCGCGCGAGAAGCACACTCCGCTGATGGGGAAGTTGTCGATGGCCCGCTGGCTCTGCGCGCCGTACAAGGCGCTTGCAGGGACGATGACCTCGCCCAGAGAGTCCTTTTCGATTCGTGTTCCGTTCGACATCGGGCACCTCCAGAGACAATCCGCCCTGAGCGTCTATACCTTTAGCCTGCGGCCGGTTGCCACCCGCGCAGAGCTTTTTCGACGAAGTCCAGGCGGTCCTGACCCCAGAACATCCACTCGCCGTTGACGAAGAAGGTCGGCGCACCGAACACACCACGCTCGACGGCTTCCCCGGTAGAGGCAATGAGCAGGTCCTTGACCGCCTGGTCCCGAGTACCCGCGAGCAGCTCCGCAGGCAGGGACAGTGACGAGAGGATGTCTGCCAGCACCTGGTCGTCGGAGATGTCGCGATCATCCACCCAGAACGCCTGGAAGGTGGCGTGCACAAAAGCCGCCTGGGATGCCTCGTCCAACTGGCAGACAACACGCAGCGCCTTGACGGTGTTCATGGGGAAGCGGGACGCGAAGCGGAACGGGACGCCCCAGTGCTCGGCCCAGCGATTCAGTTCCTGGGAGACGTACTGCTGCTTGCGCGGGGAGAAGGTGCTCAGCGGTACCATCGGTGCCTCGATGGCGCGGAACACCGCACCCAGTAGCATCGGCCGCCAACGAAAAGCAGCACCCGTGCGCTCGGCGACGGCTTCCACCTGGGTCGAGCCCAGGTAGGCGAAAGGGCTCGAAAAGTCGAAGAAGATCTCGAGGCTGGGCTTGCTGCCCTGAGCACCGTCACTGGTCATCATGGTCTTCCTCCGGACGCCAGCCACCCAGCATCTTCTCGACAAACAGCAGGCGGTCCTGACCCCAGACCATCTGGCCACCATCGACAAAGAACGACGGTGCTCCGAACACTCCACGGAGTACAGCCTCGTCGGTGTTCGCGCGCAGCTGGTCGCGAATTGCCTTGCCGTTGATCCGCTCCAGGATCTCCTCGCCATCCAATCCGATCTCGCTCAGCAAAGTGCCCAGGACTCCCCGGTCACCGATGTCGAGGCCGTCTTGCCAATAGGCACGGTACAGCCGGTGGCTGATGGCGGCGGCGGACTCAGGGACTGCCAGGACGCAGCGCAGAGCATCGGCCGAGCGCTGCGGATGACCTTCTGGATACCTAAGCTGCACGCCCCAGTGACGCGCCCAGCGCTGCATGTCGCGCAGGTTGTCGGCAGCCTTGGCAGCGGGCGAGGCAGGCACCGAGGGCTGGCCGTACAAAGCCCGGAAGACACCGCCCAGGAACATGGGCCGCCAGTTCAACTCGGCCCCGGTTCGCTGCACCAGAGCATCGACCTGGGTAGAGGCCAGGAAGGCGTACGGACAGGTGAAGTCGTAGAAGAACTCGAGGCCGGCCATCAGGGCCCGCCGAGGGCATCGATGCGCGCCGCCAGGATGAAGTCGTTGCGGGATAGTCCACCGATCGCGTGCGTCCAGAGCGTGATCTCGAGGCGGTTGTAGTGCACGGAGAAGTCTGGGTGGTGGCCCTCGCTCTCGGCGACCTCAGCCATCCTGTTGACGAACTCCATCAGCACGACGAAGTCGGGAAACGTGATCGTGCGGTGAATCTGCTCACCGTCCCGGCGCCAGGCCGGAACCTGTGGCAGAAGCTCTTCGCACTGGCCCGGCGTGAGCGGGCGAGCACCCCCCTCACAGGGCACGCAGTGGCCTGAACTCAGCTCGTCTGACATTGGGGCTCCAACCTTCATCGAAGTCGCTGTAATCACAGCATAAATCTTGGAAAAATGACGATATGTCGGGCTCGGCCGAAGTGTCAACCCTGGACGCTGGGTGTACACTCCGCCGGACCTGCAGCGCAGCCCTTCACCTTGGACGGACCCTGCATGCCAGCGCGAGCCAAACCCGTGAGTACCTCCCACGATCTCCGCATTCGCCCCCACAAGGTGGGTTGTGTCTGCCTGCCCTTGGAGTTGGGCCCCTACATCACCGTCAGCGAAGAGACCCTCGCGGAAGAGGGCGCGGCTGTGGCCTGTCGGGTGCTCACATCACGCAAGGAATACGGCCACCTGGAACTGCGCTCGGGGCGCAAGGCCCGGCTCGTGCCCGGTGACCTGGTGATTGGAGTGCTGGGCAACCGCGCGGCATTGCGCGGCTTCTGCGGCAAGGTCCCGACCGAGCTGCGCTGCGGCGACACCTTGCAGCTGCTCAACCAGGGCGGGGTGATCGGCATCGCGGACGGCATACACGCCGGCCTGGGTGCACCCATCGACCTCGAGGTGCTGGGGACCCCGGTGCGCGACGGCACGCCGCTGCGACTGCAGGACTACGCCCTGTCCGGAAGAGATACGCCCCCCGACGAACTGCCGCCGGTACTGATGATCGTCGGCACCTGCATGCACGCAGGTAAGACCACAGCGGCAGCCGTGATCACGCGCTACCTTCGCGGCCGAGGGCTGGTGGTTCATGCCGGCAAGGTAACCGGCGTCGCCAGCATCGGCGACCTGCTGATGTTCGCCGACAACGGCGCCAACAAGACTCTGAGCTTCCTGGACTGCGGTCTGCCTTCGACCTGCTACCGCGACGACATCGCCCAGGTTGCCTGGACCCTGCTCAGCCACCTGGCAGACGAGTCTCCTGATCTCATCGTCCTGGAGATGGGCGACGGCCTGCTCGGCGAGTACGGCGTCGAGGCCGTGCTCGAAGACCCCCACCTGAGCCGCGCAATCGGCGGCGTAGTCTTGGCAGCCAACGACACCGTCGGGGCGGTGGCCGCCGCTGAGCGCCTGGCCGCCGTCGGCCTCGACGTTCGAGTGGTCGTGGGTCCCGCCACCGACAGCGCGGTGGGAGCCACCGGCCTGGCCCGGGTGGGACTGCAGTCGGCCAATGTGCTGCTGGAGCCGGCAAGGGTATGCGCCCTGGCAACCGCCGGCCTGCTCCCGGAGAGCACGCCATGAACTCGCCCCGGGTCGGCGTTGTGGGCGCGACCGGAGTGCTCGGCGGCGAACTCGTGCGCCTGCTGGCACCCCACCCCGGCGTCGAGTTGACGGCCGTGTGTGGCTCCCGTTCGGCAGGCCAGTTACTGCACGAGGTGCGGCCATCACTACGGGGAGCAGGCTCCCTGACCGTCAGCGAGTTCGATGCGGACCGGCTGGCGGCGGATTGCGACGTCGTATTCCTCGCCCTGCCCCACGGCACCAGCGCCGAGCCCGCTGCCGCCCTGCTTGCCCGCGGGGCACGGGTGATCGACCTGGGCTCGGACTTCCGCCTGCGCGATGCAGACGAGGTGCGTCACTACTATGGCAGCGAAGCTAAGCACCCTGAGTTGCTTGCTGAGGCCTACTACAGCCTCCCCGAGCTGTGCGGCCCGATCCCGCCCTCGGTACGCCTGGTCGCCAATCCCGGTTGTTTTGCCACGGCCCTGGCCCTGGCCCTGGCCCCCCTGGCCAGGCACCTGGACGACGGCGCGCAGGTGCAGGTGTTCGGGATCACCGGCTCCAGCGGCAGCGGCCTGAGTCCGAGCCCACGCGTCCACCACTCGCTGCGGCGCACGAGTTTCACCGCCTACAGGTCGCTGCGCCACCAGCACCTGGGCGAGGTGCGGCAACTGCTGGCGAGCCTCGGACCGGTGCCCGAGATCGCCTTCATCCCCCACAGCAGCACGCTGGTACGCGGCATCCACCTCACGGTGACCTGCCGAAGAGCGGCCCTTGACGGTTCGGCACTGGCACACCTGCAAGATGCCTACGCCGAGTCCACCTTCGTCGATGCAGCGGCCGGCGAGATCCCACTGGGTGCCGTCATCGGCTCCAACCGTGCCCTGCTCGGCGCGGTCGAAGACGAGTCGACCTCGGTGGTGTTCTGCGCAATCGACAACCTGCTCAAGGGCGGCGCAGGACAGGCCGTCCAGAACATGAACCTGCTACTGGGACTCGAGGAGAGCCTCGGTCTGCCGAGCCTGGGCAGCTGGCCGTGACCGCCCTGCTGCCGGTCTATTCACGGATTCCGCTGGAGGTGGTCTCCGGCCAGGGCTGCTGGCTGCAGACCTCCTGCGGTCGCAGCCTCCTCGACCTGTACGGTGGTCACGCCGTCAGCCCCCTCGGGCACGGCCACCCGGAGCTACACGAGGCCCTGCTCAACGCCCACAGCACCCTCGACTTTTACTCCAACTCGGTTCTGCTGCCGGCCCAGGAGCAGGCTGCCCACGCAGTGCTGGGAGACAGCGAGCACCTGCGCTGGGTGCACTTCGTCAACAGCGGCACCGAAGCCAACGAGGCGGCCCTGCACCTGGCGCGACGCCGCACAGACCGGAGCACCGTGGTCACCTTCGGCTGCTCCTTTCACGGTCGCACCCTGGGCAGCCTGTCCGTCACCGGGCTGTCCGGCTACCAGCAGCGTCTCTCGGTCGACGCACCTAAGCCCTGGCACCGGCGCATCGGCTTCGGATCCGACGCCGACCTGCAACTCATCGACAAAACAGTGGCAGCGGTTCTGTGCGAGTCCATTCCCAGCATTGCCGGCGTGCTCATGCCGCCGGATGGCTGGTACGGCAGGCTCGAAGCTCGTTGCCGCGAAGTCGGCGCCCTTTTGATCTTCGACGAGGTGCAAGGCGGCGTGGGTCGCACTGGGCGCTGGTTTGCACACGACCTGTTCGCGGTCAAACCCGACCTCGTCACCCTCGCCAAGGGCCTCGGCGGCGGCTTCCCGGTCGGCGCGGTGGCCGGCGTCCAGGACCTCGCCGACTGGGTCGCACCCGGTGAGTTGGGCACGACCTTCGGCGGCGGCCCGATGGCCTGCGCGATGGTCGAGGCCGTCGCCCGCATCGTCCGCCGCGACGACCTGCCTGCCCGAAACCGCGAGATCTTTGCCTGCGTCGAGGCAGGGCTCGAAGCTGTGCCCGGCGTCGTCGTCCGAGGGGCTGGCGCTCTGATCGGCATCGAGACCCCCCTGCCCTGCGCTGAGCTACGCTCCAGGCTGCTGGCCCGCGACGTGCTGGTAGGCTCATCGGGCCACCCCAACACCATCCGACTGCTGCCCCCCTACGTGCTGTCCGACAGCGACCTCGAGCTCGGACTGCAGACTCTACGCGAGGTGCTCGATGACTGAGATGCGCATCTTCAGTCCCGCCGATCTCGACGCACAGCAGCGTGAGCGTGTCTGCCGGCGCGCTCGAGAGCTCAAGGTCTCAACTCAAGCCCCGCTCCCGTCGCGGCTGCGAGTAGGTGCCCTGTACTTCAATCCGAGCCTGCGCACTCGCGCCAGCTTCGAGCAGGCGGTCGCACTACTCGGCGGCAACTGCCAGACCTTGAATACATCCATGGATACCTGGGGACTGGAGCTCGACCCACAGGCCATCATGGACGGCGTGTCCGTGGAAAACATCGTCGAAGCCGCGCGGGTTCTCGGCCGCTACTTCCATATCCTCGGGGTACGCAGCTTCCGCGCGAACGGACCGTGGAGTGAGCAGCGCACCGAGCCCGTACTCAGCCAGTTCGCAGAGCACGCGCGGGTCCCGGTGATCAGCCTGGAAGGTGCCGTCCACCACCCCTGCCAATCCCTGGCCGACCTGGTCACGATGCAGGAGCAGTTCGGCGAGGACCTGAGTGGCCTGCCGGTGACCCTGTGCTGGTCCTGGCACCCCAAAGCTCTGCCTGCCGCGGTAGCGCACAGCTTCCTACTGCAGGCGGCACTCGCTGGCTGTGACGTCGCGGTGGCCCATCCACCCGGCTACGAACTCGACTCGATGATCGTCGCGGCGGCATCGGCCGAAGCCAACCACCGGGGAGGCCAGGTGAGTATCCACCACGACCGGGCCCAGGCGCTGGCGGGACGCCGACTCGTCTACGTCAAGAGTTGGGGGCCGCTGGACGACACCGGGGGCAATCCCGAGGAGTTGCGTTCCTGGTGCATCGACGAGGACTCCCTCGCAGCCACCGACGAGGGCAGGGTCATGCACTGCCTGCCCGTACGGCGCAATGTCGTCATCAGTTCGCAGGTGCTGGACGGTCGCCGCTCCCTGGTGGTCGAGCAGGCGGAGAACCGTCTCTGGGCGCAAGCTGCGCTGCTGGAATTGGTCGCAGAGAGCACGGGAGGACAACCGTGATCTCCGACCGCGGACCCTACCTGGCGGAAGCAGCCCTCTACGCCGAGCGCTTCCGCGGGCAACTGGTGGTCGTAAAGCTGGGCGGCGAGCTGCTCGACTCGGCGGCGGTACTCGACCGGCTGGTACCCCAGGTCGAAGTGCTGTATCGCCTGGGACTACGGCCGCTGCTCGTGCATGGTGGCGGCGTCCAGGTCGACCGCGCATGCGAGGCGCGCGGTATCGCCATCGAAAAGCGAGACGGACGCCGAATCACTTCGCCCGAGGTCCTCGAGGTCCTGCTCGACGTGGTCGCTACCGAGCTCAACTCGAAAATCGTCGCCAGTCTCACCGCGGTAGGGATCCCGGCGTCGGGCCACGCCAACGGCACCAGCAAGGCGATTCTGTGCAGCCGTCGCCCCCCGGGGCAGGACAGCCACGGAGAGTCGGTCCACTGGGGCGAGGTGGGTGATGTCGTCAAGGTAGACGGGAAGGCACTGTCCAGCAGCGACGAGCCACCCTGGACCGTACCGGTGCTAGCGAGTCTCGGCGTGCTCGAAGACGAGACCTTCGTCAACGTCAACGCCGACAGCGTGGCATCCAGAGTGGCCGTCGAACTGGACGCGGTGAAGCTGGTCCTGTTGACCGGTGTACCAGGGGTCATGCCGCACCCGGGCGCCGCCGGCCCGATCTCGGAGATCCACGCAGGCCAGGTCCAGGAGATGCTCGGCACAGGCTCGGTCACCGGAGGCATGCGCGCCAAGCTACAAGAGGGGCTGCACGCACTGGAGGGTGGAGTCCCAAGGGTGCACATCATCTCGGGGAGGGCGCCGTTTACCCTGCTGCGCGAGCTGTTTACTCGCGAGGGGTGCGGCTCCCTGCTACTACCGGATACACAATGACGAAAAGAAAGGTGTTCATGAAAGCTTTCTGTACGTCCTTCACCTTGCGCGTGGCCGCCAGCACGCTGCTCCTGTTGCTGTGCAGTTGTCATAGTGACAGCGCGCCCATCACACCATGTCAGCAGCTGTGCGACGAGCTGATGGACGAATGCAACTATCCGGCCTTCCCTGACCCCGAGTCCTGCCTCCAGGGCTGTGCCTACAACGAAAACGAGGGAGCCGATACCGAGGCCCACCTCACCTGCGTCGAAGAAGCCGCCTGCGACACGTTCGCGATTGTCGAATGTGAAAACCACCATGGAGCGAACAGCGATGACTGACCGAAAGCTCTTGGCCGTGGGCCTCGCGATGCTGGCTACGCTGTGCCTTTCCTGCGACTCGGACTACCGACTCACAGGGACCCGTCCCGATGTGGATCCGGGCGACGTCACCCAGTGCCCGTTCCTGCCGATCGAAGGCACCCGTCTCTCCCAGTACGAGTGCAACCCTGTCTTCACGAACACCGACGAGGGCTGGGGGGGAGACGTGGGCTCTGTCGGCTTCCATGTCACCGAAGTGCTGGGTCACCCCTTCTACCAGATGTGGTACACGAGCTCGCCGGGGGGCTACGGCAACTACGGTATGGGCTACGCCGTCTCCGCCGATGGCACCGAGTGGGAGACCGACGCCAGCAATCCGCTGTTCGTGTCTGAGCCCGGCGCTTGGGACCAGGACTCACTCGCCAGCCAGGTGGTCGTGTGGGACCCCATCGAGGATGAGTACGTGATGGCCTACCAGGGCTTCAACCTGGGCAACCAGCAGGACCCCGCGGACGACATCTGGGGACTCGGCATCGCCACCTCGCCCGACGGACGCAGCTGGCAGAAACACCCGGGCAATCCCGCCATCGACTTCGGTGACTACAGTCTCAGCCAGGACGAGATCGTCAACGTCATGCTGCTAGGCGTCGAGCCGTCCATAAAGATCAAACCCTGCTGGCCACTCACGATCACCATCAACAACCGCGGGGCCTTCCGCGGCTACATCGCCGCCAGTCGCTGGACGGACATCATCGACCAGGTCGCGGGCATCACCACCAGCCCTCCATCCTGCGACATCTACTCGATGGCCGGGGTCGATGCCGGAACCTGGATCATCGAAGACGACCAGCCGCTGCTGAGCGCCAGCGATGTTTATGACAACAAGGGCGTCACCGGCGCCGCGGTGGTCGAGATGGACGAGGTCCAGTACCTGTTCTATATCGGCTTCGAGGAGTGGTACGAGTCACCCGGCACCTCGGGACTGATCAGCGCCCAGCGACTGACTCTGAACCTGGCCACCTCGGAAGACGACGGCACAACCTGGCTGAAGGACCCGAACAACCCGCTACCGGTACATCTCACCAGCCCCGGCCAGATCAGCAACATCGGCGCACAGGTCATCGGCAGCCGCATTCACTTGTGGATCGGTGACAACTACGAGGGCACCTCGGCCATCGGCTACTTCTACTACGAGCCGGGCATCGAGCCCCACCAGGCAGCAGCCGACTAGGGCGCGCTCGAGCTTCGATAGGCCCAGAACAACACCGCGGCGGCGGCGACTTCGATGGCGAGGAAGGTCCACATCAGGCTGGTCCCCTCGCCTGCCAGGAGGATGCCCCCGAGGCGTCCCGAGCCTAAGCCACCGACGCACAAAGCAGCCAGCAGCAGAGCTCCCCTGTGCCAGGCAGGCCTGGCCTGAGCCACCAACAGAAAGGCGGCCAGGCCCAGTTCCAGGCCGCCGTAGGTGGCGCGGACGTCGATGAAGGCTTCTGGCGTCGTCAACTCGATGCCAATTCCTTCCAGGGCCGTCGGGACTGCAAACAGCCAGGTCCCGAAGAACAGGAAGAGTCCCGCGCTCAGCACGATCAGGATTCGGTCGCGGTTCCATGGCATGGCTGGTCCTCCGAGAGGTGCTTGTGCCGAGCATAGCCCAGCCATGTACCCTTGGATGCGATGTCCCAAACAACTGCCCTTCCCGTAGTCCTGGTCGGAGCGGGCCAGCGCGCGGCCAGCGTGTTTGGTCCGATTCTCAAGGGGCCTCTGTCGAGCCGGCTGCAGTTGTGCGCACTGGTATCACGCGGACAGGAGCGCGCTCAGGCCCTCGCTGAAGAACTCTCGGTGCCCTGCGCGGCGAGCCTGGAAGACGCCATCCAGCGGCACGGTGCCCGCGGAGCCGTAGTCTGTGTCTCCTCGCCCGAAAACCACGAGATCGCCCACCAGGTGCTGGACCTGGAACTTCCGGCGCTGCTGGAGACCCCCCTGGCCCTGGACCTGGACTCCGCCCGAGAGCTCGCTCTGCGAGTGCGAGCCAGCGATGTGCCCGTCGAGGTTGCCGAGCAGAATCCACGCTTTCCCCGACAGGCCTTCTGGCGACGGGTAATCGAGGAGGGCTTCATCGGCACTCCCCGGTTGGTCAGCAGTGACCGCGCCGGCTACCGCTACCACGCCACCGCCGTCGCCCGCAGCCTGCTCGGCCGGCCCCCTGGCCTGCAGGCAAGCGGCCGACGCGCCGTGTTTCCCATCGACATCGGCCGCGGCGAGCAGCATGCCGCCGTCTACACCGGAACCATCAGCGCCGAGCACGGTGGCATCTTCCAGGTCACCGATGGCGAGGGCCTGTACCTGGCCGATGGACCCTGGAGCCAGGGTGCCTGGTCAGTGCTCGGAGACAGCGGCAGCATCAGTGGCGACAACACGATCCGGTCCTGGCGTGAGGGCGAGCTGCGCAGCCTGCCAATCGAGCACTGCGTCAGCACAATCAACGGCGTCGAAGTCACCCAGAAGATGGTGCTTCATGCCGAGGGCTTGCTGGAGAGTGCCAGCGCGCTTCCCGAAGCAGCGCTGGATGACGACGGACAGGCGGCGGCCCGCTGCCTGCTCGATTGGCTGGACCGCATCGATGGCAGGGACAGTCCGACCGGCTGGTCGGTGTCCGACGCCTACGAGGACCTCGCCTGGATCACTGCCCTGGAGCGCTCCGCCTTACTGGCAGGAGTACCTGTTCAAGTCCCTTCGCTGGACTGAGCGACCCCGCCTGTGCAGCCAGCAGGACGAGACAGACCATCGCCGCCATCGACAGGTAGGCGTGAATGATGGTCACGCCGGGGGTCTGAAAGCCCTCGATCTGGGTGTGCGAGACGATCCGAACCAGGTAGGCGATGGCGCTCTCATTCTGAGCAGTGGATGCCAACACGCTAAGATCGAATCGGACCGAAGGGGTGGAACCAACCAAGCTCAGTGATCACAGTGTTCCAATCCTGCGCGTGGACCCACGGTGCCTCAGCCCCAAAAGGGGGCTAGCTTCCGAGGCGACTCCATGAGAGGCAGATGACCAGCAAGGACCTACCAGAGGCCACATTCGAGTCCCTCTTCGGCAAAGACTGCACAAGCTGCGGTCGCTCACTGGACCCGGATGATCGCTTCTGCCGCCGCTGCGGACAGCAGCGCGGCAAGTCGGGCCCGTGGCAGGAGCGACCAGCCGTGATCCTGGCGCTGCTGTTCCTTGGCGTCGGACCGCTGGCCCTACCCCTACTGTGGCGCAGTCCCCGATTCAGCAAGGCGCAGAAAGCGGCCGTCACGGTGGCCAACCTGGCCTTCATCGGCGCACTCACCTGGGGCATTCTCTGGTTGGTACAGCGCTACTTCCAGTTTCTCAACGACCTGGGAGCCGGCTGAGAGCACACGACGACCAGTCGGTGGCGGCGAGCGTCAGAGGTGCTCGATGAAGTAGACCAGCGACCACATCTGCTCGTTGGCAAGCTGCTCGCCAAAGGCCGGCATGTGGGGCGGGCTTCCGTCGCGGATCCGGCGCCAGATCCCGCCGCGCATCTTGTCGCGACCCATGGCAAAGCCCATCGCCATAGCGCCAGTACCGAAGTCCCGGGGCGCCGGCTCCAGCACTGGCACACCCTCTTTCTTGCCGCGAGCTCCGTGGCATGAGGCGCATTTCGCAGCCCACAGGTGTGCGGCGGCTGCACGCACCGACTCGTCATCCCACAGCGCCTGGTTGGGCTGGCTGTCGTCGTAGCTCGCGTCGCGGGTACTTGCCTCTTCACTGCTGATGGAGAGCGCCACTGAACGCGCAGCGAGCCACTGCTCGCGGCTCTGTGGCTGGGCGGCGTCGCTACTTATGACCAGGGAAGCAGGACCTTTGCAACTGACCAGGAACGTGGCCGCGACAAGGGATACCGCCAAGGCTGAGAAGACACTGCGTTGCATCTCGTCAACGCTGCCACAGCATTCCACCAGATGCCAACACCTTCGAGGTCGAAGCCAAGCTCGAACTCGTCTAGACTGCCCGAGAACTTCGACCCAGAACGGAAGCTTCCTTGACCGAATCCGAAGCAATGACCCGCGGCGTCCAGATCAAGGTAGCCTCGGAGTACGTTCCCCATCACAGCGACCCCACCCATGGCCAGTGGCTGTTCACGTACACCGTGCGCATCACCAACAACGGCCAGCAAACGGTGCAACTCATCTCTCGCCACTGGGTCATCACCGACGGCAACGGCGAGGTCAAAGAAGTCCAGGGCCCCGGGGTGGTCGGCGCACAACCCGTCCTCAAGCCTGGCGAGGCCTTCGAGTACCGCTCGTTCTGCCCCCTGGAAACCCCGATGGGGACGATGCAGGGCAGCTACCAGATGGTCACGACCGACGGCGACCAGTTCGACGCCGAGATCGCTCCGTTCTCGCTAAGTGAGCCCATGGCCTACCACTGAGACTACGGCGAGCGAGCCCGAGCAGCTCGACCCTGCAGCAATTCCCGGTCCCCGCTGAGTTGCCCTCGTCTCTCGGCATTGGCAAAATCTGGCCTCGTCCGAACCAGGAAGGGGCGCAATCATCCGAACTGTTATTACCTTCGTGATGCTGTCCGTGGTCTGGCTGCTCTGGTCAGGGTACTGGGACCCCCACCACGATGCCCTGATCCTCGGCTTCGGCCTTGCGTCGGTGTTGGGCGTGATGGCGATCAGCCGGCGTATGGACCGCATCGCCGACTCACCACGACGCTACCGGCTCGGCATGCGCCCCCTGCTGTACCTGCCCTGGCTGGCCTGGGAAGTCGTGAAGGCGAACATCGACGTCGCACTCATCATCCTCAAGCCGGGTCTGCCCATCAGTCCGCGCCTGGTTCGCGTACCGGCACCGCAAAAGACCGCCGTCGGACAGGTCCTTTACGCCAACTCCATCACCTTGACTCCCGGCACCATCAGCCTCGACGTCCGCAACAACCAGGTGCTGATCCACGCGCTGACGGAAGCGGCAGCCGAAGGCGTACTCAACGGTGAGATGGGCCGACGCGTCGCCGCTCTCGAGGCCGACGACTGATGTTCACCGCCGCAATCATCGGGGTGCTCGTCACCATGCTGCTGGCCCTGGTTGCCGCGGTGCGCGGCCCCACTGTCTATGACCGGATCCTCGCGGTGAACATGTTCGGAACCAAGACCGTGCTGCTCATCGCAGTCAGCGGCTTCCTTGCCGGACGGCCGGAGTTCCTCGACCTCGCCCTGGTCTACGCCCTGATCAATTTCATCGGCACCGTCGCCGTACTCAAGTTCGTGCGCTTCGGCAGCCTCGGCCGCGACGACCGCAGGAGTTCAACGTGAGCGCCGCCATCGACATCGCCAGCTGGTTTCTGCTGGTGACGGGAGCAGGGTTCTGCGTGATCGGTGGAGTCGGCCTGCTACGTATGCCCGACTTCTACGCTCGCACCCACGCCGCAGGCATCACCGACACCCTGGGGGCGGGACTGATCCTGCTCGGCCTGCTGCTGCAAGCCGGCCCTACGCTGATCGCCGTCAAGCTTCTGCTGGTTCTTGGCTTCCTGGAGCTTGTCGGCCCCACCGCCGGACACGCCCTGTTCAAGGCAGCCTACGCAGACGGCATCAAGGTCCACGAAGGCGAGGATGCCGCACAACAGGTCGCCACGGAGATCGCTGCCAACCTTGCAGCTGCCGAGGACCAGGCCCAGTCGGAGGATGGCGATGCCCATTCCGATTGAAGCCGTTCTCTTCTTGTTCCTGGTGGCCACCGCCGTCGTCGTGGCACGGCTCAAGGACTTGTTTGCCGCGGCCATGCTGACAGGCATGTTCAGCCTGCTCTCGGCAGGTCTGTTCACGCTGATGGATGCCGTCGATGTGGCCTTCACCGAGGCGGCTGTGGGTGCCGGCATCGCCACGGTCCTCATGCTCGGCACCCTGGCGCTGACCGCCCGCGAGGAGGACCAGCAGAAGACGCGCCTCCTGCCCTTTGTCGTGGTGATCCTGACCGGCGCGGCGCTGGTCTACGGGACACTCGACATGCCGCACTACGGTTCGCCCGGCACCGGGCCGATACCGGCAGCGGGCAACGCGGTCATCCACCACCACGTGGCTCCTGACTACATCAAGGGCACCGCCAATGAGTTTGGCCTGCCCAACATTGTTACTGCGGTGCTGGCCAGCTACCGGAGCTACGACACCCTGGGTGAGACCGCCGTGATCTTCACCGCAGCGGTCGGCGTACTGCTCATGCTCGCGCCCGGAAGACGACGCAAAGACGAAACACCACCCGCTCCCGAAGCAGAGGACTCGCAGTGAAAACGCCGATGCGAATGCAGGAGAAGATCATCCTGCGCGTGGTTGCGCGAGTCTGCATTCCGTTCATCCTGCTGTTCGGACTGTACGTGCAGTTCCACGGCGACTTCGGCCCCGGCGGCGGCTTCCAGGCCGGTGTCATCTTTGCCGCAGGATTCATTCTCTACGGCCTGATCTTCGGCCTCGGCAAGCTCGACCAGGTCATCTCCCAGAGAGCCATCGAGATCCTCGTCGCCTCGGGTCTGCTGCTCTACGCCGCGGTCGGCTTCACCAACCTCGGCATGGGCGCCAACTTCCTCGACTACAAGATCCTGGACCACCACAGCCCGCAGCACGGGCTGCACTACGGGATCCTGATCGTTGAGTTGGGCGTCGGCATCACCGTGACCGCCGCCATGCTCGCCATCTTCTACGCATTCGCTGGGCGGGAGCGGCGCTGATGGAGTACCTCGGCCTGTGGAACTACTGGGCAGTCATCGTGCTGATGATGATCGGCCTTTACATCATCATCGCCCGGGACAACCTGGTGAAGAAGATGATGGGCCTGACCATCTTCCAGGTGGCAGCCAT
>CAZBDA010000071.1:0-27387 GCA_964490445.1 uncultured Rickettsiales bacterium | reverse complement strand
CCGGCTCGGGCTCGGGCTCCGGCGCGGGCTCGGGCTCGGGCGCGGGCGCGGGCTCGGGCGCGGGCTCGGGCGCGGGCGCGGGCTCAGGCTCGGGCTCGGGCTCGGGCTCGGGGGTAGTTACAGCGCCGTCGCTGGCCAGCGTGGTGTCAACTTCAGTGGGCACTTCCTCGGAACCTGGAAAGAGCACGATTCCGAGAATCGCCGCCGCGAGCACGACCGCGACCAGGAACGGCCAGAGCGGGGTGCGATGAGCTTCGGGTTCCGAGGCCGGGAACCCGCCACTCGCAGGGCGCAGCCTCGGCTCCTCTCCCTTGCTGTGTTTCTGAGCCTGGGGTGCCGCAGCAGCAGTGACGTGGCGTTCCTGCTCGGCGAGGCGTTCTGCTTCTTCCTCGCATCGCTGGCGTTCCTGCTCGGCGAGGCGGGACTCCTCGGCTTTGCGGCGCAGGTGTTCCTTCTTCAGCTCGCGTGCTGCCTGCTCGTCGCTATGCTGCCGTTTCTCTGCCTGTGCCAGGCCATCCACCAGTGCCTGGCGGAATTGCTTCGTCCCGTCCCACCGGTCCTCCTTTCGCGCGGCCAGGGCTCGCATGAGCGGGTCTACGATTTCGCGTGCAATGTGCGGATACCAGGCCGTCGGCGGCGGGATCTCACCGTGCTCCTTCTTGTACAGGACGCCGAGATCGGGAACTTCGGGACCCCAGGGGAGCCGCCCGGCAAGCATCTCGTACAGGGTCATGCCGAGCGCGTAGACATCGGCACGCTCGTCGACACTGCTCGCATCCGTGTGCTGCTCTGGCGCCATGTAGTCGACGGTGCCGATGCCGACACCCTCTTTGGTCTTGCTCGAGTCCCGGTGCTTGGCGATGCCCAGGTCGAGCAGCTTGAGCTTCCGCTCTTTGTCGACCAGCACATTCTCGGGCTTGATGTCCCTGTGCAGAACTCCCTGGTCGTGCATGTAGGTCACGGCGTCCAGTAGCTGCTCGAACATCGGCCACGCCCGTTGCCATGGGAGCGGACCTGTCTTGGAGCCGATCAGGTCCTTCAGAGGCTCTCCATCCGCCAGTTCCATCACCAGCGCGAGCCCGCCGTGCCCGTACACCACCACTTCGTAAAACGTAACGATGCCTGGGTGGTGCAGCTTGAAGCCCACCTGGCACTCGGCCTCGAACCGGTCCCGGAGTTGCTGGTCCTGGGCGTGCTCGTCCAGCATCACCTTGATGGCCACCTCGCCACCCTGGCGTGCGGCGGTGCCCGCGAACCGGTGCCTGCCCCGGTACACCTTTCCCATGCCGCCCTTGCCTAGTTTTCCGCTGACCTCGTAGGAGCCGATCTGTGTGGGGGGGCCGTCGGCAAGAAGGCTGGCAGGCACCGGCCTTGGCCGCGAGTCACGAAGCAGGCGCTCCTTTTGCCTCTCGAACTCCGCGCGAGTGATCAAACCCTCACGGAACAGGGCAGCCAAGCGTTCGAGATCTCCGACTTTCGAGGCCACACCATCCCCTTAGAGGGGCCGAGATTACCACCAACATGAGAACTGGTTGGCCAGCACCCATCGTGCCTTGGCAACCGAAATGGACACTGCACCCTGCCCACTGGCCTGGGTGTCGCCCTAGTGCCGCGAAGCCGCCGGTGAGTGGCAGGCTTGCTGAAGCCACCCGTGGACCTAGTGTTGACGCGTAGTCCATGCACGGCGCCCATTCACAGTTTCGACTCGGCTTCGGGATCGTTGTCCTGCTGTTGGTTGCACCAGCGAGTCAAAGCTCTGCAACCATCCACGAGTTCTTGAACCACGTAGACAGCGACTATGCCCTGCGGGGAGCGCCAGCCCCTTCGGCACTGGGCAGTTGGCAGGAAGCTCCCAGGATCGCCGTCTGTGACGATGCTCCCGTATCTTCGCAAGAGCTCGACAAGGCGCTGGACTGGTGGCGATCACTGGGGCACAGGTTCGCAGAGGTCCGCGACAAGAGGGCACAACGGGCCGACTGGCCGGGCAGTCCCTGCGAGCTCTCCGAACCCCACGGCTACATAGTGATTCGCCGACTCTCACCGCAGGAGTGGATCGCTTTCGACAGCAGGGCAAAGACCCTGGTGTCCGCGCCTGGTCGCGAAGGCAACATCCAGTGGGCTCGGATCGCCCTGCAGGACGAGGCCCAGCCACGCGTCCTCGAGCACGAGCTGGGGCACGCCCTGGGCTACCTGGATCTCGAAGAAGCCCGCCATCTCATGCATTCCATCCATGCGGAGAGCGGCTGGCGATCACGTGGACTGACACTCGCCGAGCGACCGTCTCTCGTGGTCACGACGGCCAGCAGCATGCAAGAACCCGAGTGGCAGGGTAGCCCCAAGCACGGCACCTGGAGGCGCTTCCGTGGAGTGATCCTGTGTGCGGATGCGCCGATAGCCACCCGGGCGCTCGAGCGGGCGATCAGATGGTGGGAGCGCCGGGGGCACAACCTCCGCCCCCTCATCCTGCCTACAGACAGCGCGTCAGAGGCGATCTGCAGTAATGCCTGGAAATCCAAGCCGACTGGCTATGTCGTCATTACCGGGATGGTACAGGAAGCCGAGGGCGCACACCTCGCGGTGAACCACTACCACTTCGGCCGCCCCGGCAAGATCCTGTGGGCCAAGGTGTTTCTCAGAGCATCGAACACAGAAGAGGTGATTGCACATGAACTCGGTCATGCCCTGGGCTTCGCGCACGTGCACCAAGCCGGTCACCTGATGTATCCGACTATTTCCGGTGCAACTCCGTGGGGCGATGAGGGCCTCGCGATTGCGGCCAAAACGACCAACTACCACAGCTCTGCCGAGTAGCTGCCGCCGCTACCGGTAGAACATGTAGTTGCGGATGCTGCTGCTGGAGTTCTGGCTTCCGTTGACCAGGTACTGCTGGCACTCCGAGTCGCCGCTGTTGGGGTTCTCGTGGCCCCAGGAATCGGTGTGCTCTCTGAGGTTGGGTCCCGGGCTGTTGCCATCCACCACGCCGCCGGCCGCACCCCAACTACCATCGTCGTTGGAGAAGTTGCTGCCGCTGGTCGACCAGCGGTCGCTGGAATTGGCGCCGTTGGAATAACGCCAGGTGCCACTGAGGCTGTAGGACGTGCCCTGGTGGTTTACCGCCCAGGAGACGCTGACTCCTGATGCCACCGCCAAATCGATGCGGTCCGAAAGTGTCGCCGGCCCATCACCGAAGGTGTAGACGATGGTGAAGTCCGTCGTGCTTCCATCAGCCTGGAAGACCTGCAGGAACGACGAGTGGACCTCGTCTTGCAGCAGGGTGGTGATGTAGGGCGAACCGTTGATGTCGGTCAATCCCGAGCCACCGTAGGACAGGTTCTCTGCACATTCGTCGGAGTCCGTGATGGCGAACAGGGTCCAACCACCGCCGGAGGTGCTCATCTCGCAGTACACCTGGTCGACGTTGCCATCGGCAAGCTGAACGAAGTACACAGCGTCCCCGGCGTTCACCAGGTCGGTCGAGGCGATGGCCAGGCAGTTGGCCGCCGGACAGGCGGTGCTTCCCAGCAGGCTCGTGTTGGCAGGATCGCTGTCGTCACAGTCACCATCGCAGCTGCTCACCCCGTCGCCGTCCAGGTCTGCAGAGGTGGAGTCGGCTCCATCGCAATTCTGGTCGAGGTTGTCGTCACAGATGTCTGGTGCGCCGGGATTAAAAGCCGCCGAGGTGTCATCGCAGTCATCGGCGCAAAGCAGGTATCCATCGCCATCGGCATCGGACTCCACCGAGGGCACGGCTCCATCGCAGTCGTTGTCCTGCGCGTCGCAGATCTCGGTGGCTCCGGGGTAGGAGTTCGCGTTGCCATCATCACAGTCACCAGCCGAGGTGGTGAAGCCATCTTCATCCAGGTCACAGGCGCCGAGATCGAAGGAGTCCAGCAGGTTGTAGATGTTGTAGTTGTTGGTGTTCGACTGCATCAACACGCAGACCAGGCTCGCGGCCAACAGGGGATTGTCGTACACGTTCAGGTCCTGCACCGAAGACAGGACCCCGAAGCCGGACAGGGCGTCCAGTAGCGAGTTGCCATAGATGTACACGTAGCGCGCCGACTCCAGGGCCTCGAAGCCCGAGATGCTGGCCAGGCTGCTGTTGTTGCGAATCTCCAGGTTGTCGGACACGGACTCGAGACTCGGGAATCCCGCCACCGTAGCGAGGTTGGTGTTGTCGCTCACGTTCAACGAGCGCAGCGAAGTCAGCGCTGAGAACCCCGTCAGGTCGGTCAGCGACGAGTTGGTCACCTGCAGGTTGTCACTGACGGTCTCCAGCGCGGGAAAGGCCAGGTCTCCATCGAGGACCGCGAAGTCGGGCGACAGCTGCAGCGAAGAGCCCACAGTCGTCAGGGCGGGGAAGTTGTAGCTTGCTGCACCCTGCTGAATGCTCAGGGAGTTACCCACTTCCACCAGGTTGGCAAAGGAGATCACGGAATTGCTATCGGACTGGATGTACACCTGTCCGCCGACGGTTTCGACACAGTCCAGGAACGAGGAGTCGTTGTTGGTCAGGCTGGTCAGGTCGACGTCCAGGTTGCCGCTGACCTGGTTGTAGGTGGTGCAGAAGAACGCGGCGGCCGCGTCGGTGTTGATGTTCACGTTCGAGAGGTAGGTCGCGTAGGCCGGATCGGAACCGTCACAGTTCTGGTCGGTTCCATCCTCGGGGATGTCGACCGCGCCGGGATACACGCTGGCATCGTTGTCATCGCAGTCCGCGTTGCAGTTGAAGCCATCTCCATCACTGTCGGTGGTGGCGACGATCGCGCTGTCGGTGTCGTCGCAGTCGCTACCGCCACTTGCCGTGCTGGCGAGTCCATCGCCATCAGCATCGGTGCCATCGACTCCGTCGCAGTTCTGGTCCGTACCGTCACCCACCAGGTCGGTCTGGTAGGGATTGATCGACGGGGAGAGATCGTTGCAGTCAGAACCAGCCACCACGAGACCGGTGCTCGTATCCGCCCCGAAGCCATCGCCGTCGGCATCGGACATACACTCACTGCTGTTGACCTCGAACTCTGCCGCACCGGGGTAGGTTCCCGGCGCCGTGTCATCGCAGTCGTCGCTACTGGCTGCCAGCCCGGGTCCTGCCGCACAGGCCGTCACCGTGGCAGATGCATCGCCATGTCCGTCGCCGTCAGCGTCGACAAACCAGCTGGTCGCATCGGCAGCGTCGTCTTCGTCGATCTCGCCGTCGCAGTCGTTGTCGACGGTGTCGCACAACTCGGTTGCATCGGAGTTGATTGCCGCCGCCGCGTCATCACAGTCCGCACAGGCCGCAAAGCCATCGGCATCGCCGTCCTCGTAGCCCACCGAACCATCACAGTTGTAGTCGGCCGGATCGGTGCAGTCCGCCTCGCTGGCGCCTGGGTGGTAGCTGGGATCCGCGTCGTCGCAGTCACCGCCATAGGCCGAGTAGCCATGAGGATGGCTGCAGGACTGCAGGCTGTCGCCGTCGTCGCCGTAGCCGTCGCCGTCGCCGTCGAGGTACCAGGTGGCCGCGTCCGCCGAATCTTCCTGGTCGATGACGCCGTCGCAGTTGTTGTCGACGCCGTCGCACAGCTCGGTGGCGTCGGGATTGACCGCCGCGTTGTCGTCATCGCAGTCATCGGACACGGGAAAGCCGTCGCCGTCGCCATCGCCATCGGCGGAGCCCGCCGAGTCGTCGTCGTCGCCGGACGTGTCGTCATCACCGGACGTGTCGTCATCACCTGAGCTGTCGTCATCACCGGACGTATCGTCATCACCTGCGGTGTCGTCATCACCCGAGCTGTCGTCGTCGTCTACGACATCATCATCGTCGCCGCCGAGACAGCCCGGCAGTGCGGTCAACAGCAGGCCGGCAAGAAACACGTTCAGCACACTCTGGAACTTCATCACAACCTCCAAGGCTGCAGCCTAGCTCAGTGGAGGCGGCAGACAAGACGAGAACCCAGCCAATCGCCGGGTTGGGTTTTCCGCGATCAGACGTGCTCGAAGTTGCAGTTGAGCATGTTGCAGGTGCGCGGGCAGTGGTAGGCCTCCCAGCGTCGGCGCTGGGACTTCATGGAGTTCCACATCCAGGGGATGGGCGTCTTGCGCACGTCGCCCACCGGCGGCAGCCAGAAGCACAGCAGCAGGTTGCCGTAGGGGTCGAGGCTCAAATCGGAGTGGCCGGCGTTGCACGGCAGGCCATTGCTGACGTCAGGATGACGGAAGTAGCGCTTCATCTCCTGCAGTTGGCCAACAGCGTTGCAGACGTGGCCATCGTTTTCCTTGATGTCGATCAGGTAGTCCAGCGCCTCGTCGAGGGCGGGCAGGTCCTCCTCGCGGGGGAACAGGTCGGAGCTGAGGTACCACTTGGGGTCGTATTCCTTGCCGAAGGTGTTGAACAGCGGCTGGTAGACCACCTGGTAGCCCCGCTCCAGGGTCCATTCCGCCATCTCGCGGACCTCGTGGATGTTGATGCGGTTGATGATCATCGCGATGATCACGCGCGGCTTGTCCAGCTTGTCGACCCGATCCAGCGCCTCGATCACCTTGTCGTAGGTGCCCGCCTCGCCACGGGCATGGTCGTGGGTGTCGGGCGAGGTTCCATCCAACGACACGTACAGGACATCCAGGCCCGAGTCGGCAACCTCCTTGACCTTGCGAGCGTTCAGCAGCGTAGCGTTGGTGTTGGCAGTGACCGTGAAGCCCAGGTTGGTGGCATAGGCCGTCAACTCCGGCAGGTCCTTGCGCAGGAAGGGCTCACCGCCGGCAAAGTTGAGACCGACAGCACCGGCCCAATGAGCGATCTGGTCGAACACGCCCTTCCACTCTGCCGTCGTCATCTCGTCGCCGGGCTCGATGCGCCAGATGTCACACATGCGACACGGAAGGCAGCAACGATCGGTCACAGAGATGTGGATCTGGGTGGGCAGGCCCGGCACCGGGCGCAGCTTGAGGTGCTCGAGCACCGTGCTGTCCATGAAACGAGCGACATCACTCATGAAGAGCGCCATTTCAACCGTCCCCTGCCCGCTCGGTGGCCGGACTCGCACCGGTCCGGTCCGAATACACCTGCAGCACCTGCTTACCGACATAGCTGTCCGGATAGGGCCGCGCCACCTTCGGCAGCGGTGCTTCAGGCACCAGTTCGCCGTCCAGTTCGGCTCCCGCGAGGAACTCGCCCACCTCCTGGGCATTGGTGCCCGAGTAGTTGACCGAGTGTGGGATAAAACAGGTCTGGCAGAAGGGAAGCTCCGAGTAGTCGCCCCCTGCCACTTTCTGGCGACGCCTGTTCAGCACCGGACTGTCCAGCCAGATCCGAGAAAACGAGGCGTCCTTCAGGCTGCCTACAGCCAGGTGATAGGCGTTGTCCCGCGTACACACCGTCACCCGGCCGTCGGAACCGATGGTGGGCGACTTGAAGAAGCCAGAGCAGGTGGTCAGCAACTTGCGTGGGATCTGGTCGCTGACCCTACGCTCGGCGTCCGGATCGACCGGCGAGCGCAGCCCGAGTCGACTCATCAGGTCCACGTAGACCCGGTTCTGGCGGTCCTGTTCTTCTGGGGTCGGACAGTCGAGGCTCTTGAGGAAGATGTAGTTCTCGGGACCCTCGGTGGGTACGTGAAAGCCAGTGGTTTCGACCGGCAGCCCGGCATCGGCAAAAGCCTTTCGCCAAAAATGCACGAACTCCTCGGCCTCGGAGTGGTTGACGTCCGAGACGATGAACTGCACCGCCAGCTTCGGCCAACGGCTTTGGCTCTCGCCCTTGAGCTTGACCATCTTGAGCGCCTGGCGCTGGCTCTTGTCGAAGGCGTCCAGGCCCTTGATGATGTGGAAGGTCTCCGCCTTGATGGCATCCATCGTCAGGTGCCAGACCTGCGGCACCTCGGCGTCATTGAGGGCTGCCCGAGCAACCTCGGTGGCCAGCGGGAAGCCGTTGGTGTGCACCTCGATCTTGGCGAAAATCTCGCCCTTGCCGGTGTGCTCGAGGATCAGATTGTAGATCTCGACAAAGCGCGGATTGGACAGCGGCTCACCGAGCCAGAACAGCACCAGGTTGTCGAAACGCAGGCCCGAGGAGCGCAGGTCGAGCATCAGTTCGCGCACCATGCCCTCACTCATGTGCTCGTAGACGCTGTAGTGAGGGTGCCCATCCTCGGCCTCGGCCACCGCACAGTGCCCACACTTGAGCGGACAACGGTTGGTGAGCTCAAGGACCAGGTAGGAGCCCGGCTGGTTCAGCGACGGAACGTGCATCAGCTGGCCTTCTCCATGTTGCGCTTGCGCCGCGCCTTGGCTGCTTCCTTGCGGCGCGCCCGGGCCTGCTCACCTCGCTCCTGGCCGCTGCTCTTGATGACAGCGCGCTTCTTGTCCATGGGCTCCTCGGCCGCCTTGACCACAAAGGGCAGGCCGGTCGCTGCCTGGAACTCGTACAGGCTGTGGTTGAAGCACTGGTCGACACAGCCCTCTTCGAAGATCATCTCGCGCAGTTCCTGGGCTCGCTTGCTGTAGAACAACTGGTCCAGCGGCTCGTCCAGGGCGCTGCCCACCTGCAGACCTTTCTGATCCCATACGCAGCACGGCACCAATTGTCCCTCGTGGTTGACGCCGAACTGCTCGATGAGCCCGAGACAGCGGAAATGGTCGCGGCGGCCGTCCATGTACTCCATGCCGTAGCGGTAGTAATCCAGCCGCTCGCGCACCGCCTCACTGGTCAGCGAGATGTGAGCGATGGCCTTCTCGTACTCGGCCTTCTCCTCGTCGGTCGAGATAAACAGGTGCGGGTAGCCGTTCACCGGCCAGAAGTCGAAACCGATTCCCCGCTCGACAGTAAGGTCATAGACCCGGGCAAGATCCCGGACATTCTGGTTGGTCACCACGAAGTAGATGTTCAGCCAGATCTCGGTCTCCCGCTGCAGGACCTCGATAGCGTCCATCACCTCGCGGTAGGTGCCGTCGACGCCGCGCAGGCGGTCGTGAGTAGCCTCGAAGCCATCCAGGCTGATGGACAACGAGTTCACCCGGCTCTGCTTCAAGCGCTCGAGATCCTTCACCAGCAGCGTCGCGTTGGTGGTGATGTTGACCCCGAGGTCGAGGTTGCGCGCCAACTCGATGAGCTCGTAGATGCGCGGATGCACAAAGGGCTCACCGCCAGTAATCACCAGCGTCTTCACGCCCGCCGCCGGGGCTCTGCGAATGATCGTCGCGGCGCTCTCGAAGGGCATCATGTCGGTGTAGTGCCAGAGATCACAGAAGTCGCAGCGCAGGTTGCAGCGCTTGTTGAGCAGCAGGATCATGGTACGCGGCTTCTGCCAGTCCACTTCGACCGGCAGGTGCTTGACGATGTCTTCGTCGCTCAACTCGTGCTTGATCTCGTCGTCCTGCCAGTGAGCGATCTCCGGTGTCTTGCCGTCCAGTACCTTGAGCACCTTGCTGGCATTGCCGTGCTGTTCCTTGCGCTGGACCCTCGCCAGCTCTTCCGCAGCCAGTGCGACACGCTCGGCTCCCCGCTCGGTCAGGGTCCGGTCGTCGCGGTTGATGCGCTCCTCGAAGACCCGGTTGAAGTCCGAGCCACGTACCTGCTTGCGATCTCGGTACAACTCCAGGTAGGCGCCGGCGACGTCCATCCAACTGTACTTGCCAACAAAGTCCCGGGCGGCTGCACCCATTCCCAGCGCTTCCTGCGGATGGTCCATGAGCCACTCGATACGGTCGACAAAGGTGTCCCAGTCGCCGTCATCGACCAGCATGATCTCGCGCTCATCGCCGGCGTACAGGCCCTCAGCACCCTTGCGCGTCGACACCACCGCCTTGCTGCCGGCAAAGTATTCCAGCAACTTCAGCCGGGTCCCCCCACCATCGAGCAGAGGAACGACGCACAGGTCGGCAGCTGCAATGTGGGAAACGAGGTCTTCGACGACGTCGGCATAGATGAGGTCGGGGTGGGAGTAGCCCAAAGGCGGACTCATGCCGGCGACCAGCACCTTGACCTTGCGGCCGCGCTCGCTGAGACGCGGCAGGATCTCCTCGGCGAACAGCCGGCAGGCCGTGGTGTTGGGCCAGTAGTGCAGCGTGCCGTGGAAAAACAGCAGCGTGTCGTCACGGGGGATCCCGTAGTGAGCACGCAATCCGGTGCCTGTCTTGCTGCCGTAGTTCTCAAGGTCGACACCGTGCGGGATCACCGTGATGTCGCGGCGGTCGAAGTCGTCGCCCAACATCAGTTCGCGGTCGTCCGTCGAGCAGGTAATCACTTCATCGGCAAGATGGCAGAGTTGCATCTCGATACCGCGGAACTGCGCCACCGTCTTCGGCGACAACTCGGTGGTGTCCGCCAACCGACTCCACTCGACGTTGTGCTCGACGATCGAACATCGCTTGCGCAGGATGCGGGCCGCTACCCAGGCCGGCGCCAGGAATCCCGGAAACTCGGCCTGGAACCACTCACTTCGATGGCGACGACCGACGTACAGAGTGCGCAGCCAGAAGTCCGGGTCGACCACAGGTCGGTAGAGAAGGTGCTCGTCATCGGGGTAGCCGAGGCTCATCAGCAGGTGCTCCACCGTGCGCCAGTAGTCGGGTATCCCGAGGCGCTCGAGCAAAGGCTGGAGCCGCGGTGACAGCCGCGTCGCGGCGACGAAGCGAGCCGGGTAGGCGATCTGCTCGTGGTGGCCGTCTTTGAACAGGTGGTAATGCAGGCGGTCGCCGGTGACCACCGTGACCTCGCAGCCGTGCCGACTGAGCGCCTCGGCGGTACGGACAATCTTCACCGCGGCGCCATGCACCAGCGGAAAGAGGTCCTCACGCGTCACTACGGTAATGTTCATGTCCTGGCCAGTATTGCCTCTGGAGGGGCCAACGTCGACACCAGCCCCATCTCCCTTACCGGCTAGGAACACCGATAGACGAACACTACGTCCATCGCTACCCCCACATCCCCAGACGCAACACCGGGGCTATCGATGAGCAGGGGATGCCAGAGGACCGAGCACTTGCCGACCTGGGCTTCGGTGCGACTGCGCACCAGCCGCTGATCCACCTTCTCATCACCGCTCAAATTGATTCTCAACCAATGGACCCCACAGGTAAAACAGCGAAGCCAGACGTCGGGAGCCGGCACCGAGGAGTCAGCACCACAGCCAGGACAGTGGACATGCGGCTTGCCCCAGTGGCGCAACCGAGCCAGTAGACGCCGAGCGATCCTGCGCGGTCGCAATGGCCAGCCGACCTAGACCGGGTGGGGTCCTACAAGCCCGCAGGCACGCCGCCATCCGAAGACTGCTTGGCCTTGCCCGCCTTCTTCTTCGCGGCGGTCTTCTTCGCGGCGGTCTTCTTCTTCGCCGTCGACTTCTTACGGGCACTCGACTGGCTGCCTGCCTTCGCCGCGCCGCCCTTGCGGCTCTTCCGAGCCTTGCGAGGCGGCATGCCTTCCTGCGGCTTGCGCTCCTTGCCGTCGAAGATGTCGGCGCCGAGGGCAAACTCGAGGACCTCTTCTACGCGATTGACGAAGGTGAACTCGAGGTTCAGGTCGATGTCGTCACCGATTTCGATGAGGTCCTTCTCGCACTTGTCGGGCATCAGAACATGCCGAATGCCCGCGCGGGACGCTGCCAGCACCTTCTCCTTGATTCCACCCACCGGCAACACGTGGCCGCGAAGCGTGATCTCGCCAGTCATCGCCAGTTCGTGGTTCACGGGACGCCCGGTCAGCAGCGAGACGATGGCAGTGATCATGGTGACACCGGCAGAGGGGCCGTCCTTGGGAATTGCTCCCGCCGGAATGTGCACATGGATGTCGAAGTTCTCGAACAGATCCTGGCTGATCCCCAGCGCATTGGCGCGAGTCCGGACATAAGACATGCCGGCCTGAGCCGACTCCTTCATCACGTCCCCCATCTGACCCGTCAGAATCATCTTGCCGGTGCCCTTCATGAGGGTGGCTTCGATGAACAGGATGTCACCGCCCACCGGTGTCCAGGCAAGGCCCGTGGCGACGCCCGAGTACGCGGTCCGCTCAGCGACCTCCTGGAAGTACTTGACGGGGCCGCGAATCCCCTCGACCTGGTCGTTGCCCACCTTGACCTTGCCATCGACCTCCTCGGAAGCAATGTCCTTGGCCACTGCTCGACACAAGGCGGCCAACTCGCGCTTCAGCTGCCGCACCCCGGCTTCCCGGGTGTACGAGGTAATCAGCCTCATGATCGCGTCATCCTTGATCTGGAGGTGCTTGTCGGTGAGGCCATGGTCATCGAGCGTTTCGGCGATCAGGTGCCGACGCGCAATATGCAGCTTCTCCTCAGCGGTGTAGCCGGGGATCTCGATGACCTCCATGCGATCACGTAGCGGTCCCGGGATCGGTCCCATCTGGTTCGCCGTCGCGACGAACAGCACCGAACTGAGGTCGAAGTCCACTTCGAGATAGTGATCCGAGAAGGTGCTGTTCTGCTCCGGATCGAGGACTTCGAGGAGCGCCGAGGACGGGTCGCCCCGGTAGTCGGCACCGAGCTTGTCGATCTCGTCCAACACGAACACGGGGTTGTTGGTTCCCGCCCTCTTGAGACCCTTGATGATGCGCCCGGGGAGGGAGCCAATGTAGGTGCGTCGGTGACCGCGGATCTCTGCCTCATCGCGCACACCACCGAGACTCATACGCACGAATTCGCGACCCATGCAGCGGGCGATTGATTTGCCCAGCGAGGTCTTGCCGACTCCCGGCGGGCCAACGAGACACAGAATGGGTCCCTTCATATCGCTCTTGAGCTTGCGCACAGCCAGGTACTCGAGGATGCGCTTCTTGACCTTGGTCAGGCCGTAGTGGTCCTCGTCGAGGATCTGCTCGGCGTGCTTGATCTCGAGATTGTCTTCAGAAGAAACCGCCCAGGGCAGCTCGATCAGCCAGTCCAGGTAGGTGCGACTGACGGTGTATTCCGCGGCGCCCGGACTCATCCGGCTCATTCGTCGCAACTCCTTCAGGGCGACCTTCTCCACCTCTCGCGGCATCTTTGCGCGCTTTACGGAACGCTTCAGGTCTTCGAACTCCTCCTGCCGCTCGTCGACTTCCCCCAGTTCTTTCTGGATCGCCTTCATCTGCTCGCGCAGGAAGTACTCGCGCTGGGCCTTGTCCATCTCCCCCTTCACCTCGGTCTGGATCTTGTTGCTCAACTCGAGCACCTGGATCTCCTTGGTGAGCAGTGCAACCACCTTCTCCATGCGCTCCTTTACGTCCAGGGTCTCGAGCAGGTCCTGCTTCTCTTCCAGGGAGACGCTGAGGTTGCTGGCGACGATGTCGGAAAGGATTGCCGGGTTGTCGATGGACTTAACCAGGAAGGACGCCTCACTGGGAATGTGGGGGCTCAACTCGATGATGCGCTGAGCTTCCTCGCGCAGATTCATCAGCAGAGCGCTGACCTCGGCACCCTTGAGTTCCTCTTCCTCGAGCATCTCGACGCGCGCCCGCAGGTAGGGCTCGGTGTGCACGTACTCGAGGATCTTGATGCGACTGATCCCCTGGATGATGACGTTGAGCTTGTTGCCCGGCATCTTGACCGACTTGAGGATCTTGACTGCCGTTCCCACGCCGTGCAGTTCACCGGTGTCGGGGTCTTCGATCTTCGCGTCGGTCTGAGCAACGATGCCCATCAACCGATCGGCTTCCATGCTCTGGTCCACCGCCTTGAGGCTCTTCTCCCGGCCGACGTTGATTGGGAAGGCCAGCACCGGAAAAATCACGGTGTTACGGATTGCCAGGAGGGGAATTTCGACGATCTTGCCGGTCATCTTCAGTGCTCGCGCTAGGGCTACTGGCGAGGACGAATCCCTCATGGAAACGTCCCCTGCTCGCGCACGCCTTCAACTCTTACGAACGCGATCGTGTGATCATTCTAAAGTGAAGCTGTGCAGGGGCAAGACGTTGGACGCAATTCCCCTAGTTGCTCCTTGGGCCCTCAGCGAATGACGCCCCGAGAGCGGAGACCGGCAACAAGCTCTGAGTCGATGCCCAACTCGGCGAGGATCTCGTCACTGTGCTGTCCCTGCAGCGGCGGATTTTTGTTGCTGGCTGTGCCGAGCGGACTGTTAACCCAGGCCGCAGATCCCTGTCCCTGGGGGGCATGCCCCACCAGGCCGCGTGCCGCATAGTGCGGGTGCGCGGCGGCCTCGGCAGGATCCAGGACCGGGGTCACACAGCAGTCGACGCCATCGAGTAACTGCACCCACTCGTCGCGAGTGTGTTCGGCCACCACCTCGGCTATGGACTGACGCAGCGGCACCTGGTGTTGACCCGGTAGTGGAAGCACCTGCAGCCACTCGGGATGCCCCACCAACTCCGCGAAGCGGGCAAAGAACTTCGGCTCGAGGGCAGCGACCGCGAGGTACTTCCCGTCCCGGGTTCGGTAGGTCGAATAGTGCGCGATGCCCCCATCCAGCGTGCTCTCGCCCCGGCCCGGAGCAGACTCTGCCTCCTGGGTCCAACCGGCAAGCAGTGGCGCACCGATCCCGGCGATCACATCGCTAATAGAGAGGTCAATCCAACAACCACTGCCTTCACGCTCGCGGCGCAGCAGGGCACCCAGCACCGCGGTGACGGCCGCCATCGCTCCGTACAGGTCGGCGGTGGGTAGGCCGGGAACGATGGGGCCACGCCCTGCCTCACCCTCCATCCACAAGGTGCCAGCCAGAGCCTGGTAGTTGAGATCATGGCCAGCCAGGTCCGCCATCGGACCCTCTTGTCCGTAGCCCGTCAGGCTGCACAGGATGACCTTCGGGTTGACTGCCTGCAGGGCGTCGAAATCAAGACCCAGACGCTGCATCACGCCGGGACGGAATTGCTCGATCACGACATCTGCCGACTCGACGAGCTGCAGGGCCAGTTCCCGTCCCTCGTCACTCTTGAGGTCGACAGACAGAGACCGCTTGCCTCGGTTCATCACGTGAAACATCGCCGAGACCTCGCCGACCATCGGCGGCAGGCTGCGGGCGTAGTCGCCGACCCCGGTGTCCTCCACCTTGATCACATCGGCGCCCATAGAGGAAAGCTGCCAGGTGGCGTAGGGACCCGGGAGCAGGCGCGTCAGGTCAAGGACGCGGACTCCACGCAGAATGGCGGGTGGGATGGTCATCTTGCGGCAGCCGCCGCAGCCGTCAGCCGAGAATGGACTGCAGTTTGAGGGCGAGGCCCATGTCCCCCTTGACCCGCAGCTTGCCGGTCATGAAGGCCATCTGCGGGTTGAGACTTCCCCCAATCATCGACATGAAGTCGGGTGCTGACATGGAGATCACACACTGCGCCGTATCCTCTTCCCCCTCGCGAACCTCTTTGGTGTCGGAGGCGAGGTCGATGACCCAGTTGCCGCCACCATCACCGCTCAGGTTGAACTGGTATACCGCGTTGATGCCGTCGAGCGAGTCATCCGCCGCACGCAACTGATCCGCTTTCGCCTGGAAGAATTCGGAAGGGGTCGAAGCCATCGTGTCGTCATCCCGAGTGATGTCCGGTCGAACCGGGTCTGGGTGAAGAAGTTGCCAAGTCCCTGCACGAAACTGAGTACCCATTCAGTGCGGGAGGCGCAGATGCTAGCAACAAGATCTCAGCGGCGCAAAATCGATGGATGGTGGAGCTCGCAGTGCACGGCCACTGTTGGGCAAACTCTCTCCTAAAGATCCCCTCTGAACAGCCGATAAGCCCACAGGGGAACTGCGCGGAGCCCACCGATGATGCCGATAGCTTCGATTGCACTGAGTGGCCTGCAGGCACAGTCCACGCGTCTGCACGCGTCCGCCCACAACGTCGCCAACCTGCTCACAGATGACTTCAAGCAGCAGCGCATCTCCCTGGTGGAGCAGCCGAACGGCGGGGTTCTGCCCTACGTAGAGCGCATCGTCGCAGCCGGCCCGCTGCGCTTCGACCCTGTGACCGGTGAGTTGCGAGGACAGCACTCCAACACCGACCTGGTAACCGAAGTGGTGAACAGGATTACGTCGCAGCGGGCCTACGAGGCCAACCTCGCGGTCATCGAAGCCGAGAATGAACGCATTGGCCACCTCCTGGACAGCCTCGGCTGAGCGCCGCGGCTTCGGCGGCCCGGTTCAGGCCGGAGGCCGTTCCGCGTACATTGCCTCGATCAGCGGCCGATTCCGCTCCCAGATGATGCGTCGGCGGACCTTCAGGGTGGGTGTCAGTTCACCTCCCTCGATCGTCAGGGGGCGGCGCAAGACGCGAAAGGAGCGCACCCGCTCGGAATGGGCCAACCGGCTGTTGCAGTGCTGCAACTCGGCGTCCAGCAGGGCCTGCACCCGGGAGTCGCGTAGCAATCCGCTCCAGTCGTCCACGGGCAGATCGAGACTGGCGGCAAAAGCACGGACCTCCTCTTCGGCCAGGGTCAACAACGCGACCAGGTAGGGGCGCCTGTCACCGAACACCATCGCGTCGAACACGTAGGGGCTCATGCGCAGGGCGCCCTCCACGCGCTGCGGCGCCACGTTCTTGCCGCCCGAGGTAACGATGATGTCCTTCTTTCGGTCGGTCAGGAGCAGAAAACCGGCATCGTCGAGAGAACCGACATCGCCGGTGTGCAGCCAGCCCTCCTCGCTGAGTGCCTCGGCGCTCTCCTCGGGCTGCTCGTGGTAGCCCCCGAACACCATATCGCCGCGCAACAGCACCTCACCGTCCGGCGCGATGCGGACCCGCACTCCGGGCAAGGGCCGACCCACCGTACCGATACGATTGTCACCGAAACGGTTGATCGTGGCGGCACCCATCGACTCTGTCAGTCCATAGCCTTCGAGAATCTCTACCCCGGCCAGGCGAAAGAACTCCGCCACCTCAGAGTTGAGGGGCGCGCCGCCGGACACGCAGAACCGAATCCGCCCTCCGAGACCAACCCGCAACCCCTCGAATAGCGTGCGGTCGGCAACCTCACCATGGAAGCGGTTGGCGAGCTTGCGGCCGAGGCCCGGACGCTGCCGCTTTGCCGCAGCGTCGGACATCATCGGCAGCCCTATGCCAGTCAACGATTCGGCAGAGTCGGACCTGGCCTCGAGGGCACCGGACTCGCGCGCCGCACGCACACCCCGGCGGACCATCGTTCGCATCAGCGGTGGCAACTCTCGGTAGCTGGACACCACCTGCTGGTAGATGCGCTCATAGATGCGAGGTACGGCAAAAAAGAACGTCGGTTGCACCTCCTGGAGCACCTCTGCCAGCAGATCGACTCGACGAGCGTAGGCGATGCAGAAGCCGTAACTGAGAGCAGCGAACTGCGCGAGGCGAGGGAAGATATGTGACAGGGGCAGACACAGCAGAGTCGTGTCTCCAGGACCCACAGGCAGTACGCTGCTGATGGATTCGATCGCCGCCAGCACATTGCCGTGCGTCAGACACACCCCCTTCTGTAGACCCGTCGTGCCCGAGGTGTAGACGATGGTAGCGAGGTCGTCGGCGCCGACCCGGCTCAGCAGCGTCCCGAACTCGTCCCCGTGGTCTCGCATGTAACGGCGACCCTCGCGGATCAGCTCGTCAAACAGCAGTGCATTGCTGCTCTCGCGCAGGTCCATGACCTCGAAGACAATCCTTCGTTGCAGATGCTCGAGACCGTCCAGGTGTGGCTGCAGTTGCTCCAGTTGAGCGCGGTTCTCAAGAACCAGTGTCGACACTTCGCTGTCCTGCAGGACAAAGGCAATCTGCTGGGGAGTCGACGAATGGTACAGCGGGACTACCACCGCGCCGATGGACAGCGCCCCATAGTCGAGCACAGTCCACTCGATGCGGGTGTTCGAGAGCAGGCCAATGCGGTCGCCCGGCTCGACGCCGAGGCTCCGCAGCCCAGCGGCTACCGCGCGCACCTGCTCACCAAGTTCGGTCCAGGTCGAGACACTCCAACTCAACGGCTCGCGACGGCGACGCAGAGCTATTGCGGGCCCCCAACGCTCGACTGCCTGGACAAGCAGGGAACCGATTGACTCAGCGGACGAGTGGGAGTTCAGCGCATTTCCCGGCGGGAGGGTTCATGGTTATACTCGCGGCGGCGCAGTGTAGCAGCTAGCACGCGCCCGACGTGTAGTGGCGTCGCTGGGAAAGAGCGAGTGATCCATGACCGAATCAGAATCATCTGACCTGCCGAGCACAATCTTCGTCATCTCCGACAGCACCGGAGGCACGGCCGAGGCCATGACCCGGGCCGCCCTGGCGCAGTTCGAGGACTACCTCGTCAACATCAGCACCTACAGCCACGTCAACGAGCGCAGGCGCATCGAAGCACTCGCCAGGTTGGCGGCCCGACAGAATGCGCTGATCGTTTTCACCCTGGTCAACCCGGAGATGCGCGAAGCCATCTACGAGTCCGCCAACAAGCACCGCGTCGAATGCGTGGACTTGATGGGACCACTCATCGGCGGCATCTCCAAGCAACTCGGCGGCATGCAGCCACAAGGGATCCCCGGTCGCAAGACCATGCTCAGCGATGAGTACTTCCGGCGCGTCGATGCGGTGGAGTTCACCGTCAAGCACGATGACGGTGCCGAGCCCCGCTACCTGCACAAGTCGGACATCGTCCTGGTCGGCGTCTCGCGTACCAGCAAGACACCGCTGTCGACCTACCTCGCCCAGAAGGGCTTCAAGGTCGCGAACATCCCGATCGTACTGGGCATCGATGTGCCACCCGAGCTGTTCGAGATCAACCAGGACAAGATCTTCGCCCTGACCATCGAACCCGAACCGCTCCACGCGATCCGGCTGGCGCGCATCAGAAACCTCGGTCTCGAGACTCGTTCCAACTACGGCGCCATCGAACACATCTACATGGAGTTGGACTACGCAAACGAACTGTTCCGGGGCAATCCCCGCTGGCCGATCATCGACGTCACCCGCCGCGCAGTCGAAGAGAGCGCGGACGTCATCATCAAGACCATCCTGGCCCGGCGCCAGGCGCGGGCAAAAGAGACCACCATCCGAGGTTGAGTGGACACTCCTGCGTTCCAGACCCTGCGCGTCGTCGGCGCACTGATCGAAAGAGATGGCCTGTACATGGTCACCCGGAGGCCGAGTTCCAGTTCGTCGTGGCCCGGTGCCTGGGAGTTCCCCGGCGGCAAGGTGGAAGAGGGCGAACAGGACAAAGGGGCGCTGGCCCGGGAACTCGCCGAAGAACTCGAGGTCGAGGTCACAGTGGGGCCCGTATTCCACGAGGTTCTCGGCCACCGGGACGGCCAGCGGCTGCTGGACTTCCGGGTCTACCGCTGTCAGATCAGCGCGGGTGAGCCTGCCACCGCCGGAGTCGACGAGATCCGCTGGCTGAGGCCTCAGGAGCTGGCACTGCTGGAGTTCCCGACCGCCGATCGACCGGTGGTCGCCGCCATCATCGCGGCTGCCGAAGAATCCACAGACCGTCCGCAGCCGGGCCGGAGTACAATCGCCCCGTGATTGGCGAAACTATCGAGAAGTACGAGGTTCTCGAGAAGATTGGCGAGGGCGGGATGGCCGTGGTCTATCTCGGCCGCCACCTGACCCTGGACCGCAAGGTGGCCATCAAGGTCTTGCATCCGCACCTGGCCTCATCGGAAAAAAACCGCACCCGGTTCGCCCGCGAGGCAAAGGCCATCGAGAGCCTCCGCCATCCAAACATCCTGCGCATCTTCGATTATTCGGGCACCGACTCTGAGCACTGCTTCATCGTCACCGAGTTCATCGAGGGACCGACCTTGCGGGGAGTCCTCGACCACGTGGGCGTGATGATGGCGGAACCGGCGGCCCTCATCGCCCGCGAGCTGTGCGCCGCCATGCAGACCGCACACGACCGAGGCATCGTCCACCGCGATCTGAAGCCTGAAAACGTGATGATCGATGCCAAAGGCGCCGTCAAGCTCATGGACTTCGGCATCGCCCGAATTGTCGATGACAGCCACGTCACCATGACGGGAGCGCTGGTAGGAAGCCCAGCATTCATGTCGCCCGAGCAGGCGACGGACTCCGAGATCGACCACCGCTCCGACCTGTTTGCCCTGGGCATTGTCCTGTACCGCATGGTGACGGGTTCGCTACCGTTTCGAGGCGGCAACCCATCGATCGTCCTCAAGGCCATCATCGAAGGCAACTTCGACGACCCTGGCGAGCGAGTGCCCAGCTTGAGTCCAGCGATGGCGACCATCATCCGCCGCTGCCTGTGCACCGACCGCAACGAGCGCTACGCCTCGGCATCCGAGGTGCGTGACGCCCTCGACAGGTTCCTACACAGCGTCGCTATCAACCCGGCACTCCCGGGGGAGTGGGCCGTCGGCAGCTACCTCACCGACTCCGAGAGCTATGAAGACAAGCTCCTGCGACACCTGCTCACGTCGTTGGTCGAACGCGGCAAGACCGAGATCAACCGCAAGGACACGGCCAGTGCCCTGCGCACCTTCAACCGGGTGCTGGCACTGGACGGCGACAACCGCGAGGTCATCGAGATCATCGGCGGCATTCGACCCTCGGCGCGGGCAGACAAGACAGGACCCGGCGGCGGCTGGGTCTGGATCGGGCTCGCCGTGGTGTTGGTGGGTAGTTTCGCGATGCTCTCCGTTTCCAGCGACGGCTTCGAGCAATGGAATGCGAAAGAACAACCCCTGGCCCGCCTGGCGCCCGTCGCCATGCCCGCGATTCCGATTGCCGAGAGCGCCCCGGAGCCGGCCGCAGCAGCAGCCGAGGAACCAGCAGCCAGCGACGACGGTGACGGCCCTGCCCTGGACTCCGAGGAAGAGACTGCGCCCGCAGAAGAACCCGAGGCAAGCCCCGAAGCGAAGGACGATCCCACGCCGACCGAGGAGCGCACCTCGGACCGTGTCCGGGCCGATGCGAAGAGAGAAAAGGCGCGCCTGGCCGAGGCGAGGCCGACCCCGGCAGAGACGCAGCTGGCGGCCATCCCGCAAGGCATGGGCAGCCTCCGAGTCATCACGCTGGACGGCGACAGCCAGGTCTTTCTCGACGGCGAGGCCATCGGCTGGACGCCAATGAGCGCCTTTGCCCTGCCAAGCGGACGGCACGAGGTCGTCCTTCCCGAAACCGCCTATCACTTCGAACATCGAGAGGTCGTCGTCGTGATGCCCGATGAAGAGAAGGAGCCGGTCATCAAGCGTCGCTACAAGCCGGCGCGGGTGCGTTTCGTGGGATTCCCCGGTGACGCCGTACTCGAGATGAACGGCGAACTGATGGGAACCATCGAGTCCCGATCGGAACTGGAGCTGGAAAGCCTCGGTGAATACCAGTTCGTCATCCGACACGAGCGCAGGGTGCTGAAGCGCATCAAAGTAACCTGCGGAGTCGAGACCCGCGATCTGAAGCCCGGTGGAGAGCAGGTAATCCAACCCGACAGGTAGGCTGCTGAAAGCGCACCGACCTCAACCTCGTCGCGCCCCGTCGACACTGCTACAGACCGCCGCATTTCTGCACGATTCGAGCTATCATCCCGTGCCCCTGCAGCAGCATCTCGGACGGCGCAGACACATGCTGGTACGGGGGACACACTCCAGCTGCTGCGAGGCTCGTAGACCATCGACAGGCTGCTTACCAGATCGCTGCTGACCGCCGGGGCGAGTGCCGTCATGGCAGCCTGCCTTTGGATCCCCGGCTATCCGCCGGACAAGGCCGATCCCGATCCCGACCCGTCCGACCCACCCGGAAGCAGCCACTGCAGCCCGCATGCCGGTGGCCCCTGGAGCGAAACCCCAAGCCGCCCCGTGCTCATGGACAGCACCATTGACGAGCGCAGGTTCCAATGCCGCATCACCCGCCCCGACCAGGTGACCTGGACCGTGCGGCCGGTGGGACTGGCGTCTCGCAACTCGTATGTAATCGCCAAGGGGGTGGCTCGTCTGGACCTGCGCGTCAATGCCCTGCCCTGGGCACCATTCCCGTACCAGGCCGAGTTGGAGTTGCAGGTGCGCGCCGGGGGCAACCAGCAGATCACCACCTGGCCGCTGGTGGTACTCCCGCATGGGGACGACTTCTTCCTGCCGCTGGGGGCAGCCGACGGGGCCTCGTCGGACCAGGGCGACAACCGTTCCGGCACAGGCCAGGAGACCGGGCAGTGAGTATCGATACGGTTCGGAGCGCGCTGCTGGCAGCCGGCGCCGGGCTGTTGCTGGTGGGGGCGGACTGTGAGCAGACCGGTCCCATCGCACCCGCCCGCGACTACAGCTTCACGCTGCACGACCCAGGCCCCTACCAGCACAGCTACCGTAGCCAACCTGGAGAGACCCAGAATTGGAACGGCAGAGACCTCGCCTTCACGGAGATGACTGCGCCGGTAGCCGTTACAGGAGAGGTCCTGCACGAGGACAGCAGCCCGGCGGGAGGAGTCTGCGTGTTCCTCGACGGGGTCGGAGATCTCGGTGATCTGAGTGGCGTCGCGGATTCCCAGGGCCTGTTCACCCAGACTATCCTGCCCAGTACCTACAACCTGGCGATCGCCCCCGACTGCTTCACCGGGACCAGTCCGGCGGAATACCTGGAAGACATCGAACTGGCCGGAGAGACGAGCGAGCCCTGGCTACTACCTACACGTTCTGACGTCATCGGGGAGGTCAGCGATACCGCGGGCAACGCGATCGTCGGCGCCATTGTCAGCGTCTACGAGGCCGGTCGCCCAGACCGCCCCCTGGGACTCACGGTTGCCACGGACTCGAGCGGCGTCTTCACCTTCCAGGTACCGCCTGCGGTGCGCTACGACATCCTGGTGAGCAGTCCACCGGACGGCAGCGTTCCCATCGCCCCCATCCGGATCGACAACCAGGTCCTCCCGCTGCTGGCCGGGCTGAGCATGAAGATCGAATATCCCAGTCTGCCGACTGCGCAGGTGATCGGCACCCTCGTCCAGCTGGGAGGGGTTGCCACCACCGGTCGGGTCCGAGTGGAAGGTTGGGTTCCAGCGGCAGCCCATGGTCCGCAGTTCAGCGGCGGTACCTTTCGCGCCGAGTTCGAGACCGACGCCGACGGACGCTGGGAGCGCGAGCTGCCGCGTGGTTCCTACCGAGCCACTGCCTTCCCACGACACAGCAATCGAAGTTTCGGAACCGTCAGCGAGGACTTCGACGTCGTTGTCGGCACCGACCTGGTCGAGGTCGAGCTCGCCCTGCCGAACAGTTCCATCGGCCGCATCGAGGTAAGCCAGAGCGACGGCAACCCCATGGTCGGGGCAAAGCTGGGCATCCGAATGTCCTCACCGCCTTACTACTCCTACCTGGAGACGACCGACGAGGAGGGCGCCTGGACCGGGCTGCTCATCCCGGACATCTACGATGTCGAGGTGATACCACCCGAACAGCCGGAAACTGGCGAACAGCGCTTTGCGCGGGCGCACGGAACTCTCGACCTGTTGTCACCTGAACCGCCGATCGTCAGCATCCAGCTACGACGAAGCGACCTGGTCGATGGCTTCCTGTACACAGTCGGCCAGAGCGGGGTGCGAGGGGTTCATGTACTACTCGCCGATCCGGAAACTGGCGAGATCTGGGACGAGACCGTCACCAACGACGGCGAGTTCCCCGGCTTCTTCCGCGCCACCCTGCCACGCTGATACCATCTGCGGCAGCCTCACCGCATTCTCGGCGGGTCGGGAGGAGTACGACGATTCAGGCAATCCGACAGAGTCTGCTGCTGAGTACGCTGCTGCTTGCAGCGGCGATCGTACTTCCGCGACCAGCCGCCGCCGAACAGTCCGGCCCGGCCGAACAAGAGCCGCCGACCGCGACGGCAGCCCCCGAGGCCGAGCCTGCAGCCGCCACGGAAAAGGACAGCGAGGGTTCACCTTCGGAACGCCTGCAGGAAGCACGCAACTACTATGAACGCGGCGAGTTCGCGAAAGCAGCCGAGGCCTTTGCCGCGCTCCTGGACAGCCCCGTGCAACTGCGAACCCGCCAGGAGCTCCACGAGGGCTTCCTGTACTACGCATTCACTCTGCTGCTCCAGGGCGAACCCCACTCCACCGACGCCGCTGAGAAGTTGCGCTATGCCTTGCGACTGGATCCCGACTACCTGCCCAGTCCCGTAACCACCCGGCCGGATCTGCTGGAGTTCTATAACCGCCAACGCGACGCGTACATCGCTGCCAACGGACCCATCTCAGAACCCCCCGAGATCGTGTTTCCAGAGTTGCAGGGCGGCGGCACATCGACACGGGTGCTGCGCCGCCGCTGGTTCATCCCGGTCTTCGGCATCGGCCTGCGCTTTCTCGGCCACCGCAAGGCTGCAAACGCGATCATGGGCACGGAGATCGCCGCACTCAGCCTCAACGTCGCGACTTTGCTGATGCGAGTTGCGGTTCTTGAGGATCTCAGCCCCGCCGGCTTCGCTGCCACCGAGATCAGCCGCATGGGCAACTACATCAGCTTCTCGGTGTTCTGGCTCGCAATCGTGGTCGACGTAGTCGTGTCCCTGGCCCTACGCAGGAGCTACGAACTGCACCCGGAACGACGACCTGCAAACCGAAGCGGGAAGCTCGAAGCACGGGCAACTCCGATCCGGCCAAAGTTCACCGGCTCGGGACTGGTGCTGGAATTCTGGTGACCTGAGTAGCCCGGCTCGACAGAACGACGTCCCGAGCGATAGGCTTCGCTCGTGCCCTTCCTCACCTACCATGACGGCGAGCAGGTCCAGCGCTTCGAGATCACTCGCAAGCTGACCGGCGTCGGCCGCGCGCCCGACAACGACCTGGCGATCACCGACCCCGGCATCGAGCCCTACCACGCTCAGATCCTGCGCGATGGCAAGAACTGGGTACTCACCTCGTTGGAGCCCGAGGCGGAGTTGCTGGTGAACGGCCGCAACCGACGCAACTATGGTCTCAGGGACGGCGACCTGCTGATGATGGGCGGCACCGAGCTGTCCTTCTCGACAACAGTTCCCGGCGAGTTGAAGGTTTCCCCGCGCAAGGCTTCCGCCAAGGCCGGCGATGACGATGGCATCGACCCACGCCTGAAGAAGATCACCACCTTCGCCGAACAACTCCTGCTCGGCATGGAGGTGCCGGAGATCTTCAAGACACTGCTCGACGCAGTGATCTCTCTCTGCGGAGCCAGCAAAGGCTTCCTCATTCACATAGACGGCGACACCATGCACATTCCGGCGGCACGCAACGTCGACCGGGTCGACGTGGGAACCGACCGCGGCCAGGTGAGTGACTCGGTCATTGCCCGCGTCCTCAAGGAGAGGCGTCCCGTGATCATCGCCGACGCGCTGAACGACACCGTGCTGGGACAGAGCAAGAGCGTGCTCGACCTGCAGTTGTCGTCCGTGATGTGCGTACCGCTGATGGCCCGCAACAACCTGATCGGCGTGCTCTACCTGGGCAACGAGGGGCTCGAGGGGCTGTTCACGCACGAAGACCTGGAACTGCTCAAGATCTTTGCCGCACAGGCCGGCCTGATTCTGCACAACGCCCTGCTGCTGGATGAGTTGCGCATCGAGAACGCCGACCTCGCCCGGGAAGTACAGGCGGGCACCGGGCTCGGTGGCGCAATGCTCGGCAACCACCCGGTCATGGTCGAAGTGTTCCGCACCATCGACAAGGTCGCTCCCACCGACCTGAGCGTGCTCGTCACCGGCGAGACCGGAACCGGCAAGGAACTGGTCGCCCGAGAGACGCACCAACGCTCGAACCGCCGCGAGGGTCCCTTTGTAAGCATCAACTGCGGCGCAATTCCCGAGAACCTCCTGGAGAGCGAACTGTTCGGTCACAAGAAGGGCGCATTCACCGGCGCTGTGGCAGACAAGGAGGGCAAGTTCGAGGGCGCCAACGGCGGCACCCTGTTCCTGGACGAGATCGGCGAGATGCCCATGAATCTCCAGGTGAAATTGCTCCGGGTACTGCAGGAACGGGAGATCGAGCGAGTCGGCGAAGGGAAGGCCCGGCCCGTCGACATCCGCGTCATCTCCGCGACCAACAAGCAACTCAGCGAAGAGATCTCCGCGGGTCGCTTCCGAGAGGACCTCTTTTATCGTCTCAACGAGTTGGTGGTCGAGTTGCCTCCGCTACGGCACCGGGGCGACGACATCATCCTGATCGCCAAGCACCTCCTGAAGCGTTTTGCCCGCCTCTACTCGTCGAAAGCTACCGGCTACAGCCTGGAAGCGGTGGAGGCGCTGCGCACCTACGTCTGGCCCGGCAATGTCCGGCAACTCGAAAACCGCATCAAGAAGGCACTGGTGCTGACTGAAAGTGCCCAGCTGACGCCGGCGGACCTGGGCTTCGAGGGCGAAGTGTCGGCTCCAGGGCCGATGTGGCTACCCCTGGCGGAGGCGCGTGAGAACTTCCAGCAGCGATACATCAAGGACTGCCTGGAAGCACACACCTGGAACAAGGCCGCGACGGCGCGCGCCCTGGATGTCGACCCACGCACGATCTTCCGGTACATCGAGAAGCTCAAGGACGACTGATGGCGGCCTTGTTGTGCCGCCCGACTCGGAGTCGACACTGCTCACCTGGGGTCTGACCGGAAACATCGCCTGTGGCAAGTCCGCCATCGAGGCGCTGCTGCGCGAGCGCGGCATTCCCGTCATCGACGCCGACCAGGTCGCGCGCGACGTGGTTGCGCCGGGCCAACCGGCACTCGCAGCCATCAAGGCGTGCTTCGGCGACGAAGTGATCCTCGCCGACGGCAGCCTCGACCGCGCCGCCCTGGGCGCAATCGTGTTCGAGGACCCCGAACGTCGACGGGAACTGGAGTCACTCACCCACCCCCCCATCATCGCCGAGACCCTACGTAGGCTCGCCGGCCTCGCCTCTGCGGGGCACCGGTTCGCCGTCGTATCGGCCGCCCTGATGGTGGAATCCGGTAGCTACCAGTCCTACGCAGGACTCGCCGTGGTGACCTGTGCGCCGGCAGAACAACTGCGACGCGTCGTGCAGCGGGACGGACTGTCGACAGCCGAGGCGCAGGCGCGCATCGACAGCCAACTGGGACAGGACCACAAAGCTGCCCTCGCGAACGTCGTGTTCGACAACAGCGGCTCGCACGCAGACCTGGAACGGCAGGTCGAACGATGGTTGGACAAACTGAAACCCAACTGAAAGCACAATCGCCCTGCATCATCGAAGCTCCGGGAGTTCAGAAACCCTCGCGCCTTGTTGCCTGATTGAGCTAATCTCATCTCGGAGGCGCCTGTGAAGACTGTCAGCGGACCCCTGCTTGCCCTGGTTTTTGGACTCATTACGCTGCTCGCAGCGATCAGTTGCGCCGAGTTACCTCCCGAGGGACGGCAGCCGGGCACCTGCATCGACGGCGCCGACAACGACGGTGATGGCATCTACGACTGCGAGGACCCCGACTGTGTGGGCGCACCGGACTGCGACACCGGGGATGACGACACGGGCGACGACGACACGGGCGACGACGACGCGGGCGACGACGACGCGGGCGATGACGACGCGGGCGACGACGACGCGGGCGACGACGACGATG